>DATAMR010000064.1:0-27581 GCA_036260485.1 Solirubrobacterales bacterium | reverse complement strand
GTGGTGACCCCCTCCAGACACATCTCGCCAATGGCTCGATGTTGAGTGTCTGGAGGAGGTCACCACCCCCGCCTTCCAACCCACTTTTCTATTCCCGCAGGAGGGTCCTCATCTTCAGGCCGCCGCGGGGTGACAGGGTTGGCATCTGGCGGATCGTTACGGTGCGGCCGGGGAGGGACTCGATGCGGAGGTGCTGGAGGAGCTTGGTTGCCACCAGCTTCACCTCGGTCTGGCCGAAGCGCTTGCCGATGCAGATTCGGGAACCGCCGCCGAAGGGGACGTAGGCGCCTCGGGGGAGCGCAGCCTTGCGCTCGCGGGTGAAGCGCTCGGGGATGAAGGCCTCGGGCTGGGGGAAGACCTCGGGCAGCCGGTGGCTGGCCCAGGAGCAGTAGTTGACGTAGGCGTCCTTAGGGACGGCGTAGCCGCCGAACTCGAACTCGCGGACCGCCCGGCGCGGACCGATCCAGGCCGGCGGGTAGAGGCGCAGGACCTCGTCGAGGACCATGTCCAGGTAGGGCATCTCCTTTTCCAGCTGCAGCGCGGTCGGGCTCTCGCCGCCGAGCACCTCGTCCTGCTCGGCGTGCAGGCGGCTGGTCACCTCGGGGTGGCGCGCCAGCTCGTGCAGCATGAAGGTCAGGGTCGAGGTCGAGGTGTCGTGGCCGGCGAACATCAGGGTCATCACCTGGTCGCGGATCTCGGTGTCGGTGAATTCCTCGCCGCCGGCGCCGCGGGCGCCGACGAGGAGGCTGAGGATGTCGTTGCGGCCCGGGTCCGGGTGGGCGCGGCGGCGGGCGATCTCGCCGAAGACGATTTCGTCGAGGACCGCGCGGGATGAGACCAGCTTGCGCCACGGCGAGCCCGGGCCGCGGAGCAGGCGCAGTCCGAAGTCGATCCCGTAGTAGCCGAGGGCGCGCTCGAAGTGCTCGGCCGCGGCGGCGCCCTTGCCGGCCTCGTCGGGGTCGAGGCCGAGCAGCGCCCGCATCGCGATCCGCATCGCCAGGTTGCGCATCCACTCGTATATGTCGACGACCTCGCCAACCGGAAGCGCGGCGATCGCCTGATCGGCCTCGATCGTCATCGCCTCGGTCGCGGCGACGATCTGCTCGCGGTGGAAGGCGGGCATCATGATCGCCCGCGCCCGGTCGTGGTAGTCGTCGTCGACGGTGAGCAGGCCGTCGCCGAGCAGCGGAATCAGGTCGCCGAAGCTCGACTCGCGCCAGTGGAAGTTCTCGGGATGGCCGACGGTGACGAAGTGGTTGGCCTCCGGGCCGAGCATGAAGACGACCCGCGAGTGCAGCAGCCGCAAGCTGAAGATCGGGCCGAACTCTTCGTAGGCGCCGAGCAGCAACGGCAGCGGGTCGTGGGCGATCTGGTGGGTTCGGGCCCAGCTGAAGTCGGTGTGGCCAGGCGGGAACTTCCCCCTCCCCCGCCACTCGTCGACGAAGTCGCTGACGACCCGCCGCACCGGGTTGCCGGACATCTCCGGGGGACGGGCGACCGGGGCGGAGGTGTCGACCGTGGCCATGCGGGGCATCGTAACTGGCTAGCTGGCCAGTTTCCGAACCGCATCAAATTCACGCCCCGGAGGCAGGAAAGTTGATGCAGTTCGCGGGTCAGGCGGAGGCGGCGGCTAGCTGGCCGCAGGCGGCCTCGATGTCGCGGCCGCGGGTGAGGCGAACGGTGGCGGTGACGCGGTGCTCGGCGAGGATTGCGCGGAAGCGCTCGATCCGCTCGGGCGAGGAGCCGTCGTAGGCGCCGGTCGGGTTGTAGGGGATCAGGTTGACCTTGTAGCCGCGCGGGTCGAGCAGCCGGGCGAGTTCGCGGGCGTGCTCGGGGTGGTCGTTGACGCCGTCGAGCATCACGTACTCGACGAAGACCTTGCGACGGCGGGCGGCGCGGTAGCGCTCGCAGGCGGCCAGCACCTCGGCTATCGGGTAGCGCTCGTTGACCGGCATGATCTGCGAGCGCAGGCCGTCGTTGGGGGCATGCAGCGAGAGCGCCAGGCTGACCGGCATCTCGCACTCGGCGAGGCGATCGATCCCGGGCACCCAGCCGACGGTGGAGATCGCGGTGCGGCGGTGGGTGACGCCGAGGTCGGGCAGCAGCTTGCAGGCGGCGAGGACGTTGTCGATGTTCATCGTCGGCTCCCCCATCCCCATGAAGACGACGTGGTCGATCGCTTCGGTGCGGCGGAAGTGGAGCGCCTGGTCGAGGATCTCGTCGACCTCGAGGTTGCGGCCGAACTTCATCTGCCCGGTTGCGCAGAAGGTGCAGGTCAGGGGGCAGCCCGACTGCGAGGAGAGGCAGACCGAACGGCGGCCGTCTCGATAGCGCATCAGCACCGCCTCGATCGGGCGACCGTCGGCGGTGTGGAAGAGGGTCTTGACGGTGCCGTCGTCGGACTTCGCCTCGGCGGCGACGGTCAGGGTCGAGAACATCACCTCCGCCTCGAGCCGCTCGCGCAGCGCCGCCGGCAGGTTGGTCATCTCCTCGAAGGAGCGCGCTCCACGCGCCACCCACTCCCACACCTGCTCGGCGCGGTAGGAGGGCTCCCCCGTCTCGGCCAGGGTCGTGATCAGCAGCTCGCGGTCCATGCGGCGAGTGTAGGGAGAGAGAGCCGGGGGACCCCTTCCGTCGCAAATTTGGGAGGCTCCTCCGGGGGTCCCCCGACTTTCTCAATGCAGCGTTTCTCTGCGTTCGAACATGGCGACGAACTTGCGGAGGCGGCGCTCGCGGGTCTCGGGCTTTTTCGCGTCGTTCAGCCGGTAGATCACCGCGTAACGGTTGGCGCTGTTGAGGGACGCGAAGAACTCGGCCGCGGCGGGGTTGGCGTCGAGCTCGCGCTGCAGGTCCTCGGGGACCGCGGCGGTGCGCTGCCCCTCGTAGGCCGCCTCCCAGCGACCGTCGGCCTTCGCCGCCTCGACCTCGGCGAGCCCCGCCGGGCGCATCTTCTCCGCCGCAATCAGCGCTTCGGCCTTCTCGCGGTTGATCTTCGACCAGCGCCCTCGCGGACGGCGCGGGGTGAACCGCTGCAGGAAGTAGGTCTCGTCGAAGCCGCGCTTCTGGCTGTCGATCCAGCCGAAGCAGAGCGCCAGCTCCAGCGCCTCGGCGTAGGTGACGCTGCGCTTTCCCGTTCCCTTCTTGGCGATCTTCAGCCAGGCGCCCTCGCAGGAACCGCCGTGCTCATCCAGCCACGCCTCCAGCTCGCCGGGGTCGGCGAAGAGGTGGATCGGCAGATCGTCGGCCATCTTCGGCCGAGCTTATGGCGCTACAGACCTGCGGCGTCGGCGAGGAGGTCGACCTGCTGCGGGTCGCTGGAGCTCGGGAAGAGGAAGAGCTCCTGGCAGCCGGCGTCGGCGAAAGCGGAGATGACCCCCTGGACGGCCTCGGCGTCCTTGGCGGCCGAGTCGGCGATGAAGTTGGCGACGCCCTCGCCGAGCCAGGCGTAGTAGTCGGTCAGGTAGGCCTTGGCGTCCTCCTCGGCGCGATCGCCGAGGGAGAAGTAGGCGAGGGCGGCGTTCTGCGGGGGCTCGCTGCGGCCCGACTCCGACCAGGCCTTCTCGAAGTCCGCCCGCCACTCGGCGAACTGCTGCGGCGGCGCGCCGGCGGCGATCCAGCCGTCGCCGAAGCGGGCGGCGCGCTTGAACGACGCCTCGACCGAGCCGCCGACGAGGACCCGCGGGTGCGAAGCCGTGTCGGGACCCATCTCGTCGCCCTTCCAGACCTCCCAGACGCGCTCCAGCATCGCGTCGAGATCCTTGCCGCGCGTCCCGGTCTCGACGCCGGCGACCTCGTAGTCGTCCTCGCGGCCGCCGAGCCCGATCCCCAGCGTCATCCGGTGGCCGGAGATCGCGTGCACGCTGGCGACCTGCTTCGCCAGCGCCACCGGGTTTTCCCGCAGCGGCCCGAGCAGGACCGTGGTCGCCAGCCCGATTCGCTCGGTGACCGCCGCGGCGGCGGCGAGCGCGGTCAGCGGCTCGATGTTGGGATAGGCGATCCGGTCGATCGTCCCAAGGCTGGAGAAGCCACGCGCCTCGGCGCGCCGCGCCCACGCCGTCAGCCGCTCGCCGGTGGTGCCTGGCACTGCGTTGGGAAGGCCGATCGCAACGTCCATCTGAAGTTCCTTTCCGAGCTGGTCTGCGGCTACCGGAACGCTAGCTACCCGTTGCGGTGACGGGTCTCACACAAGCGTGGTGCGCAAAAGCACGAACGTTCGTTAGAACCGTCGGGCAGGCCGGCGGGCTACAAAGGGAGAGCGATATGGGCGAGTACGCGGTGAAGAAGATCGACGACATGGAGGCGATCTACCTCGGCGCCTTCAAACGGGCGCGGGCCGAGCTCGGCGTGGAGTCTTTCGGGCTGCAGGTGATCGACATGCCGCCGAACTTCGACAACTACCCCGAGCACGACCACGCCGAAGACGGCCAGGAGGAGGTCTTCATGGCAATCCGCGGGGGTGGCGAGATCGAGATCGACGGCGAGCGCTTCCCGCTCGATCCCGACCACATGGCGCGGGTCGCCGCGGGCACGAAGCGGAAGGTCTGGCCGGGGGCCGACGGGATCCGGATGGTGATCGTCGGCGGCGTCCCCGGCGCGGTCTACGAGGCGCCCGAGGTCAGCAAGCTCGGCGAGCCCGACCCGATGAGGAGCTGAGCGATCGGGGTAGGCTGGGGGCCGATGCGTCGCATCTCGTCCCTGGCCGCCCTCGTCCTCCTCGCCGCGCTGGCGCTGCCGGCGGTCGCCCCGGCGCAGACCTCGGCCCACAGGGAAGGCGCGATCGTCGTCGTCACCGGCGACGTCTCGGTCCCCCGCGGTGACACGGTCGACGGGATCGTCGTCGTTAGCGGCGACGTGAACCTGGCCGGGCACGTGACCGGCGACGTGGTCCTCGTCTCCGGCGACGCCCTGGTCAGCGGCACGATCGACGGCAGCCTGGTCACCATCGGCGGCCAGGCCCGCCTGCTGCCGCGGGCCCTGGTCGACGGCAACATCCACTACGCCGACCAGCGGCCGATCGTCGCCGGCAGCGCGATCGTCCACGGAGACATCTCCCGGGAGAACGGGATCGACGGTCTCGACCTCCTCCCCCTCGTCAGCGTCTTCGTCCTCTGGCTCGGCATCGGAATCTCGATGGCGGTCCTCGGCACCCTGCTGCTGCTGATCGCCCCGCGCGCCGCCGACGCGATCGAGGCCCGCTCGCACGAGCGGATCGGGCCGCTGATCGCGATCGGCATCGCAATCGCAATCGCGATCCCCGTCGCGGCGGCGATCGCCGCGGTGACGCTCGTCGGGCTGCCGCTGGGCTTCGTGATCCTCCTCGCCTGGGCGCCGCTCTGGGCGGTCGCCTACTGCGCCTCGGCCTGGGTCCTCGGCCGCAGGATCGTGAAGCAGCCGCGGAACCAGATCCTCGCCTTCCTCGCGGGCCTGGCGATCCTCCGCGCGGCGGCGCTGGTGCCGGCTCTCGGCTTCCTCGTCGGGATCGCGGCGGCGGTCTTCGGGCTCGGCCTGATCGGGGCCGCTATCGGCGCCGCCCGGACTCGTCCCGAGCTGGCTCGAAGCCCGGGCAGCTGAGCACCGGCAGCCGCGGGTAGCGCGGATAGGCGGGTTCGGAGCGCGAGCGCTCGCAGAGCGAGAAGACCGAACCGCGCGTGTTCGGCACCAGGCGCTGGTGCCGGCAGCGGTCGCAGAGGCCGGCCTGGGGTCGCTTGGGCGCCATTGCGCGAACCTAGCCCATTGCCGCGCCCGGAAACTGCGGCCTCGGGGAAGGCGGGTCGCGCCTTGCCGGGGCCTAGCCTTAGTCGAGCCATGCGATCCGCGACCCTCTTCGACGCCGACGCGGCCTCCTACACCGGGACCGTGGAGGTGATCGGCGTCATCTACAAAGCCGAGGACGACGGCTACGCGGTGCTCGAGGTCCAGGAGGCCGAGTCCGGCGAAGGCTTCGCCCTGGTCGGGCCGGTGGCCCACCTCGACGCCGGCGACCGGGCCGAAGTCAGCGGCGAGTGGCAGACCCACAACCGCTACGGCCGCCAGCTGCGGGCGCAGGGTGCCCTGCCGCTCGACCCGGCCGACCGCGAGGGACAGGTCGCATACCTGACCTCGCTGCGCCACATCGGCCAGAAGCGGGCCGAGCGCCTCTGCGACGAGCACGGCGAGGGGGTCCTGCAGGCGATCGCGGCCGACCCGCAGCGGGTCTTCGGCTCGCTGCGCGGGGTCAGCGCCGACCAAGCCGCGGCGGCGACCCAGTCCTGGTTCGCCAGCCGGGCGATCCGCGACCTCCACGTGCAGCTGGCGCCGCACGGGCTCGCGCACCTGGCGGCGCCGATCCACGCCCGCTACGGCGAGCACTCGATGACCGTCCTGCACGAGGACCCCTACCGGCTGACCGAGGTGCCGGGGGTCGGCTTCGCGCGGGCGGACAAGATTGCCCTCGCCGCCGACGTGCCGCCCGAGTCGAGCCGCCGCGCCCAGGCGGCGGCGCTCTACGCCGTGATCGAGGCCGAGCAGCAGGGCAACAGCTACCTGCCGCTGGAGGAGCTGGGCCGGCGCACGGCGCGGCTGATCGGGCTCTCCGCCGACCCCGACGTGCTGGTCGAGGCGCGCGGGCTGGTCGACGACCATGAGCGGATCTACCGCGCCGGCACGCTGGAGAGCGAGCGCGCCGTGGCGGCGACGCTCGCCGTCCGCGCCGCCGCACCCCCCCACCTCGACCACGATCCGGGCGAGACGCCGCGCGACGACCTCACCGACGAGCAGTGGGCGGCGGTCCGCGCCGCGTTCGGGGCGCGGGTCTCGGTCCTCACCGGCGGCCCGGGGGTCGGCAAGACCAAGTGCACGAAGGAGATCGTCGCCGAGGCCGAAGCGGCTAACGCGACGATCGCGCTCTGCGCCCCGACCGGCCGCGCCGCGCGGCGGCTGGAGGAAGCGACCGGCCACGAGGCGATGACGATCCACCGCCTGCTGGAGTGGATGCCGGGACGGGAACCGGCCTTCCGCCCGGGGCGGCCGCTGCCCGCCGACCTGGTGATCGTCGACGAGTCCTCGATGCTGAACCTGCGCCTCGCCGAGGTGCTGCTCGGCGGCCTCGCCGAGAGCACCCACGTCGTCCTCGTCGGCGACGCCGACCAGCTGCCGCCGATCGGCGCCGGCAAGCCGTTCGAGGACCTGATCTCCTCCGGCGCGGCGCCGGTGGTGCGGCTGACCCAGATCTTCCGCCAGGCAGCGCGCTCGATGATCACCACCGCCGCCCACGAGATCAACCAAGGGCGGCCGCCCCACCTCGAGCCGGGTCCCGACCAGGACCACGACTTCTTCTTCATCGAGCGCGCCACCCCGGAGCGGGCGCTGGAGACGGTGGTCGAGGTGGTGGCCGAGCGAGCCCCGTCCAAATTCGCCGTCGACCCGATCCGCGAGGTCCAGGTGCTGGCGCCGATGTACCGCGGGCCGGTCGGGATCGACGCCCTCAACGAGCGGCTGCAGGCAGAGCTGAACCCCGACGGAAAGCGGGCGCTGAGCGACCGTTTCCGGATCGGCGACCGCTTGATCCAGACCCGCAACTCGCACGAGCTGGGGCTGATGAACGGCTCGATCGTCTTTCTCCGCCGCGACGACCCCGACGAGGAGACGATCGTCGTCGACACCGACGACGGCGGCTCGCTGGTCATCCCCTACGGCGAGACCGGGACCCTGCGACTCGCCTACGCGATCTCGGTCCACAAGGCGCAGGGCTGCGAGGTGCCGGTCGTGGTCGGCGTCTGCCATCGCTCCCACTCGCGGATGCTGAACCGCCCGCTCCTCTACACCGCGATCACCCGCGCCCGCAACAGCTGCGTCCTGGTCGGCGACCAGGCCTCTCTCGCCTCGGCGGTGCGGCGGGACGACAGCGGCGGCCGCCACTCGGGCCTGGCCGAGCGGCTGCGCGGCTGAACCCTCCGCACGCCGGCGCCATCTAGCCTTGCCGGGTGGAGAGGAATCGCCTGCCCTGGGCCGAGATCGCGATCACCCTCGCCGGGATCGCCGTGATGGCGCTGATCGTGACCGCCGTCGACCCGCTGCGGGACTCGGTCAGCGCGGCGCTGCAGGGCGACCACGACGAGGTCCGCAACCAGATCGACGAGCTGGGCTTCTGGGGGCCGCTTCTGATCCTCGCCCTCGCCATCCTCCACGCGATCGTCTTCTATCCGGCGGAGATCGTCGACGCGGCGGCCGGCTTCGCCTACGGGTTCTTCCCGGCGCTGGCGCTGATGACCGTCGGCTGGCTCCTCAACGGGCTGGTCTGCTGGGCGATCGGCCGCTCGATCGCCAGGCCCCTGCTCGACCGCTGGTTCGGCGCGGAGCGCTTCGAACGGGTCGAGCGCTCGATCGAGCGCGGCGGCGCGACGCTGCTGATCGCGATGCGCCTGATCCCGATCCTGCCCTTCAGCATCGTCTCCTACGCGGCGGGGGCGGCGCGGGTGCCGCTCGGGCGGTTCCTCTGGACGACGGCGGTCGGGTACCTGCCGATCACCGCCCTCTCGGTCTACTTCGGCACCCGGCTCGAGGACGTCTCGATCACCGACCCGCTGGTGATCGGCAGCGGCCTCGCCCTGCTGGCGCTGCTGGGCGCCGGCCACTGGACGATGCGGCGGCAGGCGCGACGCGGCGAGGCCTGAACGCCGCCGTCGAGATCAGCCGGTTGCGACGACGCGAAAGCTGAAGCTGGCCGGGGTCTGGTCGACCAGGCCGGTGGCGCCGCGCGCCTTGACCTTGACCAGGTGGCGGCCGATCGCGAAGCGGCGCACCAGCTTCTGCGGGCAGAAGGCGAACGGCGAGCGGTCGACCTTGCAGAGGAAGGTGACGCCGGCCTGGTCGGCACCGAAGCGGAAGACGACCTGGGCGCCGCTTCCGCGCGTCCTCACGGTCGCCGCCGGGTGCTTGGCGAAGGTGGTGGCGGGGGCACGGACTTCCGGCTGCGGCTGCGGCTGGGGTTCCGCCGCCGGCATGGTCGGAGGCGGCGTCACCGGATTGACCGGCGGTGCGGGCGGAGTTTCGGATCCCCAGTTGCCGGGCGCGACGAAGACCGGGCCGGCGGCGCTGGGCGGTTCGCAGGCCGGCGGCGAGGGGAAGGGCGGGCCGGTTCCGATCGCTTCCAGCGCCCCGACCACATCGACCAGACCGCCGCCGACCGCGCAGGAGCCAAAGGCGCCGACGGGGGCGGCGCTGGAGGCGAGGGCTTCGCGCACTTCTGCGGGCGAGGTTCCGGGTTCGGCCTCGAGGAGCAGGGCCGCGGCGCCCGCTGCGTGGGGAGCGGCGGCGGAGGTGCCGCAGAAACGCCAGACGCCGGGTTCGAATTTCGGCTGGATGGCGAAGAAGGTCGTCGCCCCGCAATCGGTGGCCGCGACCTCGGGCTTGGAGATCCCTTCCGGCGCAGGCAGCTCCGCCGCCGGCCCGGCGCCTTCGACCGGGCCGAAGTAGTGGGTCACCGGCCCCCGGGACGAGTAGGACTCGGGTTCGGCGCCGTCGTTGAAGGGGACCGCCGCCGCTGCAATCGCGGCGGCGGAGGCGGCGTGGCCGTAGATGCTCGGCCCGACCACGTCGCCTCCACCGGATTTGGGGTACTCGATGCCGCTGACCCCGCCGCCGTTCTGCAGGAGGATGAACTTGAGGCGCGGATCGTTGGGGCCGGAGAACTTGTTGATCGCCAGCTGCACCGTCTTCTCGGTCGAGCTTTCGTTTTCCCACTGGACGATCTCCACCGGTTGCTGGGTGCCGCCGATGTTTTCTTCTGCCGAGCCGGTCAGCACTTTGCCGTTGGAGTCGAGCAGGACGGCGTCGAGGTCGGTTTCGACCCCTTCCCACGGTTCGGCCCACTGCAGGTCGAGGCTGAGGTCTTCGTGCGGTTCGACCTCGATCCCGAAGGTGCGATCGGTTGCTGCGCCCGGGTTGAAGTCCAAGCAGTGGCTGCCGTTGAATTCGGCGAGCGCCGCGACTTCCTGCGGGCAGGCGCCGGAGTCGCGGTACTCCGGCGCTTCCCAGGAGGCGATTTCGTTGCCTTCGCCGTCGAAGAGGTTGTCGTTGCCGGAGGCCGAGAGGTACGTGGCACCCGCTTCGGTGACCCGGTTGACCGCGACGGCGACCGGGCCGTCCTGGAAGAAGGGCTCTTCGAAGTAGCCGACGTCGTCGACGATCACCTGGGCGCCCGCGCCGCCTTCGATCACCGGCTTGGCGAGGTCTTCGATCCCTGCGGCGAAGGCGAGTTCGCCGTTGAAGGCGCTGTTGAAGGCGAGTTCGGCGCTCGGCGCCATGTCGTGGACGATCTGCAGCATCGCCCGCCCCTCGTCGAAGGGGTGTTCTTCCCCTTCGTAGTCCCTGAGATCTTCGACCGCGGTCGACTGCCCGGGGCAGGTGTTCCGTTTGCCGGGCAGATCCTTGGAGAGGACGTCCCGCGGCAGTTTGGTCGCGACGGGCCCGCCCGCGATCGCTTCGGTCGCCTGGTTGAGGGAGTCGGAGAGGACGCCGACGGTGATGCCTTCGCCTTCGACTTCGAAGGGCGCTTCCCGCGCCGGCGGCACGTTCAGCTGGGAGACGCCCTCGGAGACGACGCTGCCGCCTTCGCATTCGCCGAAGGCCCTGAGGATCGGCGTCCGGACCTGGGTCACGGCGGCGACGTTCGGCACGGCCGCGAGGTCGCCGAGCCGGCCCTGCGGCACCGACACGGTGACCCGCTGGTAGGGCCGGCTGACGGCGACCACCCGCGCGCCCACATCGCGCAGTTGCGGCAGCGTCGCGATCGCCCCGCGGTCGAGGCGAACGTCGACCAGCACCCTCCCACCGTCGCGGACCAGGCTGCCCGGCCCATCGACCGCTATTCCGGCGAGCCGCGCCTGCCTGGCCGCCGGCAGCGAGCGGACCGCAGGCTTGGCAAGGATCGTCAACGCGGGAGAGAGCGGGCCCTCGTCCTTCTTCAACGGCGGAGCCGCGAAGCTCGCAGACGGAAGGCAGGCAAGGGCGAGCAGGGGAAGAAACAGCACTGCGCTGCGGCGGGAGAAGAGCCCGGTTGGAAACATCCTCTTCCCGTATCGGCGGTTCGGCCGCCCAACCTGACCCCTGCGCCGCAACCCCGCCAGGCCCGCCTTTCGGCACCGTGCCACCGGGAGATCCTGCTACGGTCCCCTTCGTTAGGGCCGGTGATTACCGGCGAAAGTTGTGCGTAGCGCTCGCAGTCGTTGCTTTTGCATCCTCCGCGTTCGCAGCACATGAAGTGGAGGCAATGCATGCCGACTGGAACTGTCAAGTGGTTCAGTGACGACAAGGGCTACGGGTTCATCACGCCCGACGACGGCTCGAAGGACGTCTTCGTCCATCACAGCGCGATTCTGGGCGAGGGCTTCAAGTCCCTCACCGAGGGCGCCAAAGTGAGCTACGAGTCCGAAGAAGGCCCGAAGGGTCCGGCCGCAGCGAGCGTTCAGCAGCAGTAGCTTTTTCGAACGCTTAAGCAGTCTGCGAAGCCCGCCTCCAAGGCGGGCTTCGTCTTGCTGGGAGCGCCTCTCCCCTACTCTCACCCTCTCCCCATGACCACGAGCCGAGAAGACCTCAGGAACATCGCGATCATTGCCCATGTCGACCACGGGAAGACGACCCTGGTCGACGCGATGCTGTGGCAGACCGGCACCTTCCGCAAAGGCCAGGAGGTCGCCGATCGGGTGATGGACTCGATGGACCTCGAGAAGGAGAAGGGGATCACGATCCTCGCCAAGAACACCGCCGTCACCCGTGACGGCGTCAAGTTCAACATCGTCGACACCCCCGGGCACGCCGACTTCGGCGGCGAGGTCGAGCGGGCGCTGACGATGGTCGACGGGGCGCTGCTGCTGGTCGACGCGAGCGAGGGGCCGCTGCCCCAGACGCGCTTCGTTCTGCGCAAGGCGCTGGAGCGCAAGCTGCCGATCATCCTCGTCGTCAACAAGGTCGACCGCCCGGACGCGCGGATCGCCGAGGTCGTCGACGAGGTCTACGAGCTGTTCATGGACCTCGACGCCGACTCCGAGCAGATCGACTTCCCGATCGTCTACACCAACGCCAAAGAGGGCTGGGCGGCGCTCGAGGAGGGCGTCGAGGGCACCGACCTCACCCCGTTGCTCGACTTGATGCTGGAGAAGATCCCGGCGCCGCAGTACGACCAGGGGACGCCGCTGCAGGCGCACGTGACCAACCTCGACGCCTCGCCCTACGTGGGACGGCTGGCGATCTGCCGCGTGCACCAGGGGAACATCCGCTCCGGCCAGCAGCTCGCCTGGTGCCGGGCCGACGGCAGCATCCAGCGCGCCGCGGTCTCCGAGCTCTACGTCACCGAGGGCCTGGACCGGGTGCCCTCGGAGGAAGCGGGGCCCGGGGAAATCATCGCCGTCGCCGGGATCGAAGAGGTGACGATCGGCGAGACGCTGGCCGATCCGGAGAACCCGCAGCCGCTGCCGGTGATCACCGTCGACGAGCCCTCGCTCTCGGTCGTGATCGGGATCAACACCTCGCCGCTCGCCGGCACGCAGGGCGGCGACAAGCTGACCGCCCGCCAGATCCGCTCGCGGCTCGACGCCGAGCTGATCGGCAACGTCTCGCTGCGGGTCAACGACACCGAACGGCCCGACGCCTGGGAGGTCCAGGGCCGTGGTGAGCTGCAGCTGGTCGTGCTGCTGGAGATCATGCGGCGCGAGGGCTTCGAGCTGACCGCGGGCCAGCCGCAGGTGGTCACCCGGGAGATCGAAGGCAAGACGCACGAGCCGGTCGAGCGGCTGGCGATCGACGTGCCCGAGGAGCATGTCGGCGACGTCACCCAGATGCTGGCCGGACGCAAGGGGCGGCTCGAACAGATGGTCAACCACTCGACCGGGTGGGTGCGGATGGAGTACCTGGTCCCGGCCCGCGGCCTGATCGGCTTCCGCACCGAGTTCCTCACCGTCACCCGCGGCAGCGGCCTCCTGCACCACGTCTTCGACCGCTGGGAGCCCTGGGCGGGCGAGCTGCGCACGCGCCAGACCGGCTCCCTGGTCTCCGATCGCCGTGGCCAGACCGCTGGCTACTCGCTGCAGAGCCTGCAGGACCGCGGCAAGCTCTTCGTCGGCTCCGGCGAGGAAGTCTACGAAGGGATGATCGTCGGCGAGAACTCCCGCTCCGACGACCTCGACGTCAACCCGACCAAGGCCAAACAGCAGACCAACATGCGCGCCGCCAGCGCCGACGTGCTGGTCCGGCTGGCGCCGCCGACCCGCCTTTCGCTCGAAGGCGCCCTCGAGTTCGTGCGCGAGGACGAGTGCGTCGAAATCACCCCCGAAGCGGTCCGCCTGCGCAAGGTCGAGCTCGACAAAACCTCGCGCCTGAAGGCCTCGAAGAAACGCGACACCGCCCCCGCGCGCTAAAAAGCCGCCGACCCGAAGGCCGGCGGCTTGGTGAAACTTCGCTGCGCTGGAGCTAGACCGTTGCGGCGGCCTGCTCGGACTGGCTCTGCTCTGAGGCCTGGGCCTTGGCATCGGGGGCCGCGGGCTCGGCCTGGCGCGGCAGCAGCACTTCTTTGGCGATGACCAGGCGCTGGATCTGGCTGGTCCCCTCGTAGAGCTGCATGATCTTCGCGTCGCGCATCAGTTTCTCGACCGGGTACTCCTTGATGAATCCGTACCCGCCGTAGACCTGGACGGCGTCGGTGGTGACCTCCATCGCCGAGTCGGCGGCAAAGCGCTTCGCCATCGAGGAGACCTTCGAGTTGCGGACGCCCTGGTCGAGCAGGAAGGCCGAGTTCCAGGTCAGCAGGCGGCCGGCCTCGACCTTGGTCGCCATGTCGGCGATCATGAACTGGATCGCCTGGTGCATCGCGATCGGGACGCCGAACTGGACCCGTTCTTTCGAGTAGTCCGTTGCGTACTCGAGCGCGGCGCGGGCGATGCCGACGGCCATCGCCGAGACGCCGGGGCGGGTGCGGTCGAGGGTCATCATCGCCAGTTTGAAGCCCTTGTTTTCCTCGGCGAGGAGGTTCTCGGCCGGGATCTCGACTTCGTCGAAGGAGATGGTCGCGGTGTTGGAGGCCCGCTGACCCATCTTGTCCTCCTTCTTGTCGACGGAGACCCCGGGGAGGTCGGCATCGACGACGAAGGCGCTGATGCCGCGATGACCGGCCTCGGGGTCGGTCTTGGCGAAGACGGTGAAGTAGTCGGCGTAGGTGCCGTTGGTGATGAAGCACTTGGAGCCGCTGACGACGTACTTGTCGCCCTTCTTCACGGCCTTCGTCTTCATCCCGCTGACGTCGGAGCCGGCGTCGGGCTCGGTGAGGCCGAAGGAGCAGAGCTTGGGGGCTTCGGTCAGCATCCCCAGGTACTTCTTCTTCGTCTCCTCGGAGCCGCCGAGGGTGATCGGCGCCGAGGCGAGGCCGTTGGCGGCCAGCGAGGTGCCGATGCCGGAACAGCCCCAGCCGAACTCCTCCTCGATCAGGCAGCCGGAGAGGTAGTCGAGGCCGGCGCCGCCGTAGGCCTCGGGAACGTGGGTGTTCATCAAGCCGACCTCCCAGGCCTTCTCGATCACGTCCTGGGGCCAGGTGCCGTCAACGTCGTACTCCCATGCGACGTTGCGCATGTCTTTCTCGGCGAAGCTGTGGGCCAGCTCGCGCAGGTCCTTCTGCTCATCAGTGAGGGTGAAGTCGACCACCGGTCGGTGCTCCTTTTCTTCGCGGTTCTTTGAAGTCTGCGGGAGCGCCGCCGGGGAGGCTGACGTTCCTACCGATTGACTGGTCAGTCAACCGGTCTTCAAGGTTAGCGGACGGGACAGGACGTGAGGGGGAATTCGCCCGACAGGCCGGTTCGGGAAGCGGCCTCTACCCTTTGGCGATGGATCTGCCGACGGCTCTCACCGCGCTCCAGAAGGGTGCGGTCGTACTCGGCTTCACCGGATTGGCGGCGCCGCTGATCGGGCTCCTGCTGAAGCGGGTCGGCGGCGGCTGGGAGTCGATGGGCGGCGGCCCGTTCGCGATCCTCAACGAGGCGCCTCGGAGGCGCGCAGGTCCCGGAGAGCAGGCGGTCGACCCGGCGATCCAGGCCGCCGAGGTGCGGCAGATGCTCGCGGCCAAGGCAGAGCGGCAGCGGCAGCGCGGCGAGTCGCCGCTGGACGTCGAGGCGGAGGCCGTGCGGCTGCTCGCCGCCGCCGAGCAACCCCGCGGCGCCGAGGCGATGGACGCCGAGCTGCGGGCCGAGGTGCGCCAGCTCGTCATCGCCCGCAACGAACGGCTGATGCGAGAAGGGCTGGAGCCGCTCGACGTCGAGACCGAGACCGAACGTCAGCTGGCAGATCTCATAGGATCGAATTGATGCCTCCGTCGGGGGACAACGTCTACGAGGTTGAGGAGATGCTCAACCAGCCGGGGACCTACTTCAACCCCCAGACCGAGGTGGTCGTGGTTGTCGACGACTCCGCCGCTCCCGACCAGGAGGTCTTCAACAACCTCGAGGGGCTGGAAGGCGCCGAGTGGGTCCGCGTCTCCGACGACGTGCCGGTGGACGAAGACGGACGCGACCGCGCCCTGGAGGCGTTCGAGACCACCAACCAGGGCGGCGTCGCGATCGCCGCCAACGCGCTCGAAGAGAGCGAAGACGACCTCGAAGAAGAGGACGAACGGCCCGAACCCGATCCTGACCCGGAGGAGTAGCGGGCGGCGATCTCCGGTGCAGTCAATAAGCTGCGGCGGCTATGGGATGGCCGCCACGACCAGGGGAGTCGCTGCCGCGGGCGGCGGACGCCTGGTGTGCCCAGGAGAAGTGGCTTGCCTGGATCTTGGCCGCTGAAGGACATGGGCCCGAATGGGCCAAAGTCCTGCGGGTCGAAGCGGGGCATTGGGAATTCACTTGGGCGACGCTGAAGGAGGCCGTGCGCGAGGCCGCTATCGAGACGGTCCGCCCACTGGAGGCAGGCAGCGTTTCCTGCGGCGTCACTGTCGAGATAACAATCGGCAGGCGGACGGCGCTCGTCGTCAGTGCTTGGCACTACGCGGAGCCCGGTGCAGCGCCGCGGCTGGTCACCGCCTACCCCACCGCCTACAATCGGGGCTATGGCAGCAACGCGTGAGATAGCAGTCGGCGGGTTGATCGAACTGCGCGAGTCGGTCGAAGGCGCGCCCGCAGGAACGCGAGGCGGCATCACCGACGTCCTCGACCCCGGCCACGTGATGGTCGAGTTGATGTCCCTGCCCTCAAAGCCGATTCTCGATCGGATCGTCGTCGTCCCGCTCGACAAGCTGCGCTTGGTCGAGCCCGCGCGCCGCCACTAGCAGTCTGTGCTCCAGTCAGGCGACAAAGCCCCCGCTTTCACGCTGCCCGATCGCAACGGCGAGAAGGTGAAGCTCTCCGACCTGAAGGGCCAGACGGTCGTCCTCTACTTCTATCCGCGGGCGGACACCCCCGGCTGTACCACCCAGGCCTGCGGGGTCCGCGACCGCAGCGCCGAGTACGAGGCGGCCGGAGCGCGGGTGATCGGCATCTCCCCCGACGAGGTGGGGGAGATCGACAAGTTCGCCGGCAAGTACGACCTCGGCTTCACCCTGCTCGCCGACGCCGACCACGCGGTCGCCGAGAAGTACGGCGCCTGGGTCGAGAAGTCGATGTACGGACGCAAGTACATGGGAGTCGCCCGCGCCACCTTCATCATCGATCCGAAGGGAAAGATCGCCAAGGTCTTCCCCAAGGTGCAGCCGAAAAAGCACGACGACCTCGTGCTGAAGGCGCTCGCCGAGCTCGCTGCAGCCTGATCAGGCGCTGACGATCACCGCGACTATGAAGCTCGTGTAGAGGGCGAACCAGCCGATCACCGCTGGCAGTTTGAAGCGCCGCGCCAGGTGCAGGCTCTCGTAGGCGAGCAGGCCGCCGGCGAGGCCGAGGCCGATCGAGAGTATCGCGGTGCCGCTCAGGTCCCAGTCGGTGAAGATCAGGCCGATCCCGACCGGGATCATCGACTGGAAGACCATCGCCCCGGTGATGTTGCCCAGGGCAAGGGCGTCCTTGCCTTCCCGCACCCAGAAGAAGCTGTTCACCTTCTCCGGCAGCTCGGTCGCCAGTGGCGCCAGGATCAGCGCCAGCACCAGGGCGTCGACCCCGAGGCTGTCGGCGATGTGGAGGAGCTCCTCGACGAAGAGGTGGGCGCCGCCGACCATCGCCCCCAGCCCGACCAGGAGCTGGACGACGCAGAGCGCCAGGGCCGGGTCTTCGCGGCGTTCGGCGCGGCGCTCGAAGATCAGCGGGTTGAGGGACTCCTCGCTCTGCACGTCTCCCCCGCCCTTCAGCGTCAGCCGGATGTAGAGGACATAGGCGAGCAGGAAGACGATGCCGACCGGGATCCGGACGGCGGCCGGCGGACCCCAGGCGAGCAGGCCGGCAAGCGTGAAAAGCGAGAGGAAGAAGACGAGGTCTCGCTCCAGCGTCGGCCGGTGGACGTTCAGCTGCACCCCCTGGTCGCGTTTGTCCCGGTAGAGGTAGGCGAAGAGGCCGACCAGACCCATCGCCAGGGTCGCGAGCAGGAACGGCGCGCCGACGATCGCACCGACCGCGACGTCTTCGGAGCCCTCGCTGACGTCCAGCAGGGCGACGATCGCGATCAGCGTCTCCGGCATCGCCGTGCCGACCGCGGCCAGGATGCTGCCCACGGCCCCCACCCCGACCTCGAGCCGGTGGCCGATCCACTCCACCGCGTTGGTGAAGATCAGCGCGCCGGTGAGGACGATCGCGAAGCTGACCAGCAGGAGCAGAACTTCCATCGGGGCAGGCTATCTACCCGCCCCGGCGGGCCGGTCAGGCGAAGTAAAAGGCCAAGCCGAAGACGAAATACACGGCGAGCAGCTGCACGCCCTCGAACCAGTTCGACTCGCCGTCCTGGGTGACCTGGTTGGCGATCAGGATCGCCAGCAGGATCGCACCCAGCTCGAAGCCGTTGAAGACCAGGGCAAGCGGATAGGGGCCGATGAAGAAGGAGGCGAGGACCAGGACCGGGGCGACGAAGAGAGCGACCTGACCGCTGGAGCCGATCGCGATGTTGACCGCCAGGTCCATCTTGTTTTTCATCGCGACCAGGACCGCGACCCAGTGCTCGGCCGCGTTGCCGACGATCGCGACGACGATCACGCCGATAAAGAACTCGGAGAGTCCGATCGACTCCGAGGCCTCGGTGATCGAACCGACCAGGACCTCCGACATGACGCCGACCAGGACGCCGGCGATCGCCAGGGCGATCACCGAGGTTTTGGTCGACCAGCCCCAGGTGTCCTCGTCCTCGTACTCGGGGTTGAAGAGGTCGCGGTGAGTCTTCAGCGAGAAGAAGAGGCCGATCGCGTAGGTGGCGATGAGGACGATCGCGACCGCGAGCGAGAGGTGCTCGACGGTGCCGCCGTAGTTGATCGACTCCGCCCCGGGCGCCGGCAGCCCCTTGCCCTCGACCAGCTCGAAGATCGCCGGCATGATCAGCGCTGCCGCGGCCAGCATCAGCATCGAGGTCTGGATGCTGGCGCTGGTGCGACTGAAGGTCTGCTTTTCGCGACCGATGCCGCCGGCCAACATCGCCGCCCCGAGGACGAGCAGGATGTTGCCGATGATCGAGCCGACAATGGAGGCCTTGACCACCTCCTGCAGGCCCTGCCCCAGGGCGAAGAGGGCGATGATCAGCTCCGGCGCGTTGCCGAAGGTGACGTTGAGGAGGCCGCCGATCCCCGGGCCCGAGCGGGCCGCGAGCTCCTCGGTGGCGCGCCCCATCAGCGCCGCCGTCGGGATGATCCCCAGCGCGGACGTGGCGAAGACGATCGTCGCCGGCGAGCCGATCAGCTCGAGGACGACCGCGATCGGGATCAGCGGCGTGAGCAGGTAAGGCCAGCCCATCGGCGTCCGGAAAAAGGACGCGTCGAGGCGAGGCCTACCCTGGCTCACGATTGCGCGACCTGCTCGCTACTTGAGCAGGTTCGCGCACTTCTGCAGGTCGGCCGGGGTTTCGGCCCCCTGCAGGCATTCCGTGTATTCCTGGCGAGCAGCGCCACCATCGCTCGAGCCTCCGCCTCCGAGGGAGGGAATGCCCGAGCCGCCGGCGAGACCTTCCAGGAAGCCCGCGGGGCCTTCTTCGAGGATGCCTTCGATGACCTTGCCGGCTTCCTGCTGATTGATTCCGGTGTCTTTGAACAGCTGTTCCAGCGGCTTCGCATCGGAAGGCGCCGAGATGCTCTGCTCTTCGTTGACTTCGGAAAGCGAGAGTTCCATCTCCAATTCGACTTTTTCGTTGCCGGCCTTGGGCGGCTGAATCGTCAGTTCGACCGCCACCTTGCGGACGATGTCGTCGTCGCCGACGTAGAGGTCGATGTGGGCTTTCTTGACCGCCTTGGAGAGTTCGCCCTTGGCGTCTTCGAGTTCGCCCAGCGGCAACGGGCCGGCCGCTTCCAGTTGCGAGCTGCAGGCCGGGTCTTCGGTCAGCTGGATCAGGGCGTCGACCCCGCCCGAGACGTCGACGTCGCCGCTGACCTTCGTCGTCGAGGTGCCGTCGACGTCGACGCTGCCTTCGTTGACGAGTTCTTCGGCGAACTGGCTGAACTTGATCCCTTCAGCCGCCTTCTGGCAGGCGGTGATGTCGCCGCTTTCCGGACCTTCCTGCTGCTGGGACTGTTCGACCGCCGACTTGATGAACCCGAAGATGGTCGGGTCGATTTCGTAGTTGCTTCCCTTGTAGCCGACGAAAGCGCGATCGGTGAGGACGGTCAGGCCGCCTTCGAAGTCGAAGTCTTCGCCCATCGCCGTGCCACTCGCTTCGGCGCTCATTTCGAGCTGGGGCAGTTCGCCTTTGGCGCCGGCTTCGAAGGGACCGGAGAGCTCGACTTCGCCTTCCCCGCCTTCCTTGCCTTCGGAGACAACGTGCAGCGAGAGGTCGAGGTTGCCGCTCTTGACGCCTTCGAGGCCGGCGTTTTCGACGACCTTCTGCGGGTCTTCGTTGCTGTTGGCGCTGTCGCTGCTGCTGCCACAGGCAGCAAGGACGCTCGCCGCGGCAATCAGGACGGCAAACAGAGCAAAGATTCGGAAACGGGTCAAGAGATGAGACTCCTCGTGATCGAGAACAGGGCCGGGCGAAGATTCTACGGCGCGGGCGGCGGTTCTTGCCCTGCGCGCTGCATTCCGCGCTCGATTTCCTGGCGCACTAGTCGAATTATTTCGACTCGTGCGAAGCGCTTCGACTCGGCGGCGACCACCCGCCAGGGGGCATAGGGACGGTCGGTCCGCTCGAGCATCTCCTCCACCGCCGCTTCGTACTGCGGGCGTTTCTCGCGATTGCGCCAATCGTCATCGGTCAGCTTCCAGGTCTTCAGCGGATCCTTGGCGCGGGCTTCGAACCGGCGCAACTGCTCCTCGGCGGAGATGTGCAGCCAGAGCTTGACGACGATCGCCCCCTCGGCGGCCAGCGTCTGCTCGAAGTCGTTGATCTCCTCGTAGGCGCGGCGCCACTGCTCCTCGCTCGCGAAGCCCTCGACCCGCTCGACCAGCACCCTTCCGTACCAGGAGCGATCGAAGACGGTCATCCCGCCCCAGCCCGGTAGCGCCGGCCAGAAGCGGCCGAGGAAGTGGTGGCGCTTCTCGTCCTCGTCGGGGGCGGCGAACTGCGAGACGCGGACGTGGCGCGGGTCCAGCGGCGCCACCAGCCGCTTGATCGCCCCGCCCTTGCCGGAAGCGTCCCAGCCCTCGAAGACGACCACGAGCGGCGGCCCGAGGGCGCAATCGCCGATCAGGCCACCGAGCGTCAACCGCAGCTGTGCCAGCCGCCGCCCCTCCTCCTTCAGCCCCCGTTCTTCCTCCTCGCGGCTGAGGCTGGAGGTCAGATCGACGTCGTCAAGGCGTCCCATGGCCTGAACCTACCTGGCGTTCGTCCTTTCCTAGGCATATGCCCGGGAAAGGACGAGCGTCGCTCATTCGCCGCTGTCGCCGCGGGATTCCTCGATCGGCGGCGGCCGGTCTTCCGTGGTGACGTTGGCGAGCAGGGGGAAGAGCAGGGCGCCGAGGAAGATCAGGATCACCCCGGCGGCGACCAGCCAGCGGGCCCGGGTCAGGTGGCCGAGGATGCCGATCGCGAAGCCCGCCAGCATCAGGGTGATGTAGGGCGTCGGGCTATGCGGGAGCAGGGCGAGGAGCGGCGGCACGAGGTCGACCATCCAGCGGGATTATCATCGGCGGCCATGGCCGATGGCTCCGTCGCAGATGTGAAGCGCTCGCTGGCCGAGGTCGGCTACCTCGCCGACGAGCCGGCGGCGCTCGTCTCCTACCTCGCTCAGAAGCTCGGCAAGCCGGTCCTGGTCGAGGGCCCGGCGGGCGTCGGCAAGACCGAGCTGGCGAAGGCGCTCTCCCGTTCGGCCGGCCGCGAGCTGGTGCGCCTGCAGTGCTACGAGGGCCTCGACGAGGCCAAGGCGATGTACGAGTGGAACTACCGCAAGCAGCTGCTGCGGATCCAGGCCGGCGGCGAGGCCGGCTGGGAAGACGTCCAGGACGACATCTTCAGCGCCGACTTCCTGCTCGAGCGGCCGCTGATGCAGGCGATCGCCAGCCCCGAGCCGGTGGTGCTGCTGATCGACGAGATCGACAAGACCGACCAGGAGTTCGAGGCGATGCTGCTCGAGCTGCTCTCCGACTTCCAGATGACGATCCCCGAGCTGGGGCAGATCTCGGCGACGACGATGCCGATCGTCGTCCTCACCTCGAACGACTCGCGCGAGCTGACCGAGGCCCTGAAGCGGCGCTGCCTCTACCTCTGGCTCGACTACCCCGAGCTCGAGCGGGAGATGGAAATCGTCCGCCTGCACGCGCCGGAGATCTCCGAGACGCTGGCCCGCAAGCTGGTCGAGGTGATCCGCATGGTCCGCGGCCTCGACCTGAAGAAGCCCCCCTCGATCGCCGAGTCGATCGACTGGGCGCGGACCCTGCTGCTGCTCGGCGCCGAGGACATCGACCGCGAGACCTTCACCCAGTCGATGTCGATCATCGTCAAGCACCGCACCGACATCGACCTGGTGGCCGAGCGGGTCGGGGTGAAACTTGCCGACCCCCTACGGACCGAGGGCTGACGCCGGGCCGCCGGGGATGGCGGCGAAGCTGCTCGGCTTCTGCGAGGAGCTGCGCGGCGAGGGTGTCGCGGTCGGGACCTCGGAGATCCTCGACGCCTTCGCCGCCCTCGGCGAGGTCGGCTGGACCAGCCGCGCCGACTTCCGCGAGGCGCTGGCGACGACGATCGCCAAGTCCCAGGACGACCGACGCGTCTTCGAGCTGCTCTTCGACCGCTTCTTCTTCCGCACCGCCGAGGCCGAGGCGGTGCAGCGCGGCGTCACCGAGCACGCCGAGGGCGGGCCGCCGGCCGGCGACGGCGAGCGCTTCGACATGGACGAGCTCTCCGAGGCGATCCGGGAGGCGATGGCGGCCGGCGACGAGGACGCGATGCGGGATCTGGCGCGGCTGGCGATCGCCGCCTTCGGCCGCAGCGAGGGCTCCGGGGTGGTCGGGGTCGACGTCCAGCGCATCCGCCGCACCCTCGGCCTCACCGCCGGCAACCAGCCGCCGACCGCCGAGGGCGAGGAGCGGCCACCGATCGACCGCGACCAGCTGACGGGCTTCGAGCGCCATTTGCGGCGCGAGCTGGAGCGCGACCTGATCGAGCGGACCGAGACGCTGCCCCCCTCCCGGCCGCTGGCCGAGCTCGACCGGGCGCTGCCGACCAGCCCGACCCAGGACCTCGCCGCCGTCCACCGCGCGGTCTCGCAGATGAAGCGGCGGCTGGCGACCCTCGGCCACGAGCAGCGGGGGCGGAAGAAGGGCCGCCACGTCGACGTGCGGCGGACGATGCGCGCCTCGCTGGAGACCGGCGGCGTGCCGCTGCGGCTCAAATACCGCCCGAAGCGGCCGCGCCGCCCCGAGATCTACGTCCTCTGCGACGTCTCCACCTCGGTCACCTCGGCCAGCGTCTTCTTCCTCTCGGTCCTCCACGCCTTGCACGACTCCTTCCGCAAGCTGCGCAGCTTCGTCTTCATCGAGCGGATCTCGGAGGTGACCGACGTCTTCGAGCACGAGCGCGACTTCGCCGTCATCGCCCAAAAGATCTCCAGCGAGGGCGGCGTCGCCGACATCTCCGGCTACACCGACTACGGCCGCGTCTGGCTCGAGTTCCTGACCGAGATCTCCGAAGACCTCGACCCGCGCTCGACCGTGATCGTGCTCGGCGACGCCCGCACCAACGGCCGCGAGCCCCACGCCGAGGTCTTCGCCCAGATCTCCGAGCGCGCCGGTCGCCTCTTCTGGCTCAACCCCGAGCCGAAGCTCTACTGGAACTACGGCGACTCGGTGATGGCCGCCTACGAGCGCTACTGCGACGGCGCCTTCGAGTGCTGGACGACGAAACACTTGGAGAACTTCGTCAACGTCGTCGCCGGCGCCGCCCCCGCGGCCGAATGAGAGCCCTCCTCCTCCGCCACGGCGAGTCGGTCCACAACGCCGCCCGCAGCGGCGAGCCGGCGGCGCACTCCGAGAGCGACCGGCTGACCGCGAAGGGTGCCGAGCAGGCGCACGCGGCCGGTGCGGGACTCGCCGGGCTCGGGATCACCCGCCTGCTGACGAGCCCCCTGCGGCGTGCCCGCGAAACCGCCGCGGCGGTTGCGTCCCCACTCGGTCTCGAACCGGAGGAGCTCGACTACGTCGGCGAGCTGACCTCGGACGAGACCTTCGAGCAGGCGATCAAGCGGGTGCGGCGGCTGAAGGCGGAGCTGGAGAGCGGCGCCGACGGCGAGCTGCCGCTGCTCGTCACCCACGGGATCTTCACCCGCTTCTTCCTCCTCGACTCGGTCCTCGGCGAGCGCTTCGAGGCGCCGATGGCGGCCGGGATCTGGAACCTCGGCTCCCACAACTGCGGGCTCAGCACCTTCGCCTACCGCGAGAGCCGCGACCCGGTGGGCAACCCGATCACCGGCTGGACCTGCCTCACCTGGATGGAGCGACCGTGGAGCCGGCCGTGACGATCCGCACCGGGTCGTCGGGCGATACCTGCCACTGCTCGTTGACGATCGCCCCCTCGGGCGGCGGCACCGGTCCCTCCAGCAGCGGGTCGTCGGTCTCCCGCATCCAGGCCTCCAGACGCTCGCGGAGCTCCGCCACCACCTCGGCGCGGGCGGGGTCGGCGGCCAGGTTCTGGCCCTCCTGCGGGTCGAGCACCAGGTCGTAGAGCTGCTCCTCGGGGACCGCCTGCTCCCCCCACCCTGCCTCGACCAGCAGCTGCTTGGAGTCGCTGTCGTCGCAGTTAGCGAGTACCGGATGCGGGTACTCGTCGAATCTCCTTATGTACTTCCAACGCTCGGTCCGGATCGCCCGATGAGGCTGGTAGGCGGCGTGATAGGTCGTCTCCGAGAAGATCGCGTCGTGGAGGCTCTCGACCTCCCCCCGGACCAGCGGCATCAGCGAGCTGCCCTGCAGCCACTCGGGGTACTCGGCGCCGGAGAGGTCGCAGAGGGTCGGGAAGACGTCGAGGTGGCTGACCGGCGCGTCGACCACCCTGCCGCCGGGGAAGCCCGGGCCGCGGACGATCATCATCACCCCGGTGCCGCGGTCGAAGAGGGTCGCCTTGGCGCCGGGGAAGGCGATCCCGTGGTCGGTGGTGCAGATGACGACGGTGTTCTCGACCAGGCCGAAGTCGTGCAGCGCGTGCAGGACGGCGCCGATCCCCTGGTCGAGCGAGCGGGCGCTGGCCTTGAACTCGGCCATGTCGCGCCGCGTCACCCGCGTGTCCGGCAGGTTGGGCGGCGGCTGCGAGTAGAGCGTGTCGCGGACCGAGGTCGGGGCGGCGAATTCACGGTGGGTCTCGAAGAAGCCGACCGACATGAACCACGGCTCGTCGGGCGCCTCGCGCAGCGTCTTGATCGTCAGCGGGGCGACGAAGGAGGCGTTGTTCTGGCCGACGGGGACGACCTCGTCGTAGCCGATCACGCCCGGGTCGAGGGAGACGTGCTGCTCGCCGATCAGGATCGAGCGGTAGCCGACCTCGCGCAGGGTGTGGACCCAGTGCTGGCGGTAGTCGTTCAGCTTCCAGCCGCGGTGGGCGAGCCCGAACATGCCGTTGTTGTGGCAGTAGAGCCCGGTGAGCAGGCTGGCGCGGCTGCCGGAGCAGGTCGGCGCGGCGCAGAATGCCTCGCGGAACAGCACCCCCTGGTCGGCCAGCATCTGGATGTTCGGGGTCGGGACCTGGTACCCGTAGGGCTGGACGTAGCGGCCGGTGTCGTGCGAGTGGATGTAAAGGATGTTGGGTCGGGACACCGCCCTTCAGGTTACCGACCGTGCCCTGTTTATAAGCTTGTTGATGAGGATAGTTAGAAAAGAGATGCAACCTGATCGGTCATATCTCGTCTGCGCCACCCCCCGCAGCGGCAGCACGCTCGTCTGCCACGCACTCGAGGAAACCGGCGTCGCCGGCCGCCCCGAGGAGTACTTCGAGGCGCTCCGCCACTCCGGCCGCCCGCGCCGGCCGGAGGAATACTTCCTCGGCGTCGAGGACCAGTCGATCCGCGACCACCTCGGCGAGCGCAGCGTCGGCTCCGAGCCCCAGCCCCGCTCCCCCCTCTGGAGCCGGGCCGCCTACGACCGCTACCTCGAGTGGGCCTTCGAGACCGGTACCACCGACAACGGAATCTTCGGGGCGAAGCTGATGTGGGGTTACTTCGGCGAGTTCGTCAGCCTGCTGCGCAACATCCCCGCCTGCCGCGACGTGCCGCTGGCCGAGCTGATGCCGGCGGTCTTCCCCGACCTCACCTTCGTCCGCGTCGTCCGCGCCAACAAGGTGCGCCAGGCGGTCTCGCTCTGGAAGGCGGTACAGACGGCGACCTGGCGCGAAGACCAGGCGAGCAACAAGGCGGCCTCGATCGAGGACGACGGCAGCCCGCCCTACCGCAGCTTCGTCGAGGCCCACCGGCCGCAGCTGCGCTTCCACTACCGCGCGATCGACCACCTGCTGAAAGGCCTCCTGATCGAAGAGGCCTCCTGGGACGCCTTCTTCGAGCACTCCGGCATCAAGCCGATCCTCGTCCTCTACGAGAACTTCGCCGCCGACTACGAGACCAGCACCCTCAATCTCCTGGAGCGCCTAGACCTCACCTGCGCCGACGACTTCGAGTTCGAGCCCCGCATGAAGCGCCAGTCCGACCGGATCAACGACGACTGGACCAAGCGCTACAGCGAGCTGCGACTGGGCAGGGACTTCGATTTGGTGCCGGCGCCAGTGGAAGAGAGTGAGCGACAGCCGGGCTCATAACCCGACGGTCAGGCGAAGGCAGATAGCGGGCGATAGGCACCAGCTTCATGGCAGACAGGGTCCAAGAAATCGAGCTGGCGGGTCTCCATACCCAGGGCGACGATCTCCATGACGCGATGGCGAACGCAAATGAGGCGGTGGCCCTCTGTATCGAAGGGTCGTCTCTCGTGGGAGCCTGATTAGAGCGCTCCCGGGACTCTGGTACCTGACGAAACGGATATTTGAGATGGCCAAGCGCAGACACGTGTTTCTCTCCTTTCACCACGACGACGTCGGCAAAGTCCGCGGCCTCAACCTGCTGTCGCGAGCTCCTAATGTTGACCTCAGCTTCAGCGGGCGCCACCTGATCAACCCGGTCAAAAACGAGGACCCCGCCTACATCTTGCACTCGATCAGAAAACAGATCACCGGCTCCTCGGTGACGGCCCTGATCGTCAGCGATAAGACTACGCAGAGCGACTGGATCGCTGAAGAGGTCCAGTGGGCGGTGAGCTCGTATTTGCCTGGTGCGCCAACCCCCGAGCGCCGCGGAACGCTCTGTCGCCGCGCTCGCGACCTGAGATCGCCGGCGCCAAATCTCAGCGACAGCCAGGAGCTGATCGACCTCTCCAAGCGCAGGCGTGGACCAGGTTGGGTTCGACGGAAACCGTGTACGCCGTGTGCCCTTGCGTGTACCATTGGGGCCCCATGGCTGAGCGGAACCGCCGCATCAACGTCACTCTCGAGCCGGACTATGCGCAGAAGCTCGCCAGCCTGGCGGAGCGCACGCACGTTCAGGAGGGGACCTTGGCTCGCTCACTTCTTTCCAGCGCGCTGGACGAAGCCGATCCCGATGCCTCGCGGATCACCGAGATCCTCGATGGGATTCCCGGCGCCTGGGAGCGGGCGCAGGCGTCGATCGAGCAGGCCCGGCGCGGCGAAACGGTGCCACTCTCCGAGCTGTAGCCAATGCCGGCGATCGAGGTCACGCGTCTGGCGCGTAATGAGCTTCGCGAGCTGATCGAGACCCGGCAGCTTCCGGACGACACGCGGGAACGCGCCTCGCGCTCGCTGCTCACGTTGGAGGAGTTTCCTCGCGCCGGCAAACAGCTCTCCGGCGTGTGGCGCGATTGCCGTGCGCTGATCGGTCCCTGGGGCTGGTTGATCGTGGTCTACATGTACATCGAGGCCGAGGATCGAGTTGTTGTGATCGCCTTCCACGATGCTCGAACCTCCGACGCCGCGATCGCGCGTTCTTGAGGGCTGTTAGCACCTTTGGCGGGTACTAAGCGGGTACTAAGTTGAGC
>DATAMR010000062.1:0-31570 GCA_036260485.1 Solirubrobacterales bacterium | reverse complement strand
GTGTCGTAGCCGTACTCGGCCTGGCGCTCGCAGCGCAGCTTGCCGTCGGTGACGTCGATCTGGATCACCTGGGTCAGCGAGGGCATCTTCAGGTGGTCGGCGACGACCGCACCGATCGTGTAGCACTCGCCGTCGTCGGACTGCTGGCCCAGCAGAACCAGGTCGGGGCTCTCCGACTCGAGCACCTTCGCCAGCGCGTAGCCGGTGGCGCAGACGTCGGAGCCGGCCAGCGCGTCGTCGGCGAGGTGGACCGAGCGATCGGCGCCGAGGGCGACGGCCTTGTGCAGCGCGCGGACAGCCGAGTCCGGGCCCATCGTCACCGCCACGACCTCCTCGACCGGGATCGCGCCACCCTCCTTGATCTGCATGGCCGCCTCGAGGGCGTGCGTGTCGAAGGGGTTGAGATTTTTCTCGCCGCTGCGATCCAGCCGCATCGTGTTCGGGTCGATGCGCTTCTGGACGGCGGCGTCCGGTACCTCCTTGACCAGGACGCAGATCTTCAAAACAAAGCCTCCTTAGGGTGATTCTCAGGTCTTCGCGGGGCGCGATCTTAACGCGTGCCGGCGGTTGACTGACGAGTCAATCAGGATGATACCCGGATCGGACGGACCTATGCACCGATCCGTGTCAAATGTCACGCAGACGGCGTGACTCCTGCTTTCCGGTTCAGTCTTCGGCGTGGCGGGCGGTCGCCCGCTCCTGGATGAACTCGACGATGTCGTCGGTTCCGGCGCCGGGGGTGAAGACCTCGGCGACCCCGAGCTCTTTCAGCTCCGGGATGTCGTCGGCCGGGATCGTGCCGCCGACGGTGACGAGCACGTCGTCAACCCCCTGCTCCTTCAGCAGCGCGACCACTTTCGGGACCAGCGTCATGTGGGCGCCGGAGAGGATCGAGAGCCCGACGGCGTCGGCGTCCTCCTGGATCACCGTCTCGGCGATCTGCTCCGGCGTCTGGTGCAACCCGGTGTAGATCACCTCCATGCCGGCGTCGCGCAGGGCGCGGGCGATGATCTTGGCGCCGCGGTCGTGCCCGTCCAAGCCGGGCTTGGCGACGACGACGCGAATCTTCCGTGCGATTGCTGCCTCCATCCGGCCCGGAACCCTAGCGGCATCCGGAACTGCATCAGATTCTCTCCCCGGCGGATGGAGAATCTGATGCAGTTCGATTCAGGGGCGGCGGCGGGCGGCGACTCGCGTGGCGCCGAAGCCGGCGACGGTTGCGAGCAGCGTCACCGCCAGGGCGACCAGGCGGCGACCGAGGCGCTCGAAGTGGAGCGTCTGCCAGCCTTCTTCGCGGGCGATCGCGGCCAGTGGCGGGTCGGGGTTGACCGCGACCGGGTTGCCGACCGCGCGCAGCATCGGCAGGTCGGAGATCGAGTCGGAGTAGGCGTAAGACTCGGCCAGCTCGATCCCGTGCCGGTCGGCGAACTCCTCCATCGCCGTCACCTTGCCCTCGCCATAGACGAAGGGGCCGTCGAGGCGGCCGGTGAAGGCTCCCTCGCCGTCGGTCTCGTAGCGGGTGCCGATGCCGCCGTCCATGCCAAGCACGTGGGCGAGCTGCTCGACGACGCCGTTGCCGGCGGCGCTGACGATGAAGGTCGGCCGGCCCGCGTCCTGGTGGACGTAGACCTCTTCCAGCATCTGCGGGAAGACCCGCGGCAGGATCGCCGCCATCACTTCCGGTCCCATCCGGTCGATCGTCCGCTCGGGGACGCCGCGGATCAGCTCGCGCGCCACCTTCAGCACCTCGGCGGTGCGCTCGTCGGTGGTGCCGCGCAGGCGGTAGCGGAAGTGCTCGAACCCCCAGCTGGCGAGCTGTCGTTTGCCGACGATCCCCTGCTTGGCGGCGATGCGGGCGAACTGCATCCCGCTAGACCCCGCCATCAGGGTCTTGTCGAGATCGAAGAAGGCGGCAGCCCGCGGCACCGCTTCGCTCGCGGGCTGCTCGCTCAAAGGGAGATCAGCCCCCGTTGACCTCGATGACGATCGCGTCGCCCTGTCCGCCGCCGCTGCAGATCGCGGCGACGCCGAGGCCGCCGCCGCGACGGCGCAGCTCGTGCACCAGGGCGCCGACGATGCGGGCGCCCGAGGCGCCGATCGGGTGGCCGAGGGCGATCGCGCCGCCGTTGACGTTGACCTTCTCCTCGTCGACGCCGAGCATCCGCACGCTGTTCAGGGCGACCGAGGCGAATGCCTCGTTGATCTCCCAGAGGTCGACCTCCTCGGCGCTCTTGCCGATCTTCTCCAGCGCCTGCTTGGCGGCGTTGGCCGGCGTTTTCGCCAGGTAGGGGAAGTCGTCGGCGACGGTGCCGTAGGAGAGGATCCGGGCCAGCGGGGTCTTCCCCTCCTTCTCGGCCCACTCCTCGGAGGCGACGACGATCGCGCCGGCGCCGTCGTTGACGCCGGGGGCGTTGCCGGCGGTGTGGGTGGCGTCGGGGCCGCCGATCCCCTTCAGCCCGGCCAGCGTCTCCAGGGTGGTGTCGGGACGGATCGCCTCGTCGGCCTCGACCGTCGTCTCCCCCTTGCGGGACTTGACGGTGACGCCGACGATCTCGTCGGCGAGGCGGCCGGCTTCGGTCGCCTCGTGGGCGAGCCGGTGCGAGCGCTCGGCGAAGCGGTCCATGTCGACGCGGGTGATCTCCAGCTCGTTGGAGACCTCGCTCGCCTCGTTGATCATCTGCTTCTCGGTGAAGGGGTTGGTCAGCCCGTCATGGGTCATCGCGTCGAGCGCCTTGACGTCGCCCATCCGGAACCCGAAGCGGGCGCCGGGCAGCAGGTAGGGAGCCTGGCTCATCGACTCCATGCCGCCGGTGACGGCGACTTTCGAGTCGCCGGCGCGGATCGCCTGGTCGGCGAGGCCGAGCGAGCGCATGCCCGAGGCGCAGACCTTGTTGATCGTCTCCGAGGGGACCTCCTTCGGGACGCCGCCCTTGATCTGGGCCTGGCGCGAGGGGATCTGACCCTGGCCGGCCTGCAGGACCTGGCCGAAGACGACCTGCTCGACCTGCTCGGGAGCGACCCCGGAGCGGTCGAGGGCCGCCTCGATCACCTGGCCGCCGAGGTCGGTGGCGTCGAGCGAGGAGAGACCGCCACCCATCTTTCCGAAGGGGGTACGCGCGGTTCCGAGAATCACTGAGCTGGGCATCTACTGCCTTTCCTTTCCGAAGTTCACTGGCCTGGCCCCTGTCCGCCAGGTCCAGCGGGTGACGATACCGACAGGGCATAGACTCGCGGCCGATGAAGGTCGAGGTGAAGCAGGTCGAGCTGGCCGCGATCGAGGCGGATCTCCTCGTCGTCGGACTCGCCGAGGGCGGCGAGCTGCCGGTGCCGATCGCCTCCGCGCCCGGCGCCGACGGCGCCCAGGCGGGCTTCAAGAAGACGACGCTCCTGCGTCCCGACGGCTTCCCGCCGGTGCTGGTCGTGGGGCTGGGCGATGGTGAGTCGCTCGACGCCGAGCGACTGCGCGTCGCCGCGGCTGTCGCCGCCAAGGAGGCCGCGCGCCAGCGGGTGAGTTCGCTCGCCTGGGCGGTGCCCGAGAGCGACGACTCCGCCGCCGCTGCCGAGGCCCTGGTCAACGGGACGATCCTCGCTGCCTACCGCTTCGACCGCTTCAAGTCCGGCGACGGCGACGAGACGCCGCGGCTCGAGGCACTGACCCTGATCGGGCCGGCTGAGCTCGAGAATGTCGCCGAGGTCGCCCGCGTCGCCACCGAGGCCCAGAACCGGGCCCGCGATCTGCAGAACATCCCTGCCAACGTCGCCACTCCCACCTTCCTCGCCGAGCGCGCCGAGGAGATCGCCGCCGGCTCCGACGCGCTCTCGACCGAGACCCTCGGCCGCGCCGAGCTCGAGGCGAAGGGGATGGGCGGCATCCTCGCCGTCAGCCGGGGCGGGCCGGAGGAGCCGAAGTTGATCGTCCTCCGCTACCGCGGCGGCGGCTCCGGCCCGACCCTCGCGCTGGTCGGCAAGGGCGTCACCTTCGACACCGGCGGCATCTCGCTCAAGCCCGGTGCCGGGATGCAGGAGATGAAGATGGACATGTCCGGCGCGGCCGCGGTCCTCGAGGCGGTGGCGGCAATCGCCGAGCTGCAGCTGCCGCTCGACCTGATCGCCCTCGTCCCCACCACCGAGAACATGCCTTCGGGTACGGCTATCAAGCCCGGCGACGTAATCACCCAGTACAACGGCAAGACGGTCGAGGTCAACAACACCGACGCCGAGGGACGGCTGATCCTCGCCGACGCGCTCGCCTACGCGGTCGAGCTCGGCGCCGAGCGGATCGTCGACCTGGCCACCCTGACCGGCGCGGTGACGATCGCCCTCGGCTCCACCTACGCCGCGGTGATCGCCAACGACGACGGGCTCGCCGACGAGGTGATCGCGGCCGGAGAGCGCAGCGGCGAGCTGGCCTGGCGCCTGCCGCTGCACCCCGAGTACAAGGAGCTGATGAAGGGGAAGGTCGCCGACCTCTCCAACCTCGCCTCGCAGCGCAAGGCGGGGACGATCACCGCCGCCTCCTTCCTCGAGGAGTTCGTCGGCGAAACGCCCTGGGCGCACGTCGACATCGCCGGCACCGCCTGGGACACCGGACGCGAGTACGTCGGCAAGGGCGCCAACGGCATCGGGGTGCGGCTCCTGGTCGAGCTCGCGCGCCAGCACGGCGCCTAGCCCTCCCCCAGCAGCATGCAGGTGGCGATGCCGTGGGCGAGCAGCTTGCCGCTGTCGGCGGCGGTCAGGTTCGCCTCGGCGGTCGCCTGCTTGCGGCCGCGGTAGAGGACGGTCGCCTCGCAGAGGACACGGCCGGTGTCGCGGGTGATCGGGCGCACGTACTTCGCCTCCAATCCGAGCGAGGTGTAGCCGACGCCCGCCGGCAGGGTCGTGTGTACGGCGCAGCCGAGAGCTGAGTCGAGCAGGGTCGCGGCATAGCCGCCGTGGACGACCCCGATCGGGTTGTAGTGCTCCTCGCCGGGTTCGCCCTCGAAGATCACCCTCCCCTCCTCCAGCTCGACCGGCCGCAGCCGCATCGTCACCGCGATCGGCGGTGGCGGCACCTTGCCGGTGACGACCGCGGTCATGTACTCCATGCCGGTCATCGTCGCCCCGGCCGCCGCGGTCGGCACCGGGTCCTGCCAGACCAGGGTGCGGCTGCGGGAGTCCTGCGGGCGCTCGGCGGCAAAGGCCTCCGCCACCTCGGCGGCGGTCCCCTCAGGCGCCGTCACCACACCGTTCTCGCTCACCTGATCTCCAGGCGGTGGACGTCGGCGATGCGGCGCGGCCGCTGCGGCTGGGCCGGGTAGTGCAGGTCGGCGCTGATCTCCGCCTCGCTGATCGCGATCCGCGGGTCCTTCGCGCGCCGCTGGTGCCTGTGTCTTGGAATCAGCCTCATCTGGAGCCTCCGATCGGCTTGGTTGCATGAAGCAACTCTGGACGGCCGCGAGCCTACCGCAGTCAGTTGCGTGATGCAACCAAGTGTGCGAAGCTTCACACGTGCTGCACCGCGACTACCCCGGCCTCGACTGCTCGGTCGCCAAGGCCCTGGAGGTGATCGGCGAGCGCTGGTCGCTGCTGATCGTCCGCGCGGTGATGCACGGCAACCGCCGCTTCGGCGAGATGCAGGAGTCCCTCGGCATCGCCCGCAACGTTCTCTCCGCCCGCCTGCAGCGACTGGTCGACGAGGAGATCCTCGAGCGGCGCGCCTACCAGGAAAGCCCACCCCGCTACGAGTACTTCCTCACCCAGAAGGGCCTCGACCTCTGGCCGGCGCTGATCGCGCTGCTGAACTGGGGCGACCGCTACTCCCCCAGCCCCGAGGGCCCGCGGCGGCTGATCGTCCACAAGGAGTGCGGCGGCGCCGTCAGCGAGCGCGGCATCTGCGAAAGCTGCGGCAAGCTGCTGACCGCGCGCGACGCGAAGCAGGTGCCGGGGCCGGGCGCGAAAGAGCCCGCCGGCGGGACCGCCGCGGTCGCTTAGCCCTCCTCGCCGGCGCTCACGGTTCCTCGCCCGACAGGTACTCGTTGGTGAAGGCTTCCGAGTACGAAGGACCCGCGCGGATCATCCCCTGCTCCTGCATCCAGGAGGCGAGGTCGTCCGCCTGACCGAGATCGATATGGCCGTTCGGCGACAGCAGGGGAATCGTCGCCCTGGTCTGAGCCTCGAGCTCCCTATGGCCGGTGAGGGAGGTTTGTTCTTTGATCGCGCGCACTGCGATATCGGGGTCTTCGGCCATCGCCGCAGCGGCACGAGCGAGGGCGGCCATGAAAGCGCGAACCGTCTTCGCTTCCGTCGCCGCCCAATCGGCCCGGGCTATCACCATCACTTCGTCGTAGGAGGGGATGCCGAGCTCTTGGACCGGTCGAATCACCGGGTGCGCCCCTCGCTTCCGCAGCGCAACTCCCTCGATGTTCCAGGAACCGCCGAAGATCGCGTCGGCCTTCCCCTGGAGCAGGGCGGGAACCAGTTCGTAGGGTTCGTGCTCGATCTCGACGTCTTCGATCCCCAAGCCGGCCCTGGAGAGAACTCTTGCCAGCAGCTCTTCCTGATACGGGATGCCGGGAACGGCGATCGTCTTCCCTTTGAGGTCGGCGATCCCCCGAATCCCCGATTTCCCCAGCCAGATCATCGCCGCGGTGGGCTGCGAGACGAGGCTGCCTACGGCTACCAGAGGGGCGCCGTGTTCCTTCGCAATCAACAACTGAGGCTGCTGCGTCAACCCCAGCTGGTCGGTGGCACTGGAGACGTACTTCGCGGGACGATTGGGCGCGAGGGGAGCGTTCGCCACGACCGTGAGGCCGGCTTCAGCGAAGAATCTTTTATTTAGCGCCACCTCGACGACCGCATTGGCGGGGCTCAGGGCCCCGTCGAGCGTCACCCAAACTTCCCGCGGAGCCACCGGTTCCCGTTCGACGGTTTCGACGGTGTCGGCGGGTCGACCACTGCCGCATCCCGCCACGATGGCGCCGACGAGGATCAACACCGCAAAGAAAGTCGCTTGCCGCACGAAGGGGATCGGCCTCAACCGCCGGAGAGGAATTCGTTGGTGAAGAGCTCCGAGGACGAAAGCCGGTGGCGGATCATTCCCTGCGCGTGCATCCAGGTCAGAAGTTTGGCCGCCTGATCGGGGTCGAAAGATCCAGTCGAGGACAGCAACGGCAACGTCGCCCGCATCTGGGCGTTCGCTTCCTTCTGGCCGATCACGAATTCGTGTGGAGTGGTCTTGAGAATCTCCGCCGCGAGCTCGGGGTTTCTCCTCACCGCCGCGACGCCACGGCCCAGGGCCGACATGAACTTGCGCATCACCCAGGGTTCCCGAGCCGCCCGGTCGGCCCGGGTTACGACCACGAGTTCGTCATAGGCGGGCACCCCGAACGCCTGAACCCGCTTGATCACCGGTTCCACCCCCCGCTCCCGCAGCGCGGCTCCCTCGACGTTCCAGGAGCCGAGGATCGCATCGGCCTTTCCATGCAGAAGGGGCGGCAACGTCTTGTAGACGTAGTGCTTCACCTCGACGTCGCCCGGCTCGAGGCCCGCTCTCTTCAGGATGAGCTCGAGCAACTCTTCCTGGTACGGGACTCCAGGAACGGCGATCGTCTTGCCTTTGAGGTCGGCGATCCCTCGAATCCCCGATTTCTTCAGCCAGATCAGCGCCGCGGTTGGTTGGGAGATCAGGCTCCCCACCGCGACGATCGGCGCTCCCTTGTCCTTGGCCATGGCGACCTGCGGCTGCTGGGCTACCGCGATGTCGTCGGTATACGCGGAGACGTAGCGGACCGGCCGGCGCGGATGGACCGGGTCGCCGGTGGACACCCTGAGACCGGCGTCGGAGAAAAAGCCTCTTTCCATCGCCATCAGAAAGGCGACGTCGGCAGGAGTCGCCTGCCCCTCGAGGCTCACGTTCAGGTGCCGGGGAAACGTCGGCGATGGTTTGCCGGCGTACGACGGCCTCGGTTCTCGATCGGTCGTCGGAGTCGACGTATCGGCTGCATTCTGGGCCCCCCCGCAGCCGCTGAGCAGAGCGGCGGCTACGATCAGCCCTGCAAGAAAGTACGCTCGCCTCACTACTAAAACTATACAAAGTAATCGGATCGAGAAAGCAGCGGGAAGGAAGCATGGCGACGGCAGCCGCACCTCAGGTCAAAGACAGGATCTTCATCGGCGGCGAGTGGGTCGAGCCGAGCGGCGCCGACCCGATCGACGTCGTCAACCCGACCACCGAGGAGACGATCGGGACGATTCCCGCCTGCCCGCCCGAGGACGCCGACCGCGCCGTCGCCGCCGCCCGCGAGGCATTCGAGAGCTGGTCGCAGACCTCCCGGGAGACCCGCGCCGGATACATCGCCGCGATCGCCGAGGGGCTGGGCGGGCGTGCCGAGGAGATCGCTGCGACGATCACGCAGGAGCTTGGGATGCCGCTGAAGCTGAGCGCGATCATCCAGGTCGGCCTCCCCACCTCCCAGTTCGCCTCGATGCCGAAGCTGATGGAGGAAGTCGCCTGGGAGGAGGAGATCGGCAACTCGCGGGTGCTGCGCGAGCCGGTCGGCGTGCTCGGCGCGATCACCCCCTGGAACTATCCGCTGAACCAGATCGCCGCCAAGGTCGCCCCCGCCCTCGCCGCCGGCTGCACCGTAGTGCTGAAGCCGAGCGAGGTGACGCCGCTGAACGCCTTCCTGCTCGCCGAGGTCGTCGAGGCGGCGGGGCTGCCCGCCGGCGTCTTCAACCTCGTCACCGGCCTCGGGCCCGTCGTCGGCGAGGCGATCGCCGCCCATCCCGGCGTCGACATGGTCTCCTTCACCGGCTCGACCCGCGCCGGCCGCCGGGTGAGCGAGCTGGCGGCCGAGACGGTGAAGCCGGTGGCGATGGAGCTCGGCGGCAAGTCGCCGAACGTGATCCTCGACGACGCCGACCTCGAGCGGGCGATCCCCGACGGCGTTGCCAAGTGCTTCCTCAACAGCGGCCAGACCTGCAGCGCCCTGACCCGGATGCTGGTCCCGCGCCAGCGCCTGGCCGAGGCCGAGGAGCTGGCGAAGGCGACGGCCGAGAGCTTCACCCCCGGCGACCCGTTCGACTCCTCCACCCGCCTCGGCCCGCTCGCCTCCGACGTCCAGAGGGATCGCGTCCGCGGCTACGTCGAGAAGGGGATCGCGGAGGGGGCGCGCCTGATCACCGGCGGCGCCGAGGCGCCCGACGGCCTCGAGCGCGGCTACTTCGTCCGCCCCACCGTCTTCTCCGAGGTCGAGGCCGAGATGACGATCGGCCAGGAGGAGATCTTCGGGCCGGTGCTGGCGATCCAGCCCTACGAAGGCGAGGACGACGCGGTCCGGATCGCCAACTCCACCCCCTACGGCCTCGCCGGCGGCGTCTGGTCGGCCGACAGCGACCGCGCGATCGCCGTCGCCCGCCGCATCCGCACCGGCCAGATCGAGATCAACGGCGGCGCCTTCAACCCGCTTGCCCCCTTCGGCGGCTACGGCCAGTCGGGTCACGGCCGCGAGAACGGCCGCTACGGGATCGAGGAGCTGCTGCAGGTCAAGAGCCTGCAGCTGTAGACAGGGGCTACCTCAAGGAGACGGCAGGAACTCGTTGGTGAGCAGTTCCGAGACCGGCGGTTCCTGCCGAATCATCCCTTCTTCGCGCATCCAGCGCTCCAGCTTCGCGACTCGGGCCGGGTCCAGGTAGCCGGTCTTCGAGAGCAGCGGCACCGTCGCTTCGACTTCCGCCCTCGTCGTCTTGGCGGTGGCTTCGGGGTCGGCTTCATCGGAGGACCCGACTGACTTCATCGCGGCCTTGGGGTCTTTGACGACCGCGGCGGTGCCCTGCGCGACGCTCGCCAGGAAATCACGGACAAGGTCCGGTTCGGTGGCGACGTTGTCCTCGCTGGTGAAGAGCACGAGTTCGTCGTAGTTCGGGATCCCGAGGGCGGGAGCGCGTTTGATCACAGGTTCGAGGCCTCGGGCTTGGAGCGCGGCACCCTGGACGTTCCAGGAACCCCCGAAGATCGCGTCCGCGCGTCCGTCGAGGAGGAAGGGGAGCAGGTGATAGGCAACCTTCTTGATTCGAACGTCCTTGCGCGTCAGCCCGGCTCGCCTCAGCGCCACTTCGAGGAGGCGTTCCTGATAAGTGATGCCGGGAATCGCGATGGTCTTCCCCTCGAGATCGCGGATGTTCCGGATTCCGGACTTCTTCAGCCAGATCATCGCGATCGTCGCTTGCGGGACCAGGCTGCCGATTGCCACGACGGGAAACCCTTCTTCCCTGGCGATCATCAACTGGGGAAGATGGGTGATGCCGAACTCGTCGGTTCCGCGGGCCACATAGACGACTGACCTGGCTGGACCCACCGGGGCACCGGTCCAGATGTCGCGACCGCGGTCTTCGAAATAGCCCCGTTCTTCGGACAGCCGGATGCCGGCGTTCGCAGGCCCGATCCGACCCTCGAAGGACACGCCCATTGTCGTCACGCGCGCCACGTGCGCGGTTTCGGTGTCCGAATTCGAACCGGTTTCCCCGCATCCGGCGAGGAGGGCAACGAGGCCGAGGAGGGCCATCGTGGCCAGCCGACGATGCATCGGAAAGGTCATCGGATCACGGACTGGCGATCAGCTCGGATACCGGAACCTTGGTCTGGATCATTCCCTGTTCGTACATCCAGGCGACCAGGTCTTCCATCTCGCCTGGGTCCACGTCACCGCTTTGGGAAAGCAGGGGAAGGGTCTGGCTGACTTCGACCCGGCGAGCTCTTTCACTCGTTTCGGGATTCCCTTCGCCTGCCGATCGGAGTGCATCGATGGCGCCCTTCGGATCGTCCGCCGCCGCAGTAGCACCCTTGACGACCGCCCCGACGAAGTCATGCATCACTTCGGAGATTTCCGACGCGGTGTCTTCACGAGCGACGAGCACGAGTTCTTCGTAGGGAGGCACCCCCAGATCTCCTACCGGAGTCACGACCGGCTCGAGCCCTCGGCTCGCAAGATTTGCTCCCTCCACGTTTCCGGAGCCGCCGAAGATCGCGTCGGCCTTCCCGTTCACCAAGGCGGGAACCAGGTCGTTGCCGACCTTTTTGACCTTCACGTCTTCGAGCGTCAGCCCCCCGCGCGCGAGGATGCTCTCGAGGAAGTCCCGCTGGAAGGACACCCCGGGGATGGCGATGGTCTTTCCCTTCAGGTCGGCGATGCCGTGGATGTTCGATTTCTTCGGCCAGATCATCGCCGCCGTCGGCTGCGAGACGAGGCTGCCGACGATCACGATCGGCGCACCTTTCGCTCTGGCGACGATCGCCTGCGGGGTATGGCCCACCCCGATCTGGTCGCTGCCGTTGATCACGTCGGGGATCGAAAGAGCGGGGGTGACCGGCGCCAGCGTGTTGAGTTCAAGACGAAGCTTTTCGAAGTAACCGCTCTTTTCGGCCATCACGAGTCCGAGCGTTTCGGCGCTTTCCCAGCCATCGAGGGCGACCCACAGCAATTGAGGTTCTCTCGATTCGGGTTTGGAAGGCTGCTCTTGGGCAGCTTGCGAGGCGGGAACCGTCTTGCCCGCCTGGGTCTCTTCTCCGCCTCCGCAACCAGCCACGAGGACGGCCAGCAACCCCGCCACCACAGCCAGTGGACCGAACCTCCTCAAAATCCGATCCCTGAAACCACTTCCCCCATTGCCACAGCGGCGCCTCATTACTCAAATTCTAGTGGGCAAAGGCGCGAAGAAGACCAGGCATCCTCACCCTCGAGAGCCGGCGAACCGTGCTGCGATCAGCCTTTCGGCGTGTAGCGAGATTCCGGGCGCGTCGATCTGCGCGGAGGTCGCTCTATGGCCGCCGATCGGCCGGTGTCGCGGTTACGTCACCCTCGGGCCGGGCCGCCACGGCGGCGGCGCGGCCGACCTTCTCGCCGATCCCGAAGTGGGCGCTGATCGCCAGCTCGTGCTCGCGGCGCAGGGGCCGGGTGGGGTCGACGACCGGGGCGCTGCGGATTGCGTCGGCCTCCTGGGCGACCCAGACGCCAAAGGGAGCACCGGCACAGTTCGAGAAGGGGACGGCGACGAGGCGGGGGCGTCGGCGGCGGCCGAGGCGGGCGATCAGCCAGGCCGGCTCGCCGCTGTCGGCATCGACGTAGAGGCCCTCGACCTGCCCAACCGAACCACCCCTCAGATCGGCCAATTCGGCGCCGAGCCAGCTCAGCGCCTCGGCGGCGGAGGGTCCCGCCGGCTCATTCATCGACGTGCCGCTCCAGCAGCTCGCTGGCGGCGGTGGCCGGGTCGAGCTCGCGACTCACGACCCGGTCGAGGAGCTCCGCCGTCGCCGGGTCTTCGGAGACCGTCTGTTCGAGCCGGCGCCGCATCCTCGAGGTGGCGATGCCGAGCACCTCGCTGCGCAGGTTGCGGGCGCGGCGCTCGGCCAGCGTCCCCGCCTGCTCGATGAACTGCCGGTGCGCGTCGATCTGCGCCGCCAGCTCGGCGACCCCCTCGCCGCGGGCCGCCTCGGTGCGCAGGATCGGCACCTTCCAGCCCTCGGGGTCCTGCGAGAGGGCGAGCACGCCGCGAACCTCGCGGACCATCGTGTCGGTCATCGGGTGGTCGGCCTTGTTGACGACGATCACGTCGGGGATCTCCATCACCCCGGCCTTCAGCGCCTGGATCGAGTCGCCGGAGCCGGGCATCAGCGCCAGCACGATCGTGTCGGCGTGGTCGACGATGTCGATCTCCGCCTGGCCGACGCCGACGGTCTCGATCAGGACGTCGTCTTTGCCGGCGGCGTCCATGATCAGCGCCACCTGCAGCGCCGCCTCGGAGAGGCCGCCGAGGGCGCCGCGGGAGGCCATCGAGCGGATGAAGACGCCGGGGTCGAGGAAGTGCTCGGTGAGCCGGATCCGGTCGCCGAGCAGGGCGCCCCGGGTGAAGGGGCTGGAGGGGTCGATCGAGAGCACCGCGACCTCGCGCTCGGCCTTGCGCAGCTCGCCGGTCAGGGCGCCGATCAGGGTGCTCTTCCCCACTCCGGGCGGACCGGTGAAGCCGACGATCCGCGCCTTGCCGGTCCGCGGGTAGACCTCGCGGACGAGGTCCCAGCCGGCCGGGTCGTCGGACTCGATCAGGGTGATCGCCCGCGCCAGGGCCCGCTTTTCGCCGGCGAGCAGCCGCTCGGCGAGCGGGGCGGATTTGGCGACGTCGGCCAAGGGCGGCCAAGTCTAAGAGGCGGCCTTTAAAGTTGCCCCGCGATGCTCCGCTTTTTGGCCCAGAACAGGATGCTGAACCAGCGCTACGCGCGGCTGTTCTGGCGCTACCTCTGGCGGCGGGTGCTGACGCCGGCCGGCCGGCGCTGGCGCTCGAACGGGCCCCTCTTCCTCGGCCGCGGCCTTGAACTGAAGATCGAGCCCCGCGGCGAGATCCGCTTCGGCCGCTTCGTCTGGATCGGCGACCGAACCAAGATCCGCTGCCACGAGGGCGTCGTCGAGATCGGCGACAAGACGGTGATGGGCCAGGAGTGCACGATCTCCGCCTACCAGCGGGTGCGAATCGGCAACGAGTGCGTGATCGCCGACCGGGCGATGTTCATCGACTTCGACCACGGGATCGTCGAGGTCGAGCGGCCGATCCGCCAGCAAGGCATCTACAAGCGCGACGTCGAGGTCGGCAACAACGTCTGGATCGGCTACGGCGCCTGCATCCTGCGCGGCGTCAGCGTCGGCGACAACTCGGTGATCGGCACCAACTCGGTCGTCACCAAGGACGTTCCCGCCAACGCCGTCGTCGGCGGCATCCCCGCCCGCATCATTCGCATGCGCGAGGCGCCGCGGGATCTGCGCTGGGAGCGACCGGTCGAACCGGACCCCGAGGCCTGGACGACGATGCAGCCGCTGCAAGAAGTCCGTCAGACCTGAAACGTATTGTCTGGCCGACAATGCGCCGTTCGCGAAACAGTGTCTGCATGGCCGCCGACGGGAGACTCCGATCCGAGGAGGTCGCGCTGAAGTTCGGGCGCAACCTCTTTCGCTGCCGCCGCCGCGCGGCGATGTCGCAGGAGGAACTCGGCGCCCTGGCTTCGCTGCACCGGACCGAGATCGGGATGCTCGAGGCGGGAACACGCCTGGCGCGGGTCGACACGCTGATGAAGATCGCCGGCGCCCTCTCGATCTCCCCCCTGGAGCTGCTCGACGGCATCCACTGGACCCCCGGCAACAGCGCCGCGGGCAGCTTCAGCATCAGCGAGCGCTCGCTGGCGCGGCGCGGCTGAGCGCGGCGAATCGCTTTAGGGCGTCTTCGCGCCGGCGAGGTCGGCGTAGACGGCGGCCGTCTGCTCGGCGACGTCGCCCCAGTCGAAACGGCGCAGGTGCTCGTAGGCTTCGGCGACCAGGCGGCGGCCGAGCTCGTCGTCGGAGAGGACGCGGATCGCCACCTCGGCCAGCGCTTCGGGGTCGTGGGCGCGGAAGCGCAGCCCCGCCTCCTCGTGCGGGACGACCTCGCGCAGCCCGCCGGTGTCGGCGACGATGCAGGGGCAGCCGGAGGCCATCGCCTCGAGGGCGACCAGGCCGAAGGGCTCGTAGATCGAGGGGACCACGGTGAGGTCGGCGATCCGGTAGAGCGAGTGCAGGACGTCGTCGCCGATCCAGCCGAGGAAGGTGCCGTGCTCCATCAGCCCCAGCTCCTCCGCCTGGCGCTTCAGTTCGGCCTCGTGGGTGCCCGAGCCGGCGACCAGGAACCGCGTCCCCGGCGCCTCTTCGATCACCCGCGGCATCGCCTCCAGCGCCAGCTGGAACCCCTTCTCGTAGACGAGCCGGCCGATCAGCAGGACCAGCTTCTCCTCAGGTGTGGCGAACTCGGCGCGCAGCCGAGCCAGCTCCGCCGCCGGCTGGGCGGGCAGGTCGTCGGGGTCGATCCCGTTCGGGATCACGCTGATCCGCCCCTCCTCGACGCCGAAGATGTCGGCGACCTGTTCGCGCATGTAGTGGGAGCAGGCGATGACGCGGTCGGAGCGGTTGGTGATCCAGCGCTCGACGCCGTGGATGTAGGTCTGCGGGTGCTTGTCGACCCAGCCCTGGTGGCGGCCGTACTCGGTGGCGTGGATCGTCGTCACCAGCGGCGCGTCGAAGCGCCGGGCGAGGTGGTCGCAGGCGTTGGCGACGAGCCAGTCGTGGCCGTGGACGAGGTCGTAGCTGTAGCGGTCGCCGAGCTCGACGCCGGCGGCGAGCATGTCTGAGTTCATCCGTTCGATCCAGGCGACGAACTCGCCGAGGTCGGTCGGCCGCTTCGGCTCGCGGATCCGGTGGATGACCACCCCGGCGCGGTTCTCGGTCGCCGGCGACTCCTCCCCCCCGCGGGTCAGCACATGCACCTCGACGTCGCGATCGACCAGCGCCTCGGAGAGCTTGCGGACGTGGCGGGCGAGGCCACCCTCGATCAGCGGCGGGTACTCCCAGGAAAGAATCAGAACGCGGGTCATCGGTGGCTTGATCCGGTGATTTCTATGGCTCCAGGAGCGGAGCGAGGCTGAGGTCCGGGGCGAGGGAGCGCATACGCGGATCGGTGGGGCGGTCGCAGTCTATGGCCTCCAACATCGCCCGTGAGTGATCGGTGGCGCGCTGGTAGGCGTAGTCACCCGCCTGGCCGCGCTGATCGAGGAACGCCCAGTCGCTCGCCTGAGCGGCGAGCAGCTCCCTCGCGGCGCGCTCGAGACAGGGCCCGCGCAGGCCGCCCGAGATCGCCCGCAGCAGGCGCAGCTCCATCCGCCGCGCGCCCCAGGCGAGGTCGGCGACCGGCGGCGAGTCCCACGTCCGCAGGTCCTTGCCCTCGCCCCAGGTCGAGGCGGGCAGGGGCCGCTCGACCGGCTCGTGCTCGGCCAGGGCCTGCGGCACGGTGAGCAGCCGCACCCCCGCCGCCCCGGCGCCTTCGAGGACGCTGCGCAGCCAGATCGGCCCCTCCGACCACCAGTGGCCGAGGAGCTCGGTGTCGATCGCGAAGACGAGCAGGCCGCGATCGCCGCGCTCCTGCGCGTAGGTGCGGAGCCGGGCCGCGACCGCATCGAGGAACTCGCCCGCCTGCCGGCGTGCCGCGGCCTCGGCCGCAACCGGGTCGTAGGCGCCGCCGCCGACCCGCCAGATCCGGATCCCGCGCAGGGATTTGCCGGCGAACTGGGCGTGGGCCGGGTCGGAGGGGTAGCCGTCGAGGGACCAGAGCCAGGAGATCGCCTCCCAGTCGATCGGCAGCGCCACCGGCCCGGCCTCGGTCCGCACCGGCGCCAGCGCGTCGAGCGGCTCGGCGTGCTCGCTCTGGTCGACGCAGAACCACCGCACTCCCTGTTCGGCAAGCGACAACTCGAGCCCGGGGACGTAGGCGCACTCGGGCAGCCAGAAGCCGCCGTCCCAGCCGAAGCGGCGGCGGTGGGAGCGGATGCCGGCGTCGAGCTGCAGCTCCAGGCCCTGCCGCGTCGCCAGCAGCGGCAGCACGGCGTGGGTCGCGCTCGAGGTAGCGAGCGCGACCCGGCCCTCAGCCGCCGCTCGCTGGAAGGGCGCGAGGGGGTCGCCGGCGGCCGCGTCGAGCAGCTCCAGGGCGTGTTCGTAGCGCCGCTGCTCGCCTTCGCAGGCCGCCCGGCACTCCTCCGGCACCTGCGGCATATCGGCCTCGGCAGCGCCGATCCGCCACTCGATGAGGAAGCGGCGCAGCCGCTCGGCCGCGCCGGGATCCTCGAGCTGGTCGGCCAGCACCGGCGTCACCGTCATCGTCAGGTCGCGCGCGATCTCCAGCACCGGCAGGTAGGACCGGATCGCCGCATCGAACAGCCACTCCTCGCCGAACGGATAGGTGCCGAAGCCCTCGACGTAGGGCATGTGGCTGTGCAGGACGATCGCCAGGTCCCCGTGCGTGTCCGGGCCGGCGGGTCCTGTCACCGATTTGGTACCACCATCCCTGCGCTGCAGTAGCTGCTCGGGATGGTCCCCCAATTCGGCGCCACCCCCCGGCAGGGGCGGATCCGACTCACGCATGGCAGACGGCGAGGAAGTCCAATGCGGTGTCGAGATTTTCTTTCTTCAAGCTGAAATCGCTGGCGGCGATCGCGGGGGTGAAGCGGTCGTAGAAGGGCCTGGTCAGGCGCAGGTGCTTGTGGACGCTGTCCCAGCCGAGCTTGATCGCCAGCTCGTGGGCGCGCAGCTTGCGGGCGTGGAAGAGGCCGAACATCTCGACCCGGGGGAAATGCGCCTCGCAGAGGGCGCGGAACTCCTCGGCGCGGTACTCCTTCACGTGCCAGGGGTTGTCCGACTTCTCCGCCCCCGGGGGCGCCAGCGTCAGCAGGTTGGGGGTCGAGACGAAGGCGACGCCGCCGGGGTCGAGCATCGACTTGAAGTGCTCGAGGATCGCCCCGGGGTCCTGGACGTGCTCGATCGTCTGCAGGAAGACGACGGCGTCGCAGGGCTCGGCGAACGACTCGACCAGGTCGCGCTCGAAGCGCAGGTTCGGGCGTTGGTAGCGGAGCCGCGCGTGGTCGTGCGCTTCGGGGTTGGCGTCGACGCCGACGACGCTCGCGGCGCCGCCGGCGAGGACGTCGGAACCGTAGCCCTCGCCGCAGGCCATGTCGACCACCCGCTTGCCGCCGAGGTGCCCGGCGATCCACTCGTAGACGACCAGATGGCGGCGGAACCAGTAGTTCTCCTCGGGCACGTCGGGCAGCGTCCGCTCGCCGGTCAACGGCAGCGGCGGCACCCCGGGCGGCTGGTTGCGCTGCAGGTAGTGACGCTCCACGGCCGGGACGCTATTAGAGTCCCGGCCCATGCCAGCCTCCCCCACCGCCACCCACGAGCACATCAAGGACGTCAACACCCGCTACCACGACGCGGCCGCCGACGAGTACGACGCCAAGTGGGGCATCGACTTCGGCGACGTCGGCCAGCGGCAGGTCCGCCTGAAGCTGGTCAAGGCGCTCGGCGGCCTCAAGGGCCGCTCCTTCGGCGACGCGCTGGAGATCGGCTCGGGGACCGGCTACTTCTCGCTCAACCTCGTCCAGCTCGGGGTGATCGAGCGGCTGACCGCGACCGACATCTCGCCGGGGATGCTGAAGCGGCTGGCGGCGACGGCCGATGCGCTCGGAATCGAGCACGTGACCACGGTCGAGACCGAGGCCGAGATCCTCCCCTTCGAGGACGAAAGCTTCGACCTCGTCTTCGGCCACGCCGTCCTCCACCACATCCCCGACCTCGACAAGGCCTTCGCCGAATTCCGCCGCGTCCTGCGCCCGGGGGGGATGATCGCCTTCGCCGGCGAGCCCTCCCGCTACGGCGACACCCTGGCGGCGGCGCCGAAGCGCGCCGGCATGGCCCTGGCGCCGCTCTGGCGCCGCGCGGTCGGCGCCCGCCAGCGCGCCGTCGCCGAAGGCGACCAGTCCCACGACCACTCGCTCGAGGGCGAGGTCGACGTCCACGCCTTCGCCCCTGCCGACCTCCGCCGCCTGCTCCGCGACAGCGGCTTCGAGAAGCGCCACGTCGGCGGCGAGGAGCTGCTCTCCAACGCCTGGGGCTGGGGTCTGCGCACGGTCGAGTCGAGCGCCGAGCCGGAATCGATCTCCTTCGGCTGGCGCCGCTTCGCCTTCAACAGCTACATCGCCCTGCAGAAGGTCGACACCCGAGTGCTCGAGCCCTACCTCCCCGCCGAGCTCTTCTACAACCTGCTCGTCTCGGCCCGCAAGCCGGCCTAGTGGCCGTCGATCAAGCGGCGAGCTCGCTCCCGGCAGACATCGGCGATCGCCTCCAGGACGGGGTGCGACCAGCCCTCCTGCTCGGCATCGCGAAGGCAGGCTTCGGTCGCCGCGACAACCTCGCTCGACCAGCGTTGGACGAATCTGGGCAGCGCACCCCCCAGACCGCTCTCGGCGCCTAAGCGCTTCCAGTTCGAGAGGTCGACCCGGGAGGGGTCGTCCTCCCCGCCGATCGCCATCGCCAGGCGCGGGGTCAGGCTGTCGTAGACAGCAGTGGAAACGACGTCGTAGAGCGGGGCCAGACGAACACCGGTCGCCGGGTCGTAGAGGAGCGAGAAGTTCTTGCCGTGCGCGTCGCTGTTGCCGAGCAGGAAGCTGGTCAGCACCGCGCGGACGAAGGCGTTGACGTCGAGGGCGATACGCGGGCTCGGTTGCCTCCGCAGCAAGGCGATCACCGACGCCACCGATGGCCCGTCCTCGGCTTCGTACTTCTGGGTCGGCAGCAGGCCGAGGGCTTGGCACATGTCCTCCTGATGGAGACGGACGGTCGCGCCATCGACATTGACCGTGCGATCGAAGCGCTCGCTGTACAGGCAGCGAATGCCGTCGAATTCGAGCAGCTCGGTCGTGGCAACCTCGTTCCCGGCCGCGGACGCGACCCTCATGCAGAACGCCTCGTTGACCGCCAGCCCCTCGAAGCGCTCGTGCTCGGGCTTCAGCAGGCAGTTGCTGGGCATCCCTCCGAGCGGCTGGGCGAACTCGCCGCCGGGAAGGCGGATCAGGATCAGCTTGTCCTGGACGCCGCCCAAGCTCAGGCGCACCCCCCCGGGGTCGGCGTCGACACCGAGAGGGTCGCGGGGAAGATCGCGGAGCAGCTCGCCGACCTGGCTTTCGCTGAGAGGGCGAGGAGCGGCGCCCGCCGATCCTGGCGGTCGATCCTCGGGCAGCACCATCACCGCCCCGGCACAATCGGCGCCGAGCGCCGCCAGCAGGCCGAAGCCGTTGCCCTCGCTGAGCCCGAGCTTGCCGGCGACGTTGGCGCGCACCGCCCCCTCCGGCAGCAGGCCCTCGAAGAACGGGGCCGACTCACTCGGCTTGAACCGCTCCTCGCGCAGCGGCAGGGAGGCCGAGAGCCTCGCCATCGGGTCGCTGCGATCGCCCTCGATCGCATCCTCGGAATACACGAAGCGATAGCGGGAGGACCCGGTCCGCTCCAGCGATCCAACTGGTCTTCCCCGCAGAAAGACCGAGAGCGTCTGCGACGGAGGGTTCACTCGATCCTGAACTTCAGTCCCAGCGCCGCGAGCACGGGGAAGACCGTGTCCAGGCGACTGGTCGGCTTGCCGTTCTCAATCTGATGTACCGCCCTGGTGCTGACTCCGGCGGCGAGGGCAAGCTCGTCCTGGCGCATGCCGAGCTCCTCCCGGGCACGGCGCACGCTCGCGCCTATTGAATCGGCTCCGGCTTCGGCGCTTTCAAGTTTCTGATGCACAATCGTGCATTATAGCCTACTTTCAGCCGCTAGATAGGAAAATATGCGTGATCGCGCAGATATCTCCGAAAACAAGTCGTTGGGAGGATGAATATGAACGATCGCGCAGTTACTCGCCGAGGCGGGCGCGGAACAGCTTCACCTTGGCGTCGATGCCCTTGAGGCGACGCTCGCCTATGTACGTGTAGGCGAAGCCCTCCCCCGCCGCCTCCTTGACCACGGCGTCGACGACGACGCTGCCGGGGCGGGCGACGCCGGTGATGCGGCTCGCCAGGTTCACCGGGCGGCCGTAGTAGTCGCCTGACTGCGGCAGGACCGAGCCGCAGGAGAGGCCGGCTCGGAGCCAGGGGAACTCCTCGCCTTCGGCCTCGGCGGCGGCGATCAGCGCCAGCGCCGCGCGCAGCATCGGCTCGGCCTCGTTGGCGACGAACATCACCGCGTCGCCGATCGTCTTCACCAGCCGCACCGGCGGCTCGGCGACGGCGCTCGCCATCTCCTCCAGCCGGCCGGCGACTAGCCCCAGCTCCTCGGCCGGAATCTCCTCGCCGAGGCGGGTGAACTCGACCAGGTCGGCGAAGCAGACGGTGAGGTTGGCGGTGCCGCCGATCGCCCCGGAGGCGAGGTCGGCGGTGGCGATCACGTCGCGACGGATCTGCTCCAGCATGTTCGCCTGCAGGGCGTGGACGACGGTCGGGCCGACCAGCGGCATCATCGCCTCGGCCGCCGCCGCGAAGCGCAGGGCGACGTCGCGCTCGCTGTCGCCGGGCCGGGTCAGGGTGCGGATCACCAGTTCGCGGTTGGCCTCGGCGATCCGCGCGGTCCCCATCCCGATCGTCCGCGCCACCTGAAGCATCCCCTCCTCCGGCAGGCCGGCGTCGAGGAAGGCCTTCATCCGCCGCGCCGCGTCGAGGTCGGCCTCGGTGCCGCGCGGTTCGTCGGGGTCGGTGTAGGGGACGCCGAGGGCGGCGCTGAAACGGCGCAGCTTCTCCAGGTCGATGCCGACGATCTCCGCGATCTCGCGCGCCGTGTAGCGCCGCCCGGTCCCGGCCAGCGCCCGCTCGACCGGCAGCAGCGCCAGCCGGCCCGCGGCGACGGCTTCGTGCAGCTCCTCCAGGGAGACGCCGTCGGCGGCAAGCTCTTCGAGCAGGATCAGACGCGCCTGCCGCGCCTCCCCCTCGAGCTCGTCGAGCAGGCCCTCCGCCGCGAAATCGATCTCAGGCCCCGCCGCCATCGGTCAGTCAGCGTATGCGACGGCCCCGCCGCGACGGGGGTCGCCGCCGCCGCTGAGCTCTCCCGTGGCGGGGTCGCGGGCGACGGCCTGGGTGCCACCGAAGAAGAGGTTGAGCGACGGCCAGCGGGCCACCCGGCGCCCGCGGGCCTCGAGCCGGTCGAGCGCGTCCGGATCGACCCCCAGCTCGGCCTGGACGATCCCCCCCTCGAAGTGCAAGCGTGGCGCCTCGATCGCCGCCGCGACCGGGAAGCCCTGCTCGACCACCCGCACCACCGTCTGCAGGATCGCCGAGCGGATCCGGTTGGAGCCGGCGCTGCCGAGCGCGAGGACGATCTCCCCGTCGCGGAGCACCACCGTCGGGGCCATCATCGAGGGCACCCGGCGGCCCGGCGCGATCAGGTGGAAGCCGGCGGGGTTGAGGTCCTCCTCGCCGAGCATGTTGTTGAGGATCACACCCGTTCCGGGGACGAGCACGCCCGAGCCGGAGCCGTTGGAGCAGGTGACGCTGGCGCAGTTGCCCTCGGCGTCGAGGACCGAGATGTGGGTCGTCGAGCCGAGCAGGTCGGCGGCGGCGAGGTCGAGGCCGGCGGGGTCGAGGAAGCCGATCTCCATCCCTTCCTCGTAGAGCGATTCGGCGAAGGCGAGGTCGCGGCGCGAGTTGGCGCTTTCCATCGCCGCGACCAGCTGCTCGGGACCGCTCGAGGGACCGAGCCGCTCGAGCAGGCCGAGGCAGTAGGAGATGAGGATGCCGCCGGAGGAGGGCGGCGGGTTGGTGAGGACTTCGGTGCCGCGGAAGGGCGCGTCGATCGGATTGCGCTCGATCGCGGCGTAGGAGGCGAGGTCGCCGGGGCCGACGATGCCGCCGCGGCTGACGACGAAGTCGCTGATCGCCGCCGCCACCTCGCCCTTGTAGAAGAGGTCCGGACCCGCCTCGGCGTAGCGTTCCAGCGCCTCGGCCAGCTCAGGGAAGCGGAAGCGGTCGCCTTCGCCGAGGTGCCGTCCCGCCGGCGCGTACAGCTCCCGCGTCCCGGGCATCCGCTCGTGGATCGGGGCGAGGATGTCGAGGATGTAGGCCTGCCCGTGGTTGACCGGCGCCCCCTCGCGGGCGAGCCGCACGCCCGGGCCAACGAGGTCCGCCAGCGGCAGCGTCCCGAACCGCTCCAGCGCGTGGGCGAGGCCGGCGGCGGTGCCGGGGACCCCGCAGGAGGCCGGGCCGACGTAGAACGTCTGCGTCGTCTCGGCGTCGAAGCGGACCGGCACCGGGACCAGCTCGGTGGTGCGCTCGATCTCGTCGAGGCCGGGGGCGGCGACGAAGAAATCGATCAGGGTCGTCTCGCCGCCCTGGTGAACCATCATGTGGCCGCCCGCCCCGAACCCGGTCAGCGGGCTCTCGACGGCGAAGGAGGCGAGCACCGCGCAGACGGCCGCATCGACGGCGTTGCCGCCCTCTCGCAGGACGCCGGCGCCGGCCTCGGCGCTCAGCGGATGCCCGGCTGCGACGACCCCTCGCATGGGGCCGGCCGCTACCCGGGCAGGAACTCGGGGACGTCGATGCCGAGCTCGCGCTCTCCGCCACGGCCGCGACGCGAAGGCTCGGCGTCTTTGGTGCGGCGGATCGTCGGCTCGGCGGCGCGCCGCTGCGGCTGGCCCCGGCCGTCGAAGCGGGTGGCGACGACGGTGACCCAGATCTGCTCGGAGAGCTCCTCGTCGACGTTGGCGCCGAAGATGATGTTGGCCTCGGGGTGGGCGGCCTCGCCGACCACCTTGGCGGCCTCGGAGACCTCGACCAGCGAGAGGTCGGCGCCGCCGGTGATCGAGAGCAGGATCGAGCGGGCGCCCTCCATCGAGGTCTCCAGCAGCGGCGAGGAGATCGCTTTTTCGGCGGCGAGGACGGCGCGGTCGTCGCCGTAGGCCATGCCGATCCCGAGCAGGGCGCGGCCGGCTTCGGACATGATCGAGCGCACGTCGGCGAAGTCGAGGTTGATCACCGCCGGCAGGGTGACCAGGTCGGAGATCCCCTGCACGCCCTGGCGGAGGACGTCGTCGGCGACCTTGAAGGCCTCGACCATCGAGGTCTGCTGGTCGAGGACGTCGAGCAGGCGGTCGTTGGGGACGACGATCAGGGTGTCGACCTCGGCGGCGAGTTCCTCGATCCCCTTGTTCGCCTGCTCGCCGCGGCGGCTCCCCTCGAAGCTGAACGGCTTGGTGACGATGCCGACGGTGAGCGCGCCGACCTCGCGGGCGAGGCGGGCGACGACCGGGGCGGCGCCCGAGCCGGTACCGCCGCCGGCGCCGGCGGCGACGAAGACCATGTCGGAGCCCTTCAGCAGGCGCTTGATCTTGTCCTGCTCCTCGAAGGCCGAGCGGTGGCCGACCTCGGGGTCGGCACCGGCGCCGAGGCCGCGCGTCTGCTCGTCGCCGATGTGGACGGTGACGTCGGCGACGCAGAGCTGCAGCGATTGGAGATCGGTGTTGACCGCCATGAACTCGACCCCGGGAATGCGGGCGTCGACCATCCGGTTGACGGCGTTGACGCCGGCCCCGCCGACACCGACGACTTTGATCACCGGCTGGTGCGGCTCCCCGCTCCCCGGCGGCTCATAGGCAGGCTCGTCGCGCCCGTAGCGCGGGTTTTCCGGCACGAACTGATCCCGTCCGCGCGGCAAAGGCTCCTCGTTGAAAACCCGCTTCAACCGCTCAGGAGCAGACTCACCTGAAGTCTCGATATCCCGCTCCGAACCCAAAACCTCCTGGTCATAAAGAGCGGGCGCCTCATCGGTTTGCAGTGGAACGTCAGCCGAAACCGCCTCTGACGCGGGTGGCGTCGTAGGGGGTGGGTCCCCTGCGGCGACAGGACCCGCGTCCCGACCACCTTCGTCCTGGCTCTTCTTCGCCTCGGCCGGATCCTGGCGGCCGTACCTCGGCGCCTCGGGGGGATCGACCGGAGCGTCCTCGGAGGTGGACCGAAAGAGGTCGGACAGCGGCCCCTCGCGCATGCTCGCGCGCTTGTTACGCCGTGCCATTCGCCAGAACCTCCTTCGCCAGCTCCCGGTAGTAGTTCGCTGCGCTCGAGCCAGAATCGTACTTGAGCACGGAGGCGCCTTTGACCGGGGCCTCGGCGAATTTGATCGCCTTTTTGATCCGGGACTGGAAAACGAGGTCGCCGAAGTTCTCCTCGAGGATCTCCACCGCCTCCTTGGCGTGGATCGTCCGCGAGTCGAGCATCGTCGGCAGGATGCCCTCGATCCGCACGTCGGGATTGAGGTTCTCCTGGATCATCTTCAGCGTGTTCTGCAGCTGGACCAGCCCGCGCATCGAGAGGTACTCGCACTGGACCGGGACGATCACCTTGTTGGCGGCGGTGAGCGCGTTGATCGTCAGCAGGCCGAGGCTGGGCGGCGTGTCGATGCAGACGAAGTCGTAGTCGCCGGCGACCTCTTTCAGCGCTTTCTCCAGCGAGCGCTCGCGGCCGATCTTGGTGCTCATCGCGATCTCGGCGCCGGCCAGGTCGATCGAGGCGACGGCGATGTCGATCTCGCGCTTGACGATGATCTCGGAGATCGGCATGTCGTTGACGAGCACGTCGTAGAGGCTCTTCTCGACCTTGTCGGGGTCGATCCCCTGGCTCATGGTCAGGTTCCCCTGCGGGTCGAGGTCGATGCAGAGAACGCGGTAACCGGACTCGGCGAAGGCGACGGCCAGGTTCAGCGTCGTGGTCGTCTTCGCGACCCCGCCCTTCTGGTTGGCGAAGGCGATGACCTCGGCGGTCTTGACCGGCGGCTCCGCGGCAGCCTCCTTCTCGGCCAGGAAGTCGAGGCGGGTAGGCGCAATCAGATCCACAGCCCGCATCCGCGCATCGCCCTCAGCCTCCGGCTCCTCCTCAACCACGACCTCGGACGGCTCGACCTCAAGCGCCTCTCCCGTGGGTGGCGTCGTAGGGGGGACCACCTCCTGCCGCGCAGGAGGTGGTGGGTCCCCTGCGTCGACAGGACCCGCGGGCCAATCGCCCTGGTCCCTAGGCTCGTCCCTCAAAGGCACGGCTTCTTCCATACCCTGGAGCTCATCTTCCATCGGACGCTCCTCATGGATATCGACGGGTGCAGGCTTCGGCTTCTTGCGGCTTAGAAATCCCATTGCGCGGATATTCGTATGGGACCCCGCTTTTCCTGCCCCCCTCCGAAATTGCTAGGAATCAGCCAATCCCCGAACTCTTAGACAAGCGACTCGTGATCGTCACCGGCAAGGGTGGCGTCGGCAAGACGACGGTGGCGGTGGCGCTTGGCCTCCGCGCCGCCAGCGAAGGCAAGCGGACGATCGTCTGCGAGGTCTCCTCCCAGGAGAACGCCTCGCGGATGTTCGAGCACACGGCCGTCGGCTTCCACGAGGTCGAGATGGAGGAGAACCTCTGGTCGATCTCGATCGACCCCGACGAGTCGATGCGCGAGTACGTCCTGCTGCAGCTGAAGGTGCGGGCGATGCGCGACATGCTCTTCCGCAGCCGGATCTTCAACTACCTCGCCGCCGCGACCCCCGGGCTGAAGGAGCTGGTCACGATCGGCAAGATCTGGGAGCTGGCACAGCTCGACCGCAAGGTGAAGAAGGGCCGCAAGTACGACCTGGTGATCGTCGACGCGCCCGCCACCGGCCACGGGGTCGGCTTCCTGCAGACGCCGCGCACCTTCGCCTCGATCGCCCGCGTCGGCCCGATCCACTCGCAGGCCGTGACGCTGGACCGCTTCATCACCGACCACGAGAACACCGGCACCGCGATCGTCGCCCTGCCAGAGGAGATGCCGGTCAACGAGTCGGTGGCGCTGGAGAGGGACCTGCGCGACGAGGTCGGCGTCGCGGTCGACCGCGTCTACCTCAACGGGCTCTACCCGGAGCGGTTCAAGAAGGAGGAGACGGAGAAGCTGGCGCAGCTGGCCGAGAACGAGAACGGCGCCGCGCGGGCGGCGGCGCGGGCGGCGCTCTCGGAGTTCGGCCGGGCCCGCTCGCAGCGCCAGCAGCTCTCGCGCCTGAAGCGCGGCGTCGAGGCGCCGGTCAAATCGCTCCCCTTCCTCTTCGAGCCCGAGCTCGACGTCGAGGCCGCCCGACGCCTCTCGAGGAAGCTCTCCTGATGGCCTCGGTCGGCGAAGTCCTCGACGGCAAATCGATCTGCATCTGCGCCGGCTCCGGCGGCGTCGGCAAGACGACGACCTCGGCGGCGATCGCCACCGGGATGGCGGCGCAGGGGCTGAAAGTCTGCGTGCTGACGATCGACCCGGCGAAGCGGCTGGCCGACTCCCTCGGCCTGGCCGAGCTGGGCAACGAGGCTCGCCGCGTCGAGCCGGCCCTGCTCGAGGAGCAGGGCGTCGAGATGAAGGGCGAGCTGTGGGCGATGATGCTCGACGCCAAAGCGACCTTCGACGAGCTGGTCGCCCGCCAGGCGCCCGACGAGGAGTCGCGCGACCGGGTCCTGAACAACCGGATCTACCAGCAGATCTCCAGCGCCCTGGCCGGCTCGCAGGAGTACATGGCGATGGAGAAGCTGTTCGAGCTCCACACCGAAGGCGGCTTCGACCTGCTCGTCCTCGACACGCCGCCGACCCGCAACGCGCTCGACTTCCTCGAGGCCCCGAAACGGCTGACCCAGTTCATCGAGGGCAAATCGCTGCGCGTCTTCATGAAGCCGACGGGTCTGGCGGCGAAGGTCACCGGCCGCGGCGTCTCGGTGATGCTCAGCGTCTTCAAGAAAATCGTCGGCTTCGACCTGATCGCCGACCTGGCCGAGTTCTTCAACGCCTTCAGCGGCATGGTCGACGGCTTCCAGGCCCGCGCCAAGCGCGTCAACAAACTCCTCGCCGACCCGGAGACCTGCTTCCTCGTCGTCTGCGGCCCGCAGGGCGAGCCGATCGACGAGGCCGTCTACTTCCACCGCAAACTGGTCGAGGCGAAGCTCCCCTTCGGCGGCGTCATCGTCAACAAGGTCCACTACCCCGCCGACGAGCTCCGCGCCGAGGTCGAAGATCTCCCCGAGGACCTGGCCAACAAGCTCGGCGACGCCAAGCTCGCCAAGCGCGTGGCCGACAACTTCGCCGACTACCAGGCCCTCGCCGAGCGCGACGCCCGCAACATCGACCACCTCGCCAACGAGCTCCGCACCAGCTGCGTGATCCGCGTCCCCTACCTCGACGAGGACGTCCACGACCTCCGCGGCCTAACCGAAATCGACCGCTACCTCTTCGCGACCGCCGAGGAGCGGGTCGAGATGGCGGCGGGCCGAGCTTGAGCGCTAGCTGACGCGGTTGCGGCTGTACTCGAACTCGAGGTGCTCGACGTCCCAGTCGGCGTCCTCGGGAACGGGGAAGAGATGGCGCACCCGGGGGGTGTCGACCTTCTCGCGGTGCTGGATGTCGCGGTCGGAGTCGGCCGGCCACTGGATCGTGTCGCCGCCGCTCGGGTCGGAGACCTCCTCGAGCCACGGGGTGGCCGTGATCCTGATCTCGTCTTCGGCCGGAATCGGCTCCATGATGCGGGTCTCCTGCTCCACGTACTCCTCCTCCGGTAGTTCGTCGACGGGCAGTTGAAGTTCTGAGGAGGGCGCGGGATCGAGGGCTTCGATCGAGATCTCTCCGGGGCCGGGGTCGGGGGCGAAGTCGGGCTCGGGGTCCAGCAGGGGCTCGGGTGCCTGCTCGGCGACCGAGACCGTGATCTCGGCGTCGCCTTCGGCCAGCCCGCTGACGATCAGGGTCTCGTCGGCAACCGTGCTGAGGTCGTTGCCGAGCTCCCCCAGGGCCGCCTGGCGCAGCAGCCTGCGGGCGTTCTCCTCCAGCCAGCCGGCGAGCTCGACGGCGCGCTCGACCGGACGGCCGTTCATCATCGACCGCTCCAGCCCGAGCACCTCCTCGACCCGTTCGCCGGCCTCGATCCGGTCCATCTCCTCGTCGCAGATCAGCGCCGCGGCGCGCAGCGGCAGCGAGGCGCCGACGGGCCCGTGGCCCTCGAGCACAGCGCGCATCGCCAGCAAGTGGTCGCTCAGGCCCTCGAGCGCGGTGGCGCGCTCGCAGCCCATCTCGAAGCGGCCGACGGCCCAGCTCAGGGCGTTGTCGGGGTCCGGTCGCGCCTCCAGCGCGGTCCCGAAGGCGATCAGCTCCTCGGCCTCCGTCTCGTCGAGGCGGTAGCCGCCGGGACGGGTGGCGGGCGCGCCGGTGGGGATCCTCCGCCAGCAGCCCTCGCCGGTGGGGGCGAAGGCGTAGGGACCGAGGCCGATGCCGCCGCCCTTGAAGAGCCTCATCACGCTGATCAGCTCGCGCAGCTGCTGCAGGGCGGTCTCCACCCCGCCCTCGTCGTCCTGCTCGGCGACGGCCAGGTACTGCGGCTCCCAGGCAGCGCGACCCATGCCCTCGCTGCGCATCGCGTCGACCGGCGCCTCGATCGAGTCGGCGCGGACGATGCGGACGTCGTGGGGCAGCTGCAGGCGCGGCATCGGCATCCGCAGGCCGACGATCGGCGCGATCAAGATCTCGGCGTCGTCGGCGCCGCGGGCTTCGGCGTCGAGCGTGGCCAGCGCGGTCTCGAGGCGCTCGCGATCGAGCGCGAAGCCGGCCGATCCCTCCCAGAGCTCGGAGAAGAAGGTGATCAGCATCAGCTCGGCCCGCGCGCCCGGATCGGCGGGCACGCCCTGGCCGCGCTCCTCCAGATATGGAGCGGCGACGCCGGCTTCGACCGCGGCCTCGCGGGCGGGCCCGAAGCTCGGCAGCACCCGCAACTCCTCGGCATGATCGGCCACATAACGACCGGTCATCGGCACGTAGCTGTAGAAAGACGCTTCGTCGCCAGCATCGGCGGCGACGTCGAACGGGATCTCCTCCCCCATCGCGACCAGCGTGCTCAGGCGCGTCGCGGTCTCGGTCGCAAGCCGCTTGATCGATTCGTTCAGGAGGAAGTCACGCACGGCTCAGGCTTTCGCCTTCGGGCGAGCGCTCCTGCGTGTGCACGATGGCTTGCAATATCTGCATGCCGAAACGAGCGAGCCTCTGGCCAATCGATGTTGAAGCTAGGAGCCCTCGACGACCTTAGGGGCCAGATGAACCCTCCGTCCATTCTTGTAAACGATGCTTCCGGTCACTTCAGCAGCGTGCCCGGGCCTCACATTTAAGGGAACCGTCAGCGTGCCCTTTGCTTTAACGTTGCTGATCGTGCTCGAAGTCGGCGGAATACCCCCGTCTCCAAGCTCATTCACCGAGATCCGGAGTCGCGGCCAGAAACCTTCGCCGTCTGCCTTCGGCACGACATAGCTGACTTCCGGCCTTCGCCCAACCACCTTCACGCTCCGAATGCCCGGGGACGCCGCTCCAGAGCTTGCAAATATTTCCAGGGGCCCTTGTCCTTCTTCCGAAGTTTCAGTGCATTCATACGCCTCGGATGCATAGGCATCGGGCGCGCTCCAAGCATCGTGGAAATACGGACCCGGAGGGCTAGTGGCCTGACCGGGAACACCCCCTTCCGGGTGGGTATGCCCCCAGTGCCCCGGCCACAGGATCCAGCTCGGCGGCGAGTTGCCGATGATGATCAGACCGGGCTTGACCCAGGCGCCATCGCCGTCGGCATAATCATCTTCGCCCGTGGCCCAAAATGCACCCGGTTTCTGGTAGCCGGCGTGCGAGTCGAGGCCTACGTACACGACAGGTCCCCCTTCTTCAACCTGCTCCACATCCCCGATGTAACAGTTTGAAGAACCCTCATGCTGGGAAAAGATGACCTCCTCAGGCCGGCTGTTGGCGTCGAGGCCAACGATTACCGTTTCCCAGTCACCCTCGTGCTTACCGATGCCAGCATAGTCCTTCGGGTTATAATAATACCAATACCAGTACTCAAGCCAACGCTTTCCGGTTGCGTCGGTGACGGCATGAGCGTAAGCAGCATTGAGGTAGCCAGCTGCCTCGAGTCGGTGGGCGTCGCGCACATATTCTTCACCCTCAACAAGCAAATCTGCTTCAGTGGCAGTCTGGCCGTTTGGATAAGTCCCACCAAGGGATGAAAGCGTCAGAGGGAAGCTTCCACCTTTGACAAAAGGACTGGCGACGGCAAGTACAGTGCTGAACGGCCATTCACTCGTCTCATCGACTAGAAAATTGCTGTACCTACCGGTTTCGGTCGATCCTCGAAGGGCTTCTTCATCACCCCAGTTATCGGTGATCTCGGCAGCGGAGTCGGCAAAGTAGTTCTCTTCGCTGTCATATCTGAGCTGCGGCTCATATTTTTGCAGGAGGCACGTAGTTGAAGTCGCGAGCATCGTAGCCCCGGGGCACAGGCGCGGAAGTTCCTGCAAGACAGCCGTAGGCTGCCATTCAACGTTGGAGGTCACTTCGTCGCCGCAGCCAGTTGGCTTGGGCCCGTTTACACAACCCCAGTCATTATCAGGCGCCGAAAGTTTCCCAATTCCTTCATATCGGAGCCCGAATTGGCTATCCCGAAAACGATTCCCTTCGATGATCGGATGCCCCGAGAGTGAGACCCGGATTCCATCCCCCATGCTACGCCTGAAAGTACTGTTCGTGATCGTTGGGGAGACACCTCTCACGTTCAGCATTGGGATTTCTTTACCTCCAAAGGCCACTTCTGCATAGTCGAGCAGGGACGACCCGCTTCCCGGTTCCAGCGTGATGCTTCCCCACTCGCCGCTGTTTTCTTGCGCTATCCCGGTAAGCGCAACTGGACGATCTGCGGTTCCTTCAACCCGCAGCGAACCATTTACCGTCATTCTCGGAGTCTGAATGTAGATGCCTGGTTTCAGGGTCAGAGTTGCACCAGCGGCAACTACGACGGTGCCACTAAATCGCAGCGGCGCCCCTCCTAGTTTCCAGGTCGAAGAATGAGCAACCGTGCCAGCCACTTCGATGATGTCTGCGCCATTACCGTCTGCAGAGTTGTTGCTTACATCACCAGGAATGTCAGCACCTGAGTAAGCAAGTGCAAAACCAGCATTGCTGTTGATGGCGTTTCCGCCTAAGGTGGTGCCTTTGATTTCTTTTGCATTGGCAGTGAAGACGCCGATGGCGTTTGCCTGATTTCCTTCGAAGATGTTGTCGTGGATCTTGATTTCGCCGGTCTGACTCGAAGACGTCGTGGCGTAGTAGAGCGCGTAGGAGTTGGAGCCCGACCCGTTGCCAGTGAAGGTGTTGTGGGCGATCTCGGGGGC
>DATAMR010000057.1:0-51857 GCA_036260485.1 Solirubrobacterales bacterium | reverse complement strand
GGGGGGGGTGGGGGGGGGTACCCCCTCCAGACACATCTCGCCAATGGCTCGATGTTGAGTGTCTGGTGGAGGTACCCGCCCCCTCCTGGCCACACGCAGCAGTGGCCCTAAGATGCGCTCGATGAGCCTCAAGGTCGCCGTTACCGGTCCCACCGGCGAGATCGGGAAGCCGCTGCTCTCTGAGTTGGAGAGGCGGGGCGAGGTGGGGTCCGTGGTGGGGATGGCTCGCAGGCCGTTTGAGCCGGCTGAGGAGGGGTGGGAGAAGGCTTCCTATCGGCGCGGCGACATCTTGGATCGGGGGGCCTTGGCGGCTCTTTTCGATGGGGCCGATGTGGCTGTGCATCTTGCTTTTGCGATCTTCGGGGATCGGGAGGAGGCTCGGAGGATCAACCTTGAGGGGACGCGGAACGCCTTCGAGACGGCGATCAAGGCCGGGGTCTCGCGGCTCGTCTACGCTTCCTCGGTCGCCGCCTACGGGTTCCATCCGGAGAATCCGCAGCCGCTGACCGAGGAGGTCCCGGCGTGGGGCTCGGACAGCTTCTACTACTCGGCCCAGAAGGCCGAGCTGGAGGATCTGCTCGACGAGCTCCTGCCGGGGAGCGGGGTGGAGGCCTACGTCTTCCGCCCCTGCATCGTCGCCGGGCCGCGGGCGACGATGCTGGTCGAGCAGGCCGTCGAGGCCGTCCGCGCCGGCGACCCGCTGCCGCTGCTTCGCCGCGGGATCGAAAAGGTGCCGCTGGTGGCGCCGGTGCTGCCCGACCCGGGGGTCCCGTTCCAGCTCGTCCACCACGACGACGTCGCCCGGGCGATGGCGGCGGCGATCTGCGGCGACGGCCCGCCGGGCGTCTACAACCTCGCCGGCGAGGGCGAGGTCAGGATCCGCGACGTCGCCCGCGCCCTCGGCTGGCGCTGGGTCCCGGTTCCCCGCGCCGCGGTGAATCTCGGCACCGCCGCGGCCCGGCGCCTCAGCTTCGCCTCGCCCAAGCTCGAGTGGGCGATCGCCGCCGACACCCCGGTGCTGATGGATGCCGCCAAGGCTCGCCGCGAACTCGGCTGGCTGCCCGAGCACGATGCGGGGCGAACCCTCGAGGAAACCGTCGCCGGTGCCCGTGAAAAGGGCCTGCTCGACTGATCGACGGTTGTACTGTTGGTTGCGCGGGAGTATGAAATTCGGGTAGATATAGAGTCTGGCTGGGTGGCCAGTCGGGGAACCTGGGTAAAGGGTTTCCGATGAGTACGACTCTGGGAGACATAGGCGTGGCTCGCGATGGGAGTGTGGAAAAGCAGCGGGTGACCGTCGAGCTCAGCAGGCTCGCGTTCGAAGCGCTGACCGGCGGCGGGCCGGTGACGGCGGGTCCCCAGAGGATGGAAGATGCCCTGCGCTGCTACGTCGGCGACCGGGACACAGATCGACCCGCCTGGCCCTACCCCGACTTTCTCCGCAGCGCCGAGATGCAAACCGACTTCGAGTTTGAGATCGAAATCGCCGAAAAGTTGTGGCGCGCCTTCACCGAGGAGGCAGATAGACAGGAAGTAACGGTTGCGCAGCTGGCCGAACACGCCGCGTTTTACTTCGCGGCCGAGATGGATGCGGGCCGGGCTACCGAGAGAATCCTCGAGGACCTCGGGCCCGGCGACGCCGCCGAGAACTAGGAAACGCCGACCTAGGTGCTCGGCGGCGAGGCGACCACCGGCGCCGCGTTCAGCTCGGTCAGGTTGGCCCGCAGCGAACGCCGGCCGCGATGGTGCAGTCCGTGCACCGAGCTCTCGCTCTTGTCGAGGGTGTCGGCGATCTCCACCGGCGAGAGGCCGACGATATGCCGCAACACCAGCACCTCGCGCTGATCCTCGGGCAGGTCTTCCAGCGCCTGGCGCAGGGCCCGGCCGCGATCCTGGGCGGTCTGAGCCCGGCCGGTGTCGGTCAGCCTGACTTCCTCGGTCGGGATCGCTCGCTTTGCCCGTAGGTGGTCGAGCGCCGCGTTGCGCGCCACCCGCAGGATCCAGGCGTCGAAGGGCACGGCCCGCTCTTCGTACTTGTTGATTGCCGTGATCAGCTTGGCGAAGACGTTCTGGGTGATGTCTTCGGCCTCGTGATGATCGCGGACCAGCCCGTTGATGAAACGGAGGACGTCATCCGCGTAACGAACGTAGAGGTAATGCAGCCCCTCGGGGTCACCCGCTTTCGCGCGGGCTACTGCCTCGCGAGTCAGGTTGATAGGTCCCTGGTCCGGGGATGGACCGGCGGACGCGCTGCTCATTGGAGTTCTCCCTCATGCTCACCGCATGCACTTCTACTGGGTTTTTCATTTCAAAAAAGTCCAAAACTGGGGGAATAGATAAGAATCCCTTTCCCGAAGGACCGGGGAAATTTTCCGGAAGCTGATCACCGGGGGGCCGGAATGTCAACCGAATTTTCGACTATTTGGAGTATTGACCCCACTTTTCCCCATAGGGGAGTCGCCGTTCTTAGGGTATTAGCCGTTTCGGCGAGAGGCTGAAGATAGGAGGAAATACAGCGGTTTGTGAAAAGGATTGGTGTTCGCCGCGAGTTTTCTCTGTGCGATGGTCACCGTCGAACTTGGAAAACTCTCACGTACCGGACTCGAAGGACACTTCGGGAAGGACCTGACGGTCGGCGCCCGCAAGGCGCTGGTGCACTACGCCTACAAGCTGAGGACCCGGCGCAAGCCGATCGCCCCGCCCGGGTTCCTCGACGGCTCGTCGCCGGTCGAGGCGAAGTTCGACCTCACCCTGGACCGCGAAAGCGAAGCGCTGTTGTCGCAGGAGGCCAGCCGGCTACGGCTCAGCACGACCCAGCTGGCAACCCACGCGGTGCTCAGCTACCTCGCCGAGCTCGATTTCCTCGGCGTCGTTCCCCGCCAGACCCACTGAGCGCCCGGCGGGTCGCCGGCTACTCCTGGTTGCGAACCGGCGCCGCCATCTCGGTGCGAGCGGCGCTCATCGCCTCGGCGACGGAGCGAACCGCGACCGGCTTGCCGCGATTCTGCAGCGACTCCTCCAGCGCCTCGAGGCAGAGGACGATCTCCAGTCCCAGGTGGGCGTTGGAGACCGGCGTCGTGCCCTGGCGGATGGCGGAGGCCCAGTCCTTCAGCTCCTGGCCGAGGGGCTCGAGGGCCGGGACGCGGGGGGCGACCATGTCGCCGGTGCGGTAGGTGAGCCGGTACTCGCCGAAGTTGGCCGGCGGCTCGGCGAAGTCGAGGCCGCGGTCGTAGATCCGGACCGAGTCGTCGGCCGCGGTGTCCTCGTACTGGACCATGCGGCGGCTGCCGACGACGACCATCTGGCGCATCTTGCGCGGCGCCAGCCAGGAGAGCTGGACGTTGGCCTGGGTGCCGCCCTCGAAGCGCAGGGTGAGGAAGGCGGTCTCGTGCACGCCCTCCTGGAAGACGCTGCGACCGGTCGCGGAGACCTCGAGCAGCGGTTTGTCGAGCCAGTGCAGGAGGATCGAGATGTCGTGCGGGGCGAGGTCGAGGACGACGCCGTCCTGCTGGTAGAGGCCGAGGTTCATCCGCGAGGAGGTGATGAAGTAGATCTCGCCCAGCTCGTCGGTCTGGATCAGGTCGCGGACGGCGTTGACCGAGGGGCTGTAGACGAAGGTGTGGCCGGGCATCATCACCAGGCCGAGCTCGTCGGCCAGGGCGGTCAGGGCGGCGGCCTCGGTCGCGGTCCGCGCCAGCGGCTTCTCGACCAGCACGTGCTTGCCCGCCTCCAGAGCGCGGCGGACGAGGTTGTAATGGGTGTGGGGCGGCGTCGCGATCGCCACCGCCTCGATCCGGGGATCGGCCAGCGCGGCGTCGAGGTCGGGCTCGATCCAGATCCCGGGATGGCGGCGGCGGAAGTCTTCGGCGCGGCCTTCGTCGAGCTCGCAGAGCCCCATCAGCCGGAACTCCGGGCTCTCGACGACGTTGCGGACGATGTTGGGCCCCCAGTAGCCATAGCCGACGACCAAGGTTCCGATTGCACCTGCTGGATTCACGCTGCTCCCTTTCGACTTAGAACTACCCATGGGGTCTTGAGAAGGATTCGGAGGTCGAGGCCGAGCGAGCGCCGCTCGGCGTACTCGATGTCGAGGCGGACCATTTCCTCGTAGGTCCGTTCGCTGCGGCCGCTGACCTGCCAGTAGCCGGTCAGGCCCGGCTTGACGGAGAACCGCTCGCGGTACCAGTGGGGGTACTCGGAGACCTCGTAGGGGATCGCCGGGCGGGGCCCGACCAGGGTCATGTCGCCCTTGACGACGTTGAAGAGCTGCGGCAGCTCGTCGAGGCTCCAGCGCCTGATCCAGCGGCCGACCGGGGTGATCCGGTTGTCGACGGCGAGCTTGTAGAGGTTTTCGTCGCCGCCGTCGGGGGTCGCGTTCTCGCCCTTGATGAGGGAGGTCACGTACTCCTGGTGCCCGCGGGGGTCGGCGTCGACCCGCATGCTGCGGAACTTGTAGAGGGTGAACTCCCCTTCCATGTAACCGACGCGCCGCTGGCGGAAGAAGGCGGGGCCGCGGCTGTCGATGCGGACCGCGAGCGCCACCCCGATCAGGAGCGGGCTGAGCAGGAGGATCAGCGCCGAGGCGAAGGCGACGTCGAGGCAGCGCCGCAGGGCGTTTCCCACCCGGCTCTCGCCGGCAACCTGCTGCTCGGTGGTCTCGCTGCGGGTGAGTCCGTGGGCCTCCATGCACTAGAGCAACGGTCTTAGGTGCAAAACACTTGCGGCGGCCTCCCTCGTTCGAGGCTGAAAAAGGTCGCACACGGTTTCGCGCAGATTTTTTTCCGGGCGGCTGAAAAGTCACGGGCTCTTCGTGCGTTGATTACCCGTGCCAGCCCGGATCGTCTCCATCATCGGCTCCCGCCCTGAGATCGTGCAGGCGGCTCCGCTCTCGCTCGCCTACTCGAGCTGCGTCGAGGAGATCCTCGTCCACACGGGGCAGCACTACGACCCCGGGATGTCCGATCTTCAGATCGCCGACCTACACCTGCCGCTGCCCGAGTTCAACCTCGGGGTCGGCTCCTTGCCCCCCTCGGCGGCCGTCGCGGTGGCCGAGGAGCGGATCGGGCGCGTGATCGCCAGCCGCGAGCCGGATGCGGTCCTCGTCCGCGGCGACACCCACGCGACGATCGCCGGCGCCCGCGCCGCGGTCGCGGCCGGGGTGACGCTGATCCACGTCGAGTCGGGCCTGCGCAGCTACCGGCAGGACATGCCGGAGGAGGCCAACCGGATCGAGACCGACGAACTTTCCGACCTGCTCTTCGCCCCCTGCGAGCACGCCCGCGAGGTGCTCCTCAAAGAGGGGGTGGGCGGCGCGATCCACGTCACCGGCGACGTCCTCGCCGACGTCCTGCTGGCGACCCGCGCCCGCCTGCCCGAGCGGGGTGAGGAGGGCGAATACGTCCTCGCCACCGCCCACCGCAACTACAACACCGACTCCGCCGAGCGGCTCTCCGCGGTGCTTGGCTGCCTCGGGGCCGCCGAGTGCAGGGTGATCTTCCCGCTGCACCCGCGGACGCGGAAGAGCCTCGAGACCTGGAACCTCGAGGTCCCCGCCAACGTCGAGCTCCGCGACCCGGTGACCTACACCGAGATGCTGACCCTCGAGCGGGACGCGCGGGCGATCGCGACCGACTCCGGCGGGGTCCAGCGCGAGGCTTATCTCTGGGGGGTGCCGTGCATCACCATGCGCGAGGAGACCGAGTGGATCGAGACGGTCTCGACCGGCTGGAACACGCTGGTCGGCGTCGACGCGGAGAAGTTCCGCGCCGCCCTCGCAAAGCCGCTGCCGGCCGCCCGTCCGCCGATCTTCGGCGACGGGCGTGCCGCGGAGCGGATCGCCGAGCTGACCGTCGCCCACCTGGAAAGATCGCGGGAGGAGTCCCTTGTCTGAGCAACTCCGAGTCGGCGTCGTCGGCTGCGGCCGGATGGGCGCCTTCCACGTTCGCAACTACGCCCAGATCGACTCTGCGGCGCTGGTCGCGGTCGCCGACCCCGACCCCGAGGCGCGCGCCCGCGCCCTGGCCGGTGCCCAGGCGCTCGAGTTCTCCGACTGGCGCGACATGCTCGAAGACTCCGACGAGCTCGACGCGATCTCGATCGCCTGCCCCTCCGAGCACCACGCCGAGGTCGCCCTCGAGGCGCTCGCGGCCGGCTTCCACGTCCTCGTCGAGAAGCCGATCGCTACCACCCTGCCGGATGCCCTGCGGATGCGCGGCGCCGCGATCGAGGCCGATCGCAAGCTGATGGTCGGCCACGTCGAGCGCTTCAACCCCGCCGTCGAGAAGCTGCGCGAGCTGGTCGCCGACGGCCGCCTCGGCCGGGTCTACCGCGCCCACACGACCCGGGTCGGGCCGCTGCCGACGCGGATCCAGGACACCGGCGTCGCGATCGACCTCGCCACCCACGACCTCGACGTCATGCAGTACGTCCTCGACGCCTCGATCCACGAGATCTACGCCGACGGCGGCCGTTTCCAGCACAGCTCCCAGGAGGATCTGCTGACCTGCCTCGCCCGCTTCGGCGGCGCCGGGGAGGGGGAGACGCTGGGTCTGCTCGACGTCAACTGGCTGACCCCGGAGAAGAAGCGCGAGATCGCCCTGATCGGCGAGAACGGTCTGCTGCGGGCCAGCTACATAACCCAGGACGTCTGGTTCGTCGAGTCGACGACGGCGCCGCTGCAGTGGGACGGTCTCTCCGTCCTACGCGGCGACGGCGAGGGCGCCGCGGTGCGCTTCTCGCTCGCCAAGGCGGAGCCGCTGCGGGCCGAGCTCGAAGCCTTCTGCCGCTGCGTCCTCGACGACACGCCCGAGCCGGTCAGCGCCCACGACGGCGTCAAGGCCCTGGCGGCGGCGCTGGCGGTGCGCGAGTCGGCTGCGGTGCGCCGGCCGGTCGAGCTGCTCGACATCCCAACTCCCCGTCCCCTGGAGGTCTTCGCATGATCCGCTTCGTGATCCCGGCCTACAACGAGGCCGAAAACATCCCGCGCCTGCTGGCCGACCTGGCCCCGGTGGCGCGCGAGCTCGGGGCCCGGGTGATCATCGTCGACGACGGCTCCACCGACGGCACCGGCGAGGTGATCCGCGAACACGCCCAGGACATGCACCTGGCGGTCGTCACCCACACCGTCAACCGCGGTCTCGGCACGGCGATCAACACCGGCATCCGCTCGGCCCTGAAGGAGTCCTCCGACGACGACGCGATCGTCACCCTCGAGGCCGACACCACCTCCGACCTCTCCGACCTGCCGCGAATGTTGGAGCTCTTCGAACGGGGCAACGACGTCGTCCTCGCCTCGGTCTACGCGCCCGGCGGCAAGATCGTCGGCGTCGCCGGCTGGCGCCTGGCGGCGAGCAAGTCGGTCTCCAACACCTTCCGCTACCTCGGCGGCCTGCGCGACATGCACACGCTTTCCTCGCTGTACCGGGTCTACCGGGCGGGGACGCTGCGCAAGGCGGCTGACACCTACGGCTACCTGCTGGTCCGCGAGCCCGGCTTCGCCGCCAACGTCGAGCTCCTGCTGAAGCTCTACAACGCCGGCGCCACGGTGGCCGAGGTGCCGACGACCAACGACTGGACGACCCGCAAAGGCGAGTCGAAGATGCAGCTGAAGCCGACCGTGGTCGCCTACTTCCGGGTGATGGCCGCCCACATGGTCGGCCGCATCCAACCGCCGCCGGTATCGCCCCTGGCCGAGGCGACGGCGCCGAAGGGACTGCCCGAGCCGGCCGCCGCGACGGCGATCGAGGGGTCGCCGGCAGGCGGCGCGGCTCCGGTAGCGCAGGGCTGATGGACGGCGTCGCACCGCGCGTCGGCGTCGTCGGCGGCGGCGTCCTCGGCGTCTCGCTGGCGCTCCGCCTGGCCCAGCAGGGCGCTCGGGTGACCGTCGTCGAGCGCGGCCCCGGCCTCGGCGGCCTCGCCGGCACTTTCGACTTCGGCGGTCACGAGGTCGACCGCTTCTACCACGTCATCACCCCCGCCGACGAGCGGATGATCGCGATGGCCGAGGAGGTCGGGCTCGGCGACCAGTTGCGCTTCACCCCGGTCGGCGCCGGCTTCTTCTCGGGTGGCGAGATGCACGACTTCAACGGCGTCGGCGACCTCCTGCGGTTCTCGCCGCTGAGCCCGCCGGCACGGCTGCGCCTTGGCCTTTTCGTCGCCCAGTGCCAGCTGCGCAGCTCCTACGAGAAGCTGGAGACGATCCCGCTCGAGACCTGGCTGCGGCGGATCTGCGGCAACCAGGTATGGGAGCGGATCTGGAAACCGCTGCTCGACACGCGCTTCGACGGCGACCCCTCCGGGCTGCCGGCGACCTACCTCTGGGCTCGCACCAGGCGGATGTCGGGGGCGCGCAGCGGCGGCGGCAAAGGCGGCGAGGAAATGGGCCACATCGTCGGCGGCCACCAGCGGCTGATCGACGCGATGGTCGCCCGGGCGACCGAGCTCGGGGTCGAAGCCCGCACCAGCGCGCCGGTCAAGGGATTGGCCTTGGCCGAGGACGGCTCGGTGACCGGGGTCGAGCTGGAGGGGGAGACGCTCGAGTTCGACCTGACGATCCCGACCCTGCAGCCGCCCGCGCTGCGGTTCCTGCTGCCCGACCGCCACCAGAACCTGCTCGCGCCCTATCCCGAGCGCTGGCTCGGCTGCGTCTGCCCGATCGTCAAGGTGCGGCGCAAGCTGCTGCCCTACTACGCGATCAACATCACCGAGCCGACGCCGCTGACCAGCGCCGTCGAAACGACGCAGGTGCTCGGCACCGGGCACACCGACGGCCTCGAGCTGGTCTACCTGCCCAAGTACTGCGATCCCGAGGCGCCGGAGCAGAGCGAGGACGACGAGTCCGTCTACCGCCGCTTCACCGACTACCTGGCGCGGCTCTCGCCCGGCTTCAGCCGCGAGGAGGTCGTCGACTGGACCGTGCAGCGGGCGAAGCTGGTCGAGCCGGTGCACCAGGTCCGCAGCGGCGAGGGGCCGCGGGTCGCTCCCGTCTGGCCCGGCGTCCCCGGCCTCGCGCTTGCCTCCAACGCGCAGATCTATCCCTACCTCTTGAACGGCGACTCGGTGATGGGCTTCGCCGAAGAGGTGGCGGGCGAGGTCGCCTCGCGGCTCGGCCTTTCCGGCCAGCCGGGCGACCAAAGTGCGAGAAAAGTACTAGCTGGCGCGTTGCACTCTTAGAGGGTCGGGCGCCGCACCGGCGTCCGCTCTCGGAGAGAAGCGATGTACCAGGTAGAAGCCTCCAAAGCCCTCTTGAAGCCGCGCCTCTGGGCGCGCCAGTCGGCCCGCCTGCGGGTGCCGCGCAACGTGGTCATGCTCGGCGCCGTCAGCCTGCTGACGGACATCTCCTCGGAGATGGTCGCGACGGTGCTGCCGATGTACCTGATCTTCTCGCTCGGCGCCAGCCCGCTGGTCTTCGGCGCGATCGACGGCACCTATCGCGGCGCCGCGGCGCTGGTCCAGGTCGCGAGCGGCTTCACCTCTGACCGCTGGCGCCGCCACAAGGAGGTGGCCGGGCTCGGTTACGGCCTCTCGGCGCTCGGCAAGGTGGCGCTGGTCGCCGCCGGCAACACCGTCGGCGGGATCGGCGCGATCGTCGCCGTCGACCGGGTCGGCAAGGGGATTCGCACCGCGCCGCGCGACGCGCTGATCTCGCTCTCCAGCGCCAAGGACAAGCTCGCCACCTCGTTCGGGGTGCACCGGGCGATGGACAGCGTCGGGGCGATGCTCGGGCCGCTGATCGCCTTCGGCATCCTCTTCCTCGCGCCGGCGCGCTTCGACGCCGTCTTCGTCGTCAGCACCCTGTTCGCGGTCCTCGGCCTCGCCGTGCTCGTCCTCAACGTCGAAGGCAAGCCCCGACGGGCGCCGCGCGACGGGACCCCGCCCCAGTTTCGCGCCGCCTTCGCGTTGCTCAAGGACCGCAGCTTCGCGCCCCTGCTGCTCGCCGCCGCCGGGCTCTCGATCGCCAGCGTCTCCGACGCGCTGATCTACGTCGGCCTGCAGCGGACGATCGACTTCGAGCCGGCGGTCTTCCCGCTGCTCTACGTGATGACCGCGATCTCCTTCATGGCCCTGGCGATTCCCGTCGGGCAGCTCGCCGACCGGATCGGCAAGGTGCCGGTGCTGCTCGCCGGCCAGGCGTTGCTCTTCCTCGTCTACGGGGTGCTGCTGATGAGCTCGGTCGGCTACCTGGCTCTCGCCGTCTGCCTGGTCGCCCTCGGCGGCTACTTCGCCGCAACCGAAGGCGTGCTGACGGCGCTGGCGGGGGCGGTGCTGCCGGAGAAGCTGCAGGCGAGCGGGATCGGGATACTGATCACCGTGGTCAGCCTCGGTCGTCTCGTCTCCTCGGTCGCGTTCGGCGCGCTCTGGTTCGCGATCGGATTGCACAGCGCGATCCTGATCTTCGCCGTCGCCCTGGTCGCGGCGATGGCGATGGCGGCGCCGCTGCTGCTGCGCGCCCAACGCGCCTCCGTGCATGGCTAGCCGCAACGCCAAGATCCTCGCCGCCCTCGTCGCGGCCAGCCTCCTCCTCGGCGGCGCCTACGTCGCGGTCGCGGCGCTGGGGCCGGACGAGACCACGACCGAGGCGCGGCCGCAGGCTCGAGAGCTGCTCGCCCACACCGACCTGATGGTTCGCGCCGTGGACCCAAGTAACACCCGACTCAACGGCCGCGTCTACAGCGTCGACGACGGCAAGGTCGAGCGCAGCTCGGCCGACCTCGCCTGCGAGCGGGTCTACTACGCCGGCGGCCGCGGGATCTGCATGGGCGTCGCCCCCTCGGGGGTCGACTACCAAGCGACGATCTTCGACTCGAAGCTGCAGCCGATCCACCGCCTCGACCTCACCGGTTTCCCGTCGCGGGCCCGGGTCTCGGCCGACGGCCGCTACGGGGCGATGACGGTGTTCGTCAGCGGCGATTCGTACCTGGAATCGCCGAGCGCCTTCTCGACTCGGACGACGATCCTCGAGATGGCGAGCGGCAAGCAGATCGGCCAGCTGGAGCAGTTCGACGTGACCAAGGACGGCAAGCCCTTCGACGCGATCGACTTCAACTTCTGGGGGGTCACCTTTGCGGCCGATCCCAACACCTTCTACGCGACCCTCGGCACCGGCGGCGAGCACTACCTGGTCGAAGGGGATGTGCGCCGCCGTTCGATGCGAGTGCTGCGGGACGGGGTGGAGTGTCCTTCGCTCTCGCCCGACGGCAAGTGGATCGCCTACAAGAGCCGGATCGGCGACAACCGCTGGCGGCTGCGGGTGCTCGAGCTGGCGACCCTGAAGGACCACGCGGTCGCCGAGGGCCGCTCGATCGACGATCAGGTCGAGTGGCTGGACAACGAGACGCTCGCCTATTCCGACGAACTGAACGTGTACGCCGTGCCTGCCGACGGCAGCGGCGCGTCGCAGCTGGTAGTCCGGGACGCAACCTCACCGGTCCGGCTCACGGCTCCTTTGTAGAGCCAAACCGCTCGCTTCAGAGACCCTCTCAACTAAGCCTGGAGTCGAGGTTGACGCCTGACGTCCAGCCGCTCTGGACGGTGCGTTCAACCATTCGTTGATGGGGAACCTGTCGTTTCACGTAGTAGGGGCGGGGTACCGACAGGAGGAGAATGTTTAGCAAAAGCTCATCTCCCCTCCGCAAGGCGAGTTCGGTCCTCGTCCTCGTCCTCGTCGCGCTGGCCTGTGCGGCCGTCGCGTCAGCCGCGACGCGCGCGGTGAAGCAGCGGGTTGCCGCCGAGCGAAGCAACACGGTTCGGCTCAAGGACAGTGACAGGGATGGGCTGAGCAATCGCTACGAGACCGAGACCTCCCACACCGACCCACGCCGCTGGGACACCGACGGCGACGGCATCGGCGACGGCCGCGAGGTCGCGCAGGGGAGCGATCCGCTGAACGCGAAGAGCCCGGCCCCGGCGCCCGCGCCCAGCCCGACGCCAACTCCTGCGCCGACGCCGACCCCGACTCCTTCCCCGGAACCGACTCCCACCCCTACGCCGGCACCCGAACCGACTCCCGAACCCGAACCGACCCCTGACCCGCCGGCACCGGAACCCGAACCCACTCCGGAACCCCCTGCGCCTGAACCCGAACCGGCACCCGCGCCCGGTGCGGCAGCGCTCTACCTCAGTCCGAGCGGCTCCGACAGCAACGCCTGCACCAGCGCCAAACCGTGCAAATCGCTCAACCGCGCCTACCGCCTAGCGACCGCCGGGCAAACGGTGGAGTTGGCCGCAGGGACCTACGCCGACACCTCACTGCCGGTCGACTCCTCGAAGACCGCGACCGCCGACGTCCTCTTCCGACCCGCCGCGGGAGCCACGGTCACCTTCTCCCAGCAGCTGCACGTCTCGGCTCAGCACTTCGAGCTGCGCGGGATGCGGTTCAGCGCAAAGCTCTGGATCGAAGCGAGCGCGGCCGACGTGACCATGCGCAATGACACTCTGAAGAACTTCGACCTCTACTCGAGCGGGACCCAGTCCTCCCATGACATCTCCTTCATCGGCGGCAGCGTAGGCCCCTCGGCGAACGAGAACAGCCGGATCGCCTCCAACGGACCGTCGACCACGGCCTCGCCGGAAGACATCCTGATCGAAGGCGTGAACTTCCACGACTTCACCGTCAGCCCCGGCTCCGAAGCGCACGTGGAGTGCCTGCAGGTGTGGGCGGTCGACGGGCTGACCATCCGCAACAGCACCTTCCGCAACTGCGAGGTCTTCGACGTCTTCCTGCAGAAGCTGCCGGAAGGGAAAGCCGCGACGCCCAGCAACATCCTCATCGAGAACAACTTCTTCGACTGCTGCGGCAGCGGCTACTACTCGATCCGGTTGGCCGACCACGCCGGCACCAGCTGGAAAAACGTGACGATCCGCAACAACTCCCTGAACAAGGAGATCAACCCCGATCCGAGCGTTCCCTACTCGAACGTGAAGATCGTCGGCAACGTCGGACCGGCGGTGAAGTTCTGGAGCGGCAGCACGGGGGCGATCCTGCCGAAGCCCGCCGGCGTCGAAGTCGATTACAACGTCTGGTACTCCGGCTCCAAAGTGGGCAGCCACGACAAGGTCGCCGCTTCGGGCTTCCGCAACGCGGCGGCGGCCGACTTCCACCTCAACGCGGGCGCTGCGGCGATCGACGCCGGCAGCCCGACGAACTATCCGGCGACCGACATCGACGGCAACGCGCGCCCCGCCGGCACCGCCCCCGACGCGGGTGCCGACGAGACCTCGTCGAGCTCGCCGCCGCCGGTCGTCGTCCCGGAACAACCCGCACCTGAAGAACCGGCTCCGGAACAACCAGCGCCTGAAGAACCGACCCTTGAAGAACCGACTGCACCGCCGCCGGTCACCGGAACGGCCGACCTCTTCCTCACGGCGGGCGGGTCGGATTCAGCGGCCTGCTCGGCCTCCGCGCCCTGCAAGACGCTGAACCGCGCCTACCAGGTGGCAGCGCCCGGCGACATCGTCCAGCTCGCGTCCGGCAGCTACGGAAACCAGACGATCGAACGCGACACGGGCCTCACCTCCTCCGAAGACGTCGTCTTCCGGCCTGCCTCGGGAGCAGACGTGACCCTCGGCAGCGTCACCGTTTACGGGTCCCACGTGACCCTGCAGGGGATGAAGGCCACCGACCTCACCGCGCGGGTCACCGATCCCTACAGGTTCGCCGTCTCGGACATCACCTTCCGCGACATGGACGCGCGCAACTTCATGGTCATGTCGGCGTCCAACGTCAGCGTGATCGGCGGCGACTACGGCCCCGCGAGCGACTGCGGCGGACCATACGGCGGCTCAAACAACAGCATCCGCCGCTTCGCCGAAACCGGCGCCCCGAACCCCCAGAACATCCTCGTCGAAGGGGTGCGGATCCACGACATCGTCTCCTATGACTTCGGCCCGTGCCACATCGAGGGGCTGGCGATCTTCGCCGGCGAAGGCGTCACCGTGCGCAACTCGAAGTTCTGGGGCAACTCGGTCTACGACATCTTCCTGCAGTCCAACAGCGGCCCGGTCTCGAAACTGCTGATCGAGAACAACTGGTTCGCGGCGCCGGTCGGGGAGGCCGGGGCGGGGTCGGGTTCGAGCACCCTTGCCTTCTCGGGCGGCTCGAGCGACTTCGCCAACTCGACGATCCGCAACAACTCGATGAACGGCTACGTCTCCTTCGACGACAACGGGATCAACCCCGCCTACTCCAACTTCAAGGTGGTCGGAAACATCGGCCAGCCGAGCTACGGCTCCTGCTCGCTGCGCGGGCCGATCTACCGCTACAACCTCTGGAAGGGGATGGCCTGCGGCACCGGGGACGTCAACCTCGGCGGCGCCTTCCCGTTCGTCAACACCGTCAACGGCGTCGGGATGAACTACCACCTCACCGGCGGCGCAGCGCGCGACCTGGTGCCGGCGAGCGAAGACACCCTGGCCACCGACATCGACGGCGAAGCGCGGCCCCGGGGCGCTGGCCTCGACGCCGGTGCCGACGAGATCGGCTGAGCGGCGCGCCCTACGGGGTGTTGGTGGCGAAGTGGGCAGCGATCTGCGTGGGGCTGAGCGCCCGGTCGTAGATCGCCACCTCGTCGAGCCCGCCGCCGCCGAAGAGGTTGGCGCCGGCCCGTGACATGAAGTAGAGGCTGCTGTTGGCGAAGTTGCCGGTCCCGGCGCCGCTGGCGCCCTTTTCGTAGCTGACCGGCTGCCCGTCGACGTAGGGGGTCACCTGCTGGGAGACGGGGGCGGTCGTGTCGAGGACGAAGGCGTAGTGGTGCCACGCGCCGGCGCTCGGGCGGGCGAAGTAGGCGTTGTTCCGGGTGTCGGGGGTGCCGATGCCGACCCCGAAGTTGCCTTGTTCGGCGTTCGGGTCGATCAGCACGCCGCCTTCGTTGCCGTTGAAGTTCGGCGTCAGCTCCATCGCCAGCGCGTCGTTGTCGGCGAAGGCGTTCCAGCGCATCCAGAACTCGATCGTGATCCTGCTGTCGGCCGAGAGGTCGACAGGGGCCTGGGCGAAGTCGTCGATGCCGTCGAAGCCGGCTGCGCTGCCGCCCAGTGCGGCCAGCAGTCCGAGGGACGCGCCGCCGCCGGTGGTCGCGGTGGCGCCGCCGACGCTGTCGGCCAGCGAGGTCGAACCGGCCGCCTCGTTCAGGCGCCAGTAGTGGACCAGCCCGGGCGTGGCCAGGACCGCGGCCGAGTAGCTGGTCGGAGGCGGGGGAGGCGCTTCGGGGTCGTTGACCGTGATCGTCTTCGTTTCCGTGTCGGTGGCGAAGGCGTTGTCGAGCACGCGGACGCCGACGGTCGCCTGACCGGCGTGCGAGGTCGCGATCGAGGCGGTCGGCGTGGTGCCGGTCGACGTCTCGAAGGTCCCGTTGCCGTCCAGGTCCCACTGGTATTTGACGATCGAGCCGTCCGGGTCGCTGGAGCCGGAGGCGTTGAGGGCCACCTGTTCGCCGGTGATCGCCGGATTCGGCGTCGCCGTCAGGGCCGCGTGCGGGCGCCGGTTGAGTCCGTAGCTGGCGTCGTGTTCGGCGATCTCGGCGGCGGTGAGGGCGCGGTTGTAGACCGCCAGCTCGTCGAGCGAGCCTTTGCCGAACAGGCCGAGGCCGGCGCGAGACATCAGGTAGAGGGTGCTGTTGGCGAAGTTGCCGGCGCCGGTGCCGGTGGCCGTCTTCGTGTAGGTGACCGGCTGTCCGTCGACGTAAGGCGTGATCTGCTGGGCGGCGGGGGCGCTCGAGTCGAGCACCAGCGCGTAGTGGTGCCACTGGCCTGCGCTCGGGCGGTTGAAGAAGACGTTGTTGCGGCTGTCGGCGATGCCGATGCCGACCCCGAAGCCGCCCTGGCTGCTGTTCGGATCGACGATCAGGCCGCCGCTGTTCTGGTTGAAGTTCTGGGTCAGCTCCAGCGCCAGGTCGTCCTCGTTGTCGTAGGCGTTCCAGTTGAGCCAGAACTCGATCGTGGCTTTGCCGGTACCGGAGAGGTTGACCGGGACGCTGCCGAAGTCGTTCGTGCCGTCGAAGGCGAGCGCCGTGTTCGGGTCCCCGGTGATTGCCCCGGGGGTGCCGAAGACGGTTCCGTTCACGGCGCTGCCGGTGGCCGTGCCTTTGCTGTCGGCGAGGTTCGGCCCGGTCGCCTCGCCGAGGCGCCAGTAGCCGACCAGGCCGGGGGTGTCGAGGACGGTGTCGCCGTAGTTGCTGACGCCGCCCGCGTTGACGGTCAGCGGCAACGCCACGGAGTCGGTCATGCCGCTGTTGTCGGTCACCCGCAGGTGGGTCTGGACGGTTCCGACCGTGCTGTAGGTGCTGTCGGTGGAGGCGGTGGTGCCGGTATCGGTCTCATAGGTCCCGTTGCCGTCGAGGTCCCACTCGTATTTGACGATCGAGCCGTCGGAGTCTTTGGCGGCAGCGGCGTCGAAGTGGACCGGGATGTCGGTGACCGCGGGGTTCGGCTGCGCCGAGTAGGAGGCGACGGGCGGCTGCGGTTCTACCCCGCCGACTTTCAGCGTTTTCGTCGCGATGTCGATCGCCAGGTCGTCGTCGTAGACCTTGACCGAGATCGGGAATTCGCCTTCGGTCGCGTAGTTGGCCGAGGCCGTCGGGGTCGAGCCCGTGTTGGTCTCGTAGGTGCCGTTGCCGTCGAGGTCCCACTCGTATTTGACCAGGGTGCCGTCGGTGTCGGTCGAGCCGGAAGCGTCGAAGACCGCGTGGCCGCCGGGGGAGACCGGGTTCGGCGAGATCGTCAGCGCCGCTTTCGGTTTCTGGTTGGCGCCGTTGCTCGCCCGGTGGGCGGCGATTTCAGACTGGGTCAGGGTGCGGTTGTAGATCGCGACCTCGTCGAGGGTGCCGGCGCCTTTGAGGATTTCGCCGTTGCGAGACATGAAGTTGAGGATCGAGTTGGCGAAGTTGCCGGCGCCGGTGCCGCTGGCGGTCTTCGTGTACGCGACCGCCTGCCCGTCGACGTAAGGCGTGATCTGCTGCGCCGGCGCAGCGGTGGTGTCGAAGACGAAGGCGTAGTGATGCCACTGGGCGGCGCTGGGCCGGGCGAAGAAGACGTTGTTGCGGGTGCCCCCCAGGCCGATCCCGACGCCGAATTTGCCGCCTTCCTGCGGTGCGTTCGGGTCGACGATGAAGCCGCCGTTGACGGCGTTGAAGTTTTCGGTCAGCTCCAGCGCCAGCGCGTCGTCGTCGGCGTAGCTGTCCCATTTGAGCCAGAACTCGACCGTCGCTTTGCTCGTGCCGGAGAGGTTGAGCGGGGCTTTGGCAAAGCTGTTGCCGTCGAAGCGGATCGCCTTGTTCGGGTCACCGGTTACCGCTCCGGTCTGGCTGAAGATCGCGCCGGCCGAGGCGGTGCCGGTGGCGGTGCCCTGGCTGTCGGCGAAGCTCGGGCCGCTCGCCTCTCCCAGGCGCCAGTAGGCAACCAGGCCGGGGGTCTCGAGGACGGCGTCGCCGTAGTTGCTGACCCCGCCGCCGTTGACGGTCACCGGCAGTTTCGCGGTCGCGGTGAGGCCGCTGTTGTCGGTCACCCGGAGGGCGACTTCGAAGGTCCCGGCGAGGCTGTAGACGCGGTCGGCGGCCGCGGTGGCGCCGGTGTCGGTCTCGTACGTCCCGTTGCCATCCAGGTCCCACTCGTATTTGGCGATCGTGCCGTCGGTGTCTTTCGAGCCCGAGGCGTTGAAGTGGATCGAGCCCCCGATCACGGCCGGGTTCGGGTCCGCGGTGAACGAGGCGGTCGGCGCCTGGGGCCCGACTTTGATCGTGCGGGTCGTCGTGTCGGTGCCGGTCAGGTTGTCAGTGACGCGCAGCCCGAGGGTGTATTCGCCGTTGGCGGAGAAGGTTTTGGTGGTGCTGGCGGTCGAGCCCGTGCTGGTCTCATACGTCCCGTTGCCGTCGAGGTCCCATTCGTATTTGACGATCGAGCCGTCCGGGTCGCTCGAGCCGGCGCCGTTGAGGGTCACCGGGACGCCGGTCAGGACCGGCGAGGGGGTGGCGGTGAAGGAGGCGACGGGCCGCCGGTTGGAACCGAAGCTCGCCTGGTGTTCGGAGATCTGGGCGGCGGTGAGGGCGTGGTCGTAGATCGCCACGTCGTCGAGGGCGCCGCGCTCGAAGTAGGCGGTGCCGGCGCGCGACATGAAGTTGAGGGTCGAGTTGGCGAAGGAGCCGGAGCCGGTGCCTTTGGCGGACTTGGTGTAGGCCACCGCTTTGCCGTCGACGTAGGGGGTGATCTCCGTTTCGGCGGGCGCGGTGGAGTCGAGGACGATCGCGTAGTGGTGCCACTGGCCGGCGCTGGGCCGTTCGAAGTAGGCGTCGTTGCGGGTGTCGGGCGTGCCGATCCCGATCCCGAATTTGCCACCCGCCTGGGGCGCGTTCGGGTCGATCAGGAAGCCGCCTTTGTTCTGGTTGAAGTTGGCGGTGTGCTCCAGCGTCATCGCGTCGTCGTTCGTGTAGCTGTCGACGTAGAGCCAGAACTCGACCGTGATCGTGTTCAGGCCCGAGAGGTCGATGGCGGCTTGGGCGGTGTCGTCGACGCCGTCGAAGCGGGCGGCGAGGTTGGGATCGGCGGCGATGCCACCGGGGACGCCGAGGGTCGGGCCGCCTTTGGTGGTCGCGTTGGCGCCGCCGACGCCATCGGCGAAGGTGGTGCCGGAGGTCTCGCCGAGGCGCCAGTAGTGGATCAGGCCGGGCGTGTCGGTGACCGCGTCGGAGTAGCTGCTGACGCCGGCGATGCTGACCGTGACCGGGAGTTCTTTGGTCGCTTGTTTGCCGCCGTTGTCGGTCACCCGCAGCTTGACCTGGTAGGTGCCGGGGGTCGGGTAGGCGAAGGAGGTGCTCGAAGTGGTGCCGGTGTTGGTCTCGAAGGTCCCGTTGCCGTCACGGTCCCATTCGTATTTGACGATCGAGCCGTCGGGGTCTTTCGAGCCGGAGCCGTTGAGGCTGACCGTGAGGCCCTGGATCGCCGGGTTCGGCGTCGCGGTGAAGTCGGGTACCGGGAACTGGTTCCCGATCACGGTCAGGGTCTTGACCGAGACATCGGTCGCGCCTTTGTTGTCGGTGACCCGCAGGCGGACGTCGATCGTCGCGTCGGAGGTGTATTTGCGGGTCGTGCTAGAGCTGGTCCCGCTCACCTCGTAGGTCCCGTTGCCGTCGAGGTCCCATTCGTATTTGACGATCGAGCCGTCGGGGTCTTTCGAGGCCGAGCCGTTGAAGGTGACGGTGGTGTTGAAGCCGACCGGGTTGGGGGTCAGGGTGAAGGAGGAGTTGGGCACCTGATTCGAGCCGCCCGGGTCGAGGGTGATCCCTTCCGGGGTGGCCGGCTGGGCGCCCATGTCGGAGAGGATGTTGTAGGTCGCCTGTTCGATCCGCGGATCGCTTTCGGACTCGAGCCCGCGGCTCCACCGCATCGTCCCGGAAGCGAAGACCAGGGCGCCGCTGGGGGCTTTGTACTTGACCGCATGCACGGTGCCGTCGAGGCCGGCGGGCGGGAAGTTGGTGCGCTGGCGTCCCTCGTCGATGAGCCAGCTGTTCGCGCTGCCGCCAAGCGCGTCGGCGTTGGTCGAGGTCAGCTTCTTCACCCCGGCCGGCTGCTGGGCGAGGTACTGAGGCTGGGTCGGGACCGAGTCCCACTCCCAGCCGACCAGTTCGTCGCCGATCGTCGTCGTTTTGTTCTCCGAGATCCCGGTGTTGCGCCAGATCCGGTCGGAAGAGAATTCTTCGTTGGCGTTGCCCGCGGGGACGCTCAGCGGGTAGCTCTGCGAGGCGTTGTCGCCGAAGTACATGACGCCCCAGAGCGAGTTCTCGGGCATGTCCGGGCCGACCCGGCCGCCGGCGGGCGCGTTCGGGTCGCCGGGAGGGGCGCCGTTGTCGCGGAAGGTGGTGGTCGAGTTCTGCGGTCTGTCGTCGGCGGTGCCGGCGATGCCGTCGAGCCCGAGGGCGTCGTCGGCGGTGCCTTTGATGCCGTCCGGGCCCCAGTCGTTGTCCGTGATCGAGCCGCTGCCGCCGGAGCCGTCGCCCTGCACGGTCTTGTAACAGACGAGGGTGCGGCTGCCGTTCTCGTAGCGGACCTTCCAGTAGGAGGTGTTGGCGCTGAAGGAGGCGATGTCGACGCCGGCGTCGCGGGCCGCCTTGAAGCCTTTGAACTCTTCTTCGGACCAGTACTCGGAGTGGCCCGGGACGATGACGATGTCGTGGTCTTTGAGCGAGGCGGGGTTCTGGCTGACGGCGACGTCGTCGCTGTAGGAGACGTCGTAGCCCTGCTTCTCGAGCCAGAAGATCGTTTCCGACTCGGGACCGAAGATGCGGTCGCGGTCCTCGTTGCCGTCGAACATCGGCCGGTCGAAGGAGACCTTGACCGCGCGTCCGGTCCCGGAGGCCTGGACCGTGCCGCCGCCGAGGCGGTCGTAGTAGAGGGACTTGCCGCCCCAGGTGTTGTAGGCCGCGTAGTCGGCGGTGGGGAGGACGACGAGGATCTTCGAGTCCACCGTCGGGTTGTCGTCGCGGACGATGAACGGGACGACGTTTTCCAGCACGTTGCCGCCGACCGTGGTCAGCTTCGCGACGTAGACGCCGCTGGCCGGCAGGGCGGAGGAGGGCACCGTGTAGGTGACGGCCCAGTTGGCGCAGCTGTATTCGCCGGTGACCGGATCCGGCTGCGCCGTTTTACAGGTGAAGTTGTTGTTGACCGTGACGTTGTTCGCGGTGTGAACGAGGCGTCCACCTTCGTTCCCGTAGTAGCCGAGACGGAAGACCTCGATGTTGACTTTGGTCCCCGCGGCGGCGTTGCGGGCGATCTTCAGCGGCACGTTCTGGCCGCGGTTGAAGCTGGTCTGGGTGGCGTAGCCGGCGACGTTGTCGTCGTAGTTGCTCGTCAGCCAGTCGGAGCTGCCTTCGCCTTTGCAGTTGTTCTCGTTGACCACCGGCACCGAGTTCGGGCAGCTGACCGCAGCCCGGGAGGAGGAGGTGGTGAGGACGACGCCGATGACGGCGACTGCGAGGGCCAGGGGGAGGCCTAGACGTACGAGGAGGTGGCGCATGCACCCAGTAAACCGTTCGGGAGGCCGCACGCTTGCGCCTTGCCTGAGACCTGTCCAAAAACTGTACTTTCGCCGAACTCGGTTCCTATTTCACCCTCGAGCGCCCTCCCGAGTTGCCACAATCGACGCCATCAAACACGGGCGGGTCATCTGGGTTGTGGGCATGGTCGCGCTCTGCGCGCTGACCGCCGGCGCCCTGTTTGCCTTTGCCAGCGGGGGAAAGGGCGGCAAGCCGTCGCTCTCCGGGCTCGAAGCCCGCTTCACCGGCAGCGGCACAGGCGTCGTCGTCAGCGGCTACGCGACCAACGCCGACAGCGTCCTAGCCCGTTACGGCAAGAACTGCCGCATCCTGCGCCATGGCGCGATCGCCGGCAACGGCCGCTTCCGGGCCTCGGTCCCGCGCGGTGCCTCGCGTCGCCGTGCCAGTCAGTGCAACCGCGCGGTGGCGAAACGGGTCCACGGGCGCAAAGCCTCAACCTCGACTTCAGCCTTAGGTAAAGGCAAGTCGGGCGCGGTCAGGGTGATCGCCTGCGCCGAGGGCAAGTGCGCCGAACGCCGGGTCGCGCTGGCGCGGTCGGTCGGCGCCTCCTCGCCCGGCCTCGTCGGCGGCGGCAGGGTCACGGTTGCGCCGGGGGTCACCGTTCGCGTGCCGACCGCGCCGCCGGTGCCGCCGAGCCAGCCGGCGACCCGCTTCGTCGCCCCCGGCGGATCGGACTCGGGCAGCTGCAGCAGCGCCGCCTCGCCGTGCAAAACCTTCAACCGGGCCTACGAGGTGGCCAACCCCGGGGAGGTCGTCGACGTCGCCGGCGGCACCTACCCGTCCCAGGCGGTCGAATACGACTCCGGCAAGACCTCGGCCGAAGACGTCTACTTCCGGCCCGCCGCCGGCAACTCGGTCAAGGTCGGCGACATCGACGCCTACGGCTCGCACGTCACCTTCATGGCGATGCAGGCAGCCGACACCGACATCCCCTACGACGGGCCGGCCGACGTCAGCGACGTCACCTTCTGGGGGATGGACGGTCGCAACTTCACGATCGACTCCGGCACCCAGATCAACGTGCTCGGCGGCGACTACGGCCCGGCCACCGACTGCGGAGGCAGTTACGGCGGCAGCAACAACGGCATCCGCATGAACCGCGAAGGGGTGATGCCGAGCGACATCCTCATCTGGGGCGTGGACATGCACGACATCCAGTCCTACGACCTCGAACAGTGCCATATCGAGTGCCTGATCGTGGGTGCCGGCCAGAACATCACCGTGCGCGGCTCGCGCTTCTGGAACTGCTCGATCTTCGACATCTTCCTGCAGCCCTTCAACGGCACGATCTCCGACGTGACCCTGGAGAACAACTGGTTCGCGACGCCGACCGGTACCGACGGCGCCCCGAACAGCGGCCGCGCGGTCGAGTTCTCCGGCGGCGGTCCGTGGCGCAACATCCTGATCCGCCACAACTCGGTCAACACCGCGATCAACCTCAACGACGGCGCCCCCGACCCGACCTACGAAAACACCCGGGTGATCGGCAACATCGCCGAACGGGCGATCGCCTGTTACAACGGCGTCGTCTACCGCGACAACGTCTGGTGGGGCGGCAGCGGTACCTGCGATCCCAGCGACAGCGGCACCGGTGGCGGGCCGCCGTTCGTCCACGTCAGCGACCACGGGGACCTCGACTACCACCTGACCGGCGGCGTTGCCGTCGACAAGGTTCCGGCCTCGATCAGCGACCTGGTCGACGACATAGACGGCCAGCCGCGACCCGACGGCCCCGCTCTCGACGCCGGTTCCGACGAGCGCTAACCGCTACGCCCGCGCGAGCGGGGAGGGGGTTCGCGCGTTGATCCCCTGATGGCAACGACCGCAACCCGGGAGCAAACGCCCCTCGCAGTCCCGCCCCCGCTGCCCAGCGAGGAGCCGCAGGGCAGCCGCCGCGACCCGCGCGACCTCGTCGCCCTGGCCGCGCTCGCGGCGCTCTTCCTCCTGCTCACCGCCCTCACCTGGAAGAAGTGGGGCAACCCTGCCCTCGACGCCGGGGCGGAGCTGACGACGGCCGAACAGATCGTCCACGGCGCCGTTCCCTACCGCGACGTGCGCTACTTCTACGGCCCGCTCGGCCTCTACTCCCTGGCCGGTTCCTTCGAGCTCTTCGGGACCAGCCTGATGACGGCGTTCGCCTTCGGGCTCGCCCTCAGCGCCGGGATCGTCACCTCCTTTTACTTCCTCGCCCGCCAGTGGCTGGCGCCGACCGTGGCTGCCGTCTGCGCCGCGATGGTGATGGCGATCGGGTTCTCCGGCACCGCCTTCAACTTCGTCCTGCCGCACTCCAACTCGGCCACCGTCGGGCTGCTCTGCCTGCTCCTGGCCCTGCTGGCGCTCTGCCGCCGGCGCCTCTGGCTCGCCGGGCTGGCGATCGGCGCCGCGGGCTTGACCCGGCCCGAGTTCTTCGGCGTCGCGGCGCTGGCGGCTGCGGTCTGGCTGGCGGCGGAGCTGCGCCTGCGGCCCTGGCGCGCGGTGCTCGCCGACGCGGTGCGGGTCGGCCTGCCGGCGCTGGGAGTGCCGCTGCTCGTCCTCGGCGCCTTCGCGGCCAAGGTCGGAGCCGACCGCCTGCTCTGGGAGAACCTCTGGCCGGTCGACTTCATCCACGTCGCCGGGATGCGCTCGCAGGAAGACTGGGCGCCGCTGACCGCGGCCAGCGCCTTCTCGACCCTGGGCCGGCTGGCGGTCTACGGCGGCCTGCTCGCCTCGCTGGTCGCCGCCGTGCTCGTCTGGAAGCGCCGCAGCGGGCTCGAGCGCGCCTGGGCCCTCGCGCCGCCCTTGCTCGCGGTGCTCGTTCTCGGCCTGCTCGACGCGGCGGCGCGGGCGGCGGGGGTCTTCCCCGAGGCGCGCAGCATGGTCGAGCACGAGACCGCCCATCTGACCCTGGGGATGACCTGGCTGCCGGCCTTGGCGATCGCAGCGGCGCTGTTCGCGGCCGCCTCGGCCTGGCGGCGCAAGGGGCCGCCGCTCGGGCGCAGCTGGCCCGACGATGCGGCCCTGATCGCTGTGGCCCTGGTCCTCGGCCTGCGCGCCTACGACGCCTTCAACGGCGAGGCCTCCTACGCGCCGTACTACGCCGCGCCGCTGGTCCTGATCGCCGGGGTGCTGCACCAGCGGATAGGAGAGCGCTGGCCGCAGGCGCGCGCGGCGGTGACCGCAGCGCTGGCGGTAGCGGCCCTGGGCCTAGTGCTCTACCCCCTCCATGGCCTCTACAGCGACAACAACACCGAGGTCGAGACCGCCCGGGGCAGCTTCGTCGCCAACGACGCCTCGGCCCCGGCCCTGCAGCAGACGCTCGACCTGATCGACGCCCGCACCAAGCCGGGCGAACCGATCCTCGCCCTGCCCTCCGACGGAGGGGTCTACTTCATGGCCGACCGGCCCCCCGCGACCTACGAGGTGATGTTCCTCCCAGGCCTCCTCGACTCCCGCGCCGACGAGCAACGCACGATCGCCCGCCTAAAAAGCAACGACGTCCGCCTGGTGGCCTTAAGCGCCCGCGACTTCTCCGCCTTCGGCTTCCGCACCTTCGGCACCGACTACAACCGCCTCCTTGGCAACTACCTAGAGCGCGAATACCGCCCAATAGCGACCTACGGCGACTTCTCCGCGCCTGTGGCGGGCAGCTACCCCTCGGCGGCGTACAAGGTCCTCGAACGCCGCTGAGGCGCATCGCGGGCTGTTTCTACAGGACGGCCCCTCGTTCTCCGCCGACAAAAGCATCCAATAGATGTCTATGGTCGGTGGGAATGATCGAAGGTCGAAGAGGTCGCGACCAAGCTTGCTATCGAGGATTCTGGGTTATTGCCATGTCCGCATAGACAAAGCTATACTTTGCTTATGCATGACCATCCTGACATGCGAGGGCTTGACACGATCGCCTACCAGCAGCATGGCTACTTCACCACGAGCCAAGCTCGTGAGCGTGGAATCAGCAGCCAGCTCCTGAGTCACTACGTTCGCCGGAACCGGTACGAGCGGGTGCGGCGAGGGCTCTATCGCCTACCTGGCTTCCCCCGCCCGGAAGACGACGAGATGCGTGAAAAGTGGATGGCGGTCGGCATCGAGAAGGCCATCCTCTCGCACCAGAGCGCACTGATCCTGCTCGATCTCAGCGACAACATTCCCAACGCGGTCCACCTGCTCCTCGGACGCCGATACCGCGGCCTGCGTCGCCCCTCTGGCGTCGTTATTCACACCCGCCCCGACGAGGAAGAGGTGGACACGGTCTGGCGCGAAGGGCTCCCCCTAACCGCCCCGGCGCGAACGCTCATCGACGTAGCCGGGGAAATTCAACCCGAGCAACTGGAGATGGCCATTCGGCAGGCACTTGGCCGCGGGCTGCTCACGGCGCGGGAACTCGAAGGGGAGGCACGACGGCGCCGTCGCCACGACGCGCTGAGCGGCGCCCTTGCGGCGGTGACATCGTGAGATACGAGAACGCTGCTGCGTTTCGCATGGCGCTGGAGCAGCGGTTGAAGGCGGAGGCCGAGAGGACTGGATCCAACCTTGCGCGACTTCGCAAGCGAGTCGCTTTCGAGCTGTTCCTGCGACGCCTCGCCCAGGTGGCGCCGGATCGTTGGGTGCTGAAGGGGGCCTTGGCACTCGACTTCCGCCTGGGCGGAGCTTCGCGCTCGACGAATGACATCGACCTCGGGCGCGACGACGACGAGGAGGCCGCAATCGAGGACATCGCCGCGGCGCAGCGACTCCGCCTCGATGACTTCTTCGCCTTCACGGCAAGCCGAACCGACGCGTTCGACGAGGTCGATGAGTTTCAGGCGATTCGCTTTCACGTACGCGCCGAGCTGGCGGAGCGCGTCTTCGAGCAGTTCGTCGTGGATATCGGCTTCGCGAAGTCGGCCACCTCGGAGCCAGACCGAGTGCGCACGTCGGCCTTTCTCTCTTTCGCGGGCATCGAGCCGCTCGATCTTCCCGCGATACCGCTTGCCCAACACCTGGCCGAGAAGGTCCACGCTTACACGCGGAGCTATGGCACGACGGCCAGGCCCAGCACGCGACCCAAGGACCTGATCGACATCCTGCTCATTGCTGACTCTCAGCCGCTAGAAGCCGCCGCAGTGCGAGAGGCGCTGAAGAATACTTTCGAGACCCGCGGCCGCCAGGCGCTTCCCGAAAGTCTGCCCGCCCCACCGCCTGAGTGGGCACCGGCCTATGGCCGCCTCGCCGAGGAGGTCGGTCTCGCCACCGACCTGGCAGCGGCTTTCGAGCGCGCCGCAGGCTTCCTCGATCCCGTGCTCTCCGGCGAGGCTTACTAGTTCGCCAAGCTGGGCTCGAGCACCTCAGAGCAGCGGCGGGACCAGGAGTTGCGCTCGAGGAAGCATTGCCGGTCGGGCTCCGACATGGGGCCTTGTGCCAGCGCCGTCCGCACCGCTGAGACGAAGTCGCCTCCTGGTGGGGCGAGGGTTACTGGTCCCTCGATTCCCCGTAGGGGGGGTAGGTCGGTGGCGGCTACGGGGCTGCCCCCGGCCAGGTACTCGTAGATCTTCAGGGGGCTCATTGCTTCGGTCAGTGGAGTCCGGTTGTGGGGGACCAGGCAGGCGTCGGCGACGTGGACTAGGGCGGCTACTTCGGTGCGCTCGATTGGGCCGGGCATGAGGACGTTGGGGAGGTCGCGGAGCGGGGCCAGGTGGGCTGGGTCGGCTAGCGGGCCGGCGAGGATCACCGTTCCTTCGGGCCAGGCGCGGGCGACCGCCTGCACTGCCTCTACGTCTAGGCGCGAGTCGAGGGTGCCTACGTAGAGGAGGCGGGGTCCGCTCGCCTCCTGCATCCAGTCGGGTGGCGACGCGATCTGGGTCCACTCGGCTGGGTCGACTCCGTTCGGCACCACCGCGGCGGGGCCGGTCGGCGCTATCCGGTCGATGATCGTTTGGGTCACGGCGCACAGCCGGAGGCCGCGGGCGGCGACTCGTTCGTAGGCGACGAGGTACGCCTCGCGGCGGGCGCTGTAGTCGGGGTGGGCGGCCCAGTCGTCGGTGGCGAAGAGCGTCACCGGTCCCGCCCAGTCGAGCTCGGCGAAGGCGGCAACGAAGGGATGTGCCGTGATCACCGCGGGTCGCCGCAGGCCGTGGCGAGCTGCGGCCCGCTCCAGCCGCCGCCCGTAGTTCGCGTAGAAGCGTTCGATGCCCCGTAGCGAGACCGGATCGCGCCGGCGCAGCCTCAGCGGCTGGTACAGGTGAGCTCGCTCGCTCTCGGGGAACCCCGAAGTTCGCCCCAACGCGTCCTTGGCCAGCTTGATCGGGGCGCTCCGTGGCTGGTCGCAGATCAGCACCCGCTCGACCTGCTGCGCCTCGATCAGGGCCATCGCCACGCGGTCGGTGGGGAAGCACATGCCGCGTTCCTGCGCCGCCGCCCAGGTGATCTCGTCGTAGGTGAAGATCGCGTCGCGGGCGGCCGCGGGGGCGGCCTCGCGGGCCTGCGGCGGGCGCGGCGGGGTCTCGGCTGCCGATCGGGCCATATGGCAATCAACGGACCGCGCTCGGCGGGGCTTGCAGGCCGCAAGTGCACTCCGCTTCGGCACGTTCATCTCTAGAGGGCCAGTGCGCCCTTCGCGCGCCAGATCCCGCCGATGAGCAAACCGCTGAAAAAACGGACCGAGCTGTCTTCCCACGACCTCAAGGAGGCCGCGGTCTCCGGCGTGCGCTGGACGATGGTCGCGCGGGTCGCCTCGGAGGTCATCAGCCTCGCCTCGGCGGTGGTCCTGGCGCGGCTGATCGCCCCCTCTGAGTTCGGCGAGGCCGTGGTGCCGCTGATCTTCGTGCCGCTGGCCGTGATCTTCACCTTCGAGGGCCTTGGCAGCGCCCTGGTCCAGCGCAAGGAGATCGACCACACCCACGTCGAGGCGGCGATGCTAGCGAGCCTCGTCACCGGCGGCGTGCTCAGCCTCGCCACCTTCGCGCTCGCCGACCCGGTCGGCGGCCGGCTCTTCGGCGCCAGGTCGGCCGAACTGCTGGAGATGATCTCGCCCGTCTTCATCCTGGCCGGCCTCGGCGCGGTCTCGCGCGGGCTGCTCTGGCGCCACCTCGACTTCCGCCGCGTCAGCCTGATCGAAATGATCTCGCTGGCCCTCGGCGCCGCCTCCGCGGTGGCGATGGCGATCGCCGGCCTGGCGGCCGAGGCGATCGTCCTCGGCGCCCTGATCGCGACCCTCGTCACCGCGGTGCTGCTGCTGGTCTCGGTGCCGCCGCCGATGCCGCGCTTCCACCGCCAGGCGCTGCGCGACGTCACCGGCTTCGGCCTGCCGGCCTCCGCCGCCGGCCTCACCTACGTCGCGGTCAGCAACGCCACCGTCGCCGTCGCCGCGGTGCGGCTGACCGCGGGCCAGGTCGGCCTCTACTGGCGCGCCTTCCAGCTCGGCGTCGTCTACCAGGACAAGATCAGCGGGATCATGATGCGGCTCGCCTTCCCGATCTACTCGCGGACCACCGACCTCGACGAGCTGCGCCGCTTCCACGAGCGGGCGACCCGGATCCACGCCGCCGTGCTGCTGCCGCTGCTCTCGCTGCTGATCGTGCTGGCGCCGGACCTGGTGCCGTTCGTGTTCGGGGAGCGCTGGGCGCCGGCCGCAGGCGCGGTCCAGATCCTCGCCGTCGCCGGGATGATCGCCGCCGTGCTGACCGGCTATCCGCAGATCCTGCTCGCCGCCGGCCGGCCGCGGGCGCTGCTGGTCTTCAACCTCGTCCTGCTCGCCTTCTACGCCGTCACCTCCTGGGTCGCGGCGCCGTACGGGATCACCGCCCTCGCGATCAGCGTCGTCGTCGTCCACGTGGCGATGATCGTCGCCGTCTACGGCGTCCTCTTCCGGTTCCTGCTCGGGATCCCGATCGGGCGCCTGGTCAGCGACCTGCTGCCGGCGATCGCCTGCAGCCTGGCGCTGCTGGCCGCCGGCGTGCCCCTAGCCGGCCTGCTGCGGAACCTCGAAGCTCCGGTCCCGGTCCTGGCATTCCTCGTCGGCGCGGTCGGGACGATCATCTACGCCAGCGCCCTGCGCAGCTTCTTCCCGCTGGTCTGGAACGACATCGTCGGGCTGACCGCGCGGGTCCTGCCCGAGAGCGCGCGGACCGTGCGCTTCCGCCGGGTCGCGATGCGCAGCGTCGGAGAGGCCTCCTGAGATGTGCGGAATCGTCGGCACCGTGCGCAGGAACGGCGAGGCGGCAGAGCCGGCGCTGCTGGAGCGGATGTGCGCGGCGCTCGAGCACCGCGGCCCCGACCAGCGCGGCATCCACGCCGACGGCCCGGTCGGCCTCGGGATCCAGCGCCTGCGGGTGGTCGACCTCGAGGGCGGCGACCAGCCGATCTACAACGAGGACCGCTCCGTCGCCGTCGTCCTCAACGGCGAGATCTACAACTTCCGCGAGCTGCGCCGCCGGCTCGAGGCCGCCGGGCACCGCTTCGCGACCGACGGCGACACCGAGACGATCGTCCACCTCTACGAGGAGGAGGGGCTCGACTGCGTGCGCTCGCTCGACGGGATGTTCGCCTTCGCCCTCTGGGACGCGCGCCGGCGCCGGCTGCTGATCGCCCGCGACCGGGTCGGCAAGAAGCCGCTCTTCTACGCTCTCGGCTCGCAGGGGCTGAGCTTCGCCTCCGAGCTGCGGGCGCTGGTGCAGGACGAGGAGATCCCGCGCGAGGTCGACGAGGACGCGCTCGACTGCTACCTCGCCTACGGCTACGTGCCGGCGCCGCTCAGCATCTTCCGCGCTGTCCGCAAGCTGCCGCCGGCGACGGCGATGGTCTACGAGGGCGGCGACGTCAGCCTGGAGCGCTACTGGCAACTCGACTACGCGCGCAAGCACGAGGTCGAGGAGGCGAGCGAGCTGCACGCGCCGCTGCTTGAGAACCTGCGCGGGGCGGTCCGCAAACGGCTGGTCTCCGACGTGCCGCTCGGGGCCTTCCTCTCCGGCGGGATCGACTCCTCGGCCGTGGTCGCGGCGATGGCGCAGGAGACGAGCGAGCCGGTGAAGACCTTCTCGATCGGGTTCGACGACGAGCGCTTCGACGAGCTCGCCCACGCCCGAGCGGTGGCGGAGCTGTTCGGGACCGAGCACGAGGAGCTGCAGGTGCGCCCCGACGCGATCGAGATCGCGCCCCGGATCGCCCGCCACTACGGCGAGCCCTTCGCCGACTCCTCCGCCGTTCCCAGCTTCTACCTGGCGGGGATGACCCGCCGCCACGTCACCGTCGCCCTCAACGGCGACGGCGGCGACGAGTCCTTCGCCGGCTACACCCGCTACGCCGCCAATGTGGTCGGCGGCCGGCTGGAGCGGATCCCGGCGCCGCTGCGCCGCCTCGGCGCCGGCCTCGCGGCGCGGCTGCCCGAGAGCGCCGTGGAGCAAAGCCCGCGTAACCGCCTGCGCCGCCTCGGCGGCTCGCTCGCCCTCGACGGGCCGGCCCGCTACGAGCGCTACGTATCCCTCTTCGATCGCGAGCAGCGCCAGGCGCTCTACGGCGGCGAGCTGTCCGGCGGGCCCGGCGGCTCTCAGGTCGCAGCCGAGGCGATCGCCGAGCCCTGGCGCGAGGCCAGCGGCGAGGACCGCCTCGACGTGCTGCTCGAGGTCGACGTCCGCACCTACCTGCCCGGCGACCTGCTGACCAAGATCGACATCGCCACCATGGCCCACTCCCTGGAGGCCCGCTCGCCCTTCCTCGACCCGCAGATGATGCAGTTCGCCGCTTCGATCCCGGCACCGATGAAGCTGCGCGGGATGGAGAAGAAGCGGGTCCTGCGCGACGCCCTGCGGGCCTGGCTACCGGACTCGATCCTCGACCGTCCCAAGCAGGGCTTCTCGGTGCCGCTGGCCGCCTGGCTGCGGAGCGACCTGCGCGAGTACAGCCGCGAGCTGCTGCTCGACCGCGCCTCGTTCTCCCAGCAGCGCTTCCGCCAGGCCGCGATCGAGGCGCTGCTCGACGAGCACGGCGCCGGCCGCGACCACTCGCAGCGGATCTGGGCGCTGCTGATGCTGGAGCTCTGGCAGACCGAGGTCGCGGCGCCGCGACCGGCGGCGCTCGTCAGCTGACCGGCGCCATCGCCGGCAGCCGCGGCGTCTCGGCGTCCGGGTGAGGCGGCCCGAACGGCGGCTCTTCGCGGCCGATCAGGGTCAGGAAGGCACGGCGGTGGGCAAGCGCCCGGCGGTCGCCCTTGACGCGCGAGAAGGCGGCCCAGCGGACGAGGTGCCGCAGGCCGATCGCGGCGAGGAAGGCGGCGCGGCGCGGGGGGGAGAAGTGCTTGTAGGCGTACTGGCGCCGCGCGTAGGCCATCTGCGCCTCCAGGCGCGGGTCGCCGCCGGTGTCGCCGCCGTAGTGGACGATCGTCAGCAGCGGCAGGTGGTGGACCTGCCAGCCGGCCTGCTTGACCCGCCGGCAGAGGTCGACCTCCTCCGAGTAGAAGAAGAAGCGCTCGTCGAGCAGGCCGGCGCGCTCCAGCGCCTCGCGGCGGACGAAGAAAAAGGAGCCGGAGGTCCAGTCGCAGTCGAGCTCCCGGTCGTAGGCGGAGAGGTCGAGCTCGGTTTCTCCCAGCCACGAGGCCTTGAACGGCAACCGCTCCGGCCCGAGCGCCTCGCCGAGGGCGCGGCCGACGCTCGGGAAGCGGCGGACGGTGGGCCACAGCTGGCCCCGCTCGTCGAGCTGGCGGCAGCCGGCGAGCCCGATCTCGGGATGGGCGTCCATGTGCGCGACCAGCGCGGCGAGCGTCCCGTCGACGACCTCGGTGTCGGGGTTGATGAAGAGCAGGTAGCGAGCATCCGCGCTCAGCGCCGCGCGGTTGTTGGCGTGGGCGAAGCCGCGGTTCTCGCACTCCAGCGAGCGCACGCGGTCGAAGTCCGCGGCCGCCCGCGCGCCGGCGCCGTCGCTGCCGTTGTCGGCGATCGCGACCTCGAGCTCGACCTCTCCGGCGTGCTCGAAGAGGCTGCTCAGCGCCGGCCCCAGCCAGCGCTCGCTGTCGTGGGAGACGACGATCGCGCAGACGTCGGTCCGGGGCCGCCGCGCTTCGGGCGCGGGCGGCTGCGGGGCGCTGCTGCCCGCCGGCGCCCCCATCAGCCCTGCCCTCGCGGTATCCAGGCGGGTATCCGCAGCCGTTCGGGGAGCTGCGCCAGGGCGTGCTTCGGCGGCGGCGCGCAGGCGGCGGCCAGGCCGAGCATCAGGCAGAACGCGTACGGGACCACGGCGAAGGCGATCGTGTCGAAGGTGGCGCTGGCCACCGCGACCATCGTCACCACTCCCGCCGCCGCCAGCGCGGGCGGGGCGCGGGCCGGGTCGTCGGTGCGGATCGCCCGCGTGCAGACGGCGAGCGCCGCGATCAGCAGCAGGGCGAAGGCGGCGACGCCGAGGTAGCCGTTGCCGATCAGGATCGAGAGGTACTCGTTGTCGAGGACCCGGTAGCGCTCGGGGTCGTAAGTCTGCCAGCCGCGCCCCAACGCCGGGTGGTTGAGGATCTCCGGCCCGATCGCTTCGTAGTCGGAGAGGCGGTCGCGGGAGGAGAGGGTCGAGGTCGCCGCCCCCGGCTTCAGCTGATCGCGGACCGAGCCCAGCGCCGAGGGCGCCACCAGGGGCACCGCCAGCAGCAGGAGGAGGCCGGCGGGAGCCACGCGCATCATCTGCTTCGGGCGGTAGATGAAGATGGTGAGGATTCCCGCCGCGAGGACGATCGGCCCGGTTTTGCGCTGGGTTGCGAAGACGCCGGCGAGGAGGATCAGCAGCGCCACCCCGTAGAAGACTTTGCGGCGCGTGGTCCCGCCATAGAGGCCGCCGACGACCGCGAACGGAACCACCATCGCCAGCAGCTGGGCCACCGCCAGCGGGTGGATGGTGGGGCCAAGGACGGGGATCCGGCCGGTCGCGTCTTTTTCGGTCGCCACCGACGGCACGTCGAGGCCGCCGGGGATGAACTTGCCGCCGATTTCGTAGAAGACGTTGTAGCCCGTGCGGTACTCCCAGACCGAGCCGATCGCGGCGACGCAGCCGAGCCCGACGATCAGCGGGATGAAGTTGCGGGCCTCGCCGGGGCGCAGGGCCGAGGCGGTGACGACGAAGACGGCCGAGAAGCAGAGCAGGAGCAGGAGCTTCTTCATCCCCAGCCCGAGCTCGCCGTGGATCCGCAGCGTGTCGGCGTTCAGCAGCAAGCTGAGAACTGCGGTGACGACGAAGAAGAGGATCGCCCCGTGCAGGACCGAGCCCGAGAGGCGGGGCCGGTTCTCACCTTTCATCACCGCCAGGGTCAGCATCCAGAGGCCGAGGATCACGATCAGCAGCGGCCGGTCGGGCTTGGCCGAGGTCACCGCCATCGCGTCGAACGGGACCAGGAAGAGCATCGCCGCGAAGGCGGCGATCGTCCACGGCAGCACCCGGGTGGTGCGTGGCCAGAGGTCGGGGCGAGGGCCCGCGGAGGCCATCGCCGCCTAGCGGAGCTGGCGCGGAGGTCGCCGCCCGGCGGCCACCTCGCGCGGATCGCCATGGCGCGAGGGCCGCAGCAGCTCGTCGCCCGGGAGCGGGGGGATCGGCGCCGGCGCTGGCGGCTCGTTGACGCTCTCGGGCGGGTTCTGTTCGCGCCACTGGCGCGCCAGGCCGGAGCCGAGGACGATCAGCGTGCAGAGGACGACGAAGACGCCGAGGAAGGCGAGGAAGGCGAGGATCGGGTTGGCGCCGTCGTTGACCGTGCCGCCCTCGGGCTCGCCGAGCCGGCTGACCGTGATCTGGCGCGCCTGCGGGATCCCGTCGTCGAGATCGGAGACGTAGGCCTTGAGGACCGAGGTCGCGGCGCCGGCGAGTTCGGTGGCGCTGGCGGCGTCGGGCGCCTGGGTGTAGATCGAGATGATCGGCAGGCTCAGCTGGGCGTCGAAGACGAGCCGGTAGACGGCGTTCTCTTCGGTCAGCTGGTTGGCGCGCGGCCCGGCCGGGGTCGCCTGGTAGGTGGAGCGGTCGGTGAGGGTGCTGAATGGGCCGTCGGCGGAGATCTGGGTCGGCGCCAGGCCCATCTTGTCGGCGATCTGGGTGCGCGCCTCGGCGCTGCTCATGTACTGGGCGAGGACGACGGCGCGATTGGCGAGCGGCGCGGGGTCGCGGTCGACGTCGGCGATCGCCGAGGTCGAGGAGTCGATCAGGACCTGGGAGCTGGCGGCACCGACCAGCAGCGACTTCTTTTCGAACGAGGGAAGTTTGTAGTTCGTCGAAATCCCCACGAGGAGGGCGAGTACGAAGGCGGCGATCACCCAGCGGCGACGCTTGCCCAGCTCGTTGATGATCTTGAGGAGGTCCATGCAGTCCTGTCGGTCGGGGGGCGCTGGGGAGTAAACGGGCGAGAGGACTCGTACTTTCATCCGACTTTTCGGCGCCCTGCAAGCGGGGCTGTCCCAGGCCCGTTTCTTTAGTCGAGATGGAGAATTCCGCCGCCCAGCGCCTGCTCGTGATCAGCCCGGTCCACAACGAGGCCGCCCACCTCGGGCGCGTGGCCGCGGCGATGGCGCAGCAGACGCGGCCGCCCGACGAATGGGTCGTCGTCGACGACGGCTCCGAGGACGGTACCCGCGAGCTGCTCGACTCACTGGCGCCCGAGCTGCCCTTCATGCGCGTCGTCTCGACCGAGGACCGGTTCGATCCGGCCGAGGTCGACCGGCTCGCCCTGGCGGCGGCGCCGCGCGCCTTCAACGTCGGCCTCGCCGAGGGCCGCCGCGACTTCACCCACGTCGCCAAGCTCGACGGCGACGTCGAGCTGCCGCCCGAGTACTACGAGGTCCTGCTCTCCCGCTTCGCCGCCGACCCAGAGCTGGGGATCGCCTGCGGCGACCTGATCGAGCCCGTCGGCGGCGAGTGGACCCGGCTGGAGATCCCGCCGCACCACGTCCACGGCGCGCTGAAGCTCTACTCGCGCGAGTGCCTGACCGCGATCGGCGGCGTCCAGGAGCGGCTCGGCTGGGACACGATCGACGAGACCTACGCCCGGATGCAGGACTACCGGACCCGCTCCTATCCCGACCTGGTCGCCCGCCACCACCGGCCGGTCGCGACCGCCAGCGGCGCCCTGCGCGGGCGCGCCCGCCACGGCCGCTGCGCCTGGATCGCCCACTTCGGCCTCGGCTGGGTGCTGCTGCGAGGCCTCAAGGTGGGCGTCAAGATGCGCCCCCGCGGCCTCTCCGGCCTGGCCTTCGTCGGCGGCTACCTGCACGCGGCCGTGAAGCGCGTGCCCAGGGTCGAGGACCGCGAGTTCCGCACCTACGTCCGGAGCGAGCTGCGCGGCCGGATGCGGGCCGCGATCCCCGGCCGGGGGGCGGCGTAGCGATGTGCGGGATCGCCGGAATCGGCAGCGCCGACCCGCGGACGCCGCCGCTTGACGCCGAGGCGCTGCGGGCGATGACCGCGGCGATCGAGCACCGCGGGCCCGACGAGGACGGCCACTTCCTCGAGCCCGGCGTGGCACTCGGCATGCGCCGGCTCAGCGTCATCGACCCGGCCGGCAGCCCGCAGCCGGTGGCCAGCGAGGACGGCGAGGTGACCGCGGTCTTCAACGGCGAGATCTACAACTTCCGCGAGCTGCGCGAGGAGCTGCGCGGTTGCGGCCACCGCTTCGCCACCGACGGCGACGGCGAGACGATCGTCCACCTCTACGAGGAGCTGGGCCCGCGCTTCGTCGAGCGCTTGCGCGGGATGTTCGCGATCGCGCTCTGGGACCGGCCCCGTCGCCGCCTCGTCCTGGCCCGCGACCGGATGGGGGTGAAGCCGCTCTACGTCGCCGAGACCGAGGCCGGGCTCGCCTTCGCCTCGGAGGTCAAGTCGCTGGTCGCCGGCGGCCTGGTCCGCCCGCAGCTCGACCCCGACGCGGCCGAGCTCTTCATGGCCTGGGGATACGTGCCCGGGCCGCTGACCCTGTTCGCCGGCGTCCACAAGCTCGATCCCGCCACCTGCCTCGTCTACCAGGCGGGGAAGATCGTCGAGCGGCGCCGCTACTGGACCCCGTGGGACGCCCCCCCGGAGGGGGTCGGCAGCTCCGTCGAGGAGGACGGCGAGCGCCTGCTGGAGCTGCTGCGGACGGCGACGCGGGCGCGGATGGTCAGCGACGTGCCGCTCGGCGTGATGCTTAGCGGCGGCCTCGACTCGAGCCTGATCACCGCCCTGATGGCGGAGGCCTCCGATCGTCCCGTCCAGACCTTCTCGGTCGGCTTCGTCGAGGACGCCGCCGCCAACGAGCTGGCCGACGCCCGCCACGTCGCCAATCGCCTCGGCACCGACCACCACGAGCTGGAAACCTCGGCCCTCGACCATCCGGACCTGCTTGACGACGCGCTGCGCCATCTGGAGGAGCCGATCGCCGACCTCTCCTGCGTCGGCCTGCTGCTGCTCAGCCGGCTCGCCCGGGAAACCGTCACCGTGGCCCTCTCGGGCCAGGGAGCGGATGAGCTGCTCGGCGGCTACCGCAAGCACCAGGTCGCCCACGGCGCCGACCTGCTGCGGGCGCTGCCTCCCGCGCGCGCCGCGGTCTCGCTCGCGGCCCGGGCCGGGGCGCCGGAGTCGGCGCGGGCGCGCGGGCTGACCGCGCTTGCGACCGGCGATCCGGTCGAGCGGATGCTGGCGATGAGCAGGGTCGTGCAGCCGCGCGAGCGGCTCGCCCTCTTCACCCCCGAGTTCCTCCGCGATACCGACGTCGGGGAGCCGGTGCGGCGCCACCGCGAGGAGCTCTCCGGCCGCTCGGCGCTGACCCAGACGCTCTACCTCGACAGCCGCCTGGCCCTGGTGGACAACATGCTCCTGTACTTCGACAAGATGTCGATGGCGACCTCGCTCGAGGTCCGGGTCCCGTTCATGGACCACGACCTGGTCAGCTTCTGCTTCGCGCTGCCGGACAACCGCAAGGTACGCCGCGGCAACCGCAAGGAGCTGCTGAAGCGGGTCTCGCGCGGCCTGATCGACGACGAGATCATCGACAAGCGCAAGCGCGGCTTCTTCCGCTCGGCGCTCGGCAGCTGGCTGCGCGCCCAGCAGGGGGGCCTCCTGGAGCAGACGCTGCTGGACCCGCGCACGGCGGAGCGCGGCCTGTACCGGCGGCCCGAGGTGGAGCGCCTGCTTCAAGCCTCCGGAGGCGGCGACATCAAGGCCGACCAGCGCCTCTTCTGCCTCTTCCTGCTCGAGCGCTGGATGCGCGAGTGGGTCGACGCTCCGGCGCCGGCTCCGGCGGCCGAGCCCGCCGTCGCGCTTTAGACGCGGCGGCGAAGAATTCGGGTCTCCCACCCGTTGTTTATGGAGATGTCCGCCCAGGCCGCAGACTCGATGCAGCGCAAGCACGCCAGCGCCGGCGTCGCGATGTCGATCGCGACGCTCTCGATGGCCGCCGCCTCGGGCCTGCAGGCGCTGATGTACCTCAACTCCTTCGGCGTCAACGGCAGCACCGACGGCTTCTTCGTCGCCTTCGCCCTCTACACGATCGTCGGCGTCTTCAGCCAGAGCATCCGGATGACCTCGGCCAACCTCCTGATCGGCGACCGGCCGCGGCTGCTGACCGCCGAGTACGGCGTCTGCCTGGGCCTGATCGCGATCCCGATCCTGGTCCTGACGATCCCCTTCGCCAACCAGTTCGCCCACTTGCTGGCGCCCGGCCTCGACGCCGCCGACCGCAGCGTCACCGCCGACGCGCTGCCGCTGCTCGGCCTCGCCGCCGCGATGCAGCTCTGGTCGGCGGGCGGGGCGACGCTGCTCGCGGTCCGCGACCGCTTCAACGCGATCGCCGGCGCCTACATCGCCGGCGCCGCCGCCGGGCTCGTCGTCTACGTCGCCGTGGCGCCGCTGGTCGACGAGCTGGCGCTTGGGTGGTCGATGCTGGCGATGGCGCTGACGACCCTCGTGGTGATGCTGTTCGGCCTGCGCGGCGCCCGTCCCGCCTCGGCCGCTGCGGCGAAGCCGTCCTTCAAGCCGGCGCGGCTGGTCTCGATGTCAGGCCTGATCCTCGCCCGCACCGTGATCTACCTCGTCTTCAACGCCCTCTACATGGTCACCCTGGCCTTCGCCAGCGGCTACGCCGAAGGCGACGCGACGGTGCTCTCCTACGCCTACCTCTTCGCCTCCTACCTGGTCGCCGCCACCGCCTTCGCGCTCGGCCTCTCGCGGATCGCCGACATGCGGCGCGGGGTGCTGGGCGAGTGGAAGGAGATGCTCACCGACACGGTGCCCTCCGGCTTCCGCTACTCGATGCTGATCGTCGCCCCGGCGATGGCCGGGCTGATCGTCTCCGGCGCGCCGCTGATCGGCGCCGTGCTGCCTCACAGCTTCGACGCCGGCGACGTCGAGACGCTGCGCGTCTTCGCGGCGCTGCTGGCGCCCTGGGCGGTCGCGGCGCTGCTCGTCAACCTGCTGCTGCCGGCGTTGCTGGCGCTCGGCCACGGCCGCCTCGTCAACGCGCTTTCGCCGGCGCTGCTGGCCGTTCATGTCGCCGCCACCGCCATCGGCGGCATCCTGCTCGGCTCCGACGGCGTCGTCGGGGCCGCGTTCATCGCCCCGAGCGCCTTCGCCGTCGCCCTCTTCCTGGTCGGCGTCAAGGAAGGCCGCTGGGCGTTGGCGCGGACCCTCGCCAACGACGGCGGCAGGCTCGCGGCCTTCGCCGCCGCCAGCTTCGGTGCCGCCGCGGTGGTCGCCTCACTGGTCGCCGACGGCCTCGCCGAGGCACTCCTCTCCGGCGCCCTGGGCTGTGCCCTCTACGGCGTCTGCCTGCTGCTGGCGGTGCCGCGCCTGCTCGGCGTCATGGTCGCCGCGGTCCGGCCGAAGCTCGATACCGGTCAGGCCGCCGAGGCGGCGCCGGTGAGCTCGTCGATCAGCGCCAGGTAGCCGCTGCTCTGGCGGCGCCACTCGATCTCGGCCAGCCGCTGAGAAGCACGCTCGGCCCGAGCTAGAGCCAGGTCCGGCTCGGCCCTGATCCCTTCGATCGCCGCGGCGATCGAGGCGGGGTCGCCGGGCTCGGCCAGGAGGACGTCGTCGCCGAAGTAGCGCTCGATCACCGGCAGCCGAGAGGCGACCACCGAGAGGCCCATGTGGACGTACTCGAGCAGCTTGACCGGCAGCAGCATCTCGGTGAACTCGTCGTTCAGCGTCGGCACGACGCCGAGGTCGGCTTCCGCGAGCCGGGCCGGGATCTGCTCGACCGGGGTCGGCTGCGGGGCGACGTGGATGCCGTCGGGGGCCTCTGCGGCCGCAAGGGCGGCGATCCGCGCCGCCGCCTCCGCGTCGGAGCCGAAGACGTCGAGCCGCACCGGCTGGCCGCGGCGGCGCAGTGTCGCCACCGCGCGGACCAGGACCTCGACCCCGAAGCGCTCGGCCAGACCGCCGTGGTAGACGACGCGCAGCTCCTCGCCGTCGCCGGGGGGCGCGGCCGGGGCGCGGCGTTCGCCGAAGACGCGCTCGTCGGGGGTGTTCATCACGACCTGGGTGCGCTTCGCCGTGACCCTGCGGCCGGCCAGCAGGTCGCGCGCCTCGGGGGTGACGAAGATGAGGCCGTCGGCGAGGGCGGCGCTGACCCGCTCCTCGACCCGCACGAGGCGCACCAGCGGGTGGCCGGGGGAGCGGTCGAAGAGGGTCGCGAAGAGCTCCGGGAAAGTGTCGTGGAAGTTGAGGATCAGCGGCGTCCCTCGCAGCTTCGGCCGCCAGGCGGCGAAGACGAGGGCGTCGGGCATGTTGTGGATCTCGACCAGGTCGAAGGGCTCTTCGCGGTCGAGCTCGGCCACCTTCCGCGCGGCGCCGGCGAGGAAGCGCGCGTTGCCGCTCAGGTAGGCGCGGGCGCCGCCGCGGGGCTTCTCCTTCGAGGCGCGGTGGAGGGCGATCGTCCCGTCGCCGACCGAAATCTCCTCGTCGTCGTTGAGGCAGACGCAGTCGACCCGGTCGCCGCGTTCGGCGAGGGCGCGGGCCTGGCGCTGGATGCGGGAGTCGACGACGAAGTCCGAGTAGTGGACCATGCAGATGCGCAGGCCACCACGGCGTTCGAGGGGCGGTGGCTCCTCAGTTATCTGCCGGGACTTCAAAGCTCTCCACCGCCGCGACGATCTCCGCGATCTGGGTGTCCTCGATCGCCGGGAAGATCGGCAGGGAGCAGTTTTCCGACGCGAGGCGCTCGGCCACCGGCAGGTCGCCCCGGCCGAGTCCGCGGTCGGCGTAGGCCGGCTGCAGGTGGATCGGCGTGGGGTAGTGGATCGCGCTGGCGATCCCGCGGCCGTCGAGGTGGTCGCGCAGCGCGTCGCGATGCGCGCTGCGGACGACGAAGAGGTGGTAGACGTGGTCGCCGTCGGCCGCCGCGGGGGCGGGGGAGACGACGCTGGTGCCCTCCAGCCCCTCGCGCAGCGCTGCTGCGGCGTCGCGGCGGCGCTGGTTCCAGTCGGGGAGGTGGCGCAGCTTGACCTCGAGGATCGCCGCCTGCAGGGTGTCGAGGCGGTGGGTCCCGGTCGCCAGCTCGTGGTGGTGGCGGGTGCCCTCGCCGTGGGAGCGCAGCAGGCGCACCTCGTGGTCGAGCTCGGGGTCGCTGGTCACCAGCGCGCCGCCGTCGCCCCAGCCGCCGAGGTTCTTGGTCGGGTAGAAGCTGAAGCAGCCTGCGTCGCCGAGCGAGCCGACCGGGCGGCCCCGGTAGAGGGCGCCGTGCGCCTGGCAGGCGTCCTCGATGACAGCGATCCCGCGCTCGCGGCAGAGAGCCAGCAGCGGGTCCATCTCGACCGGGCGGCCGAAGAGGTGGACGGGGATCACGCACCGCGTCTGCGGGGTCAGCGCCCGCTCGACGATCTCGGCCGTGATCAGCGCGGTCTCGGGATCGACGTCGACGATCACCGGGGTGGCGCCGACGGTGCTGACCGCCTCGGCGGTGGCGATGAAGCTGTAGGTCGGAACGATCACCTCGTCGCCGGGGCCGATCCCCAGTGCCCGCAGGGCGATCTCCAGCGCCGCCGTGCCGGAGGAGACCCCGGCCGCGTAATCGGTGCCGCAGAACTCGGCGAAGGCCGCCTCGAAGCGCTCGAGTTCGGGGCCGAGGGTGAAGGCGGACTTGCCGGCGATGCGCTCGACCGTCTCCATTAGCTCGGCGAACAGCTCCGGGAAGGCGGCGTCGAGGCGAATGAAGGGCACGCTGGTGCCCTCGGTCGCGGCGAGCGGGAGGACGGGATTCGCTGCGGTGGCGGTGCTCAAGTGGTTACCTCGCTGTGGGTGGGCTGGTCGAACTCGAGGAACAGCGCCGCCGCCTCACGGCGGGAGCGGACGCCGAACTTCGCAAAGGCTGAGGAGAGGTGGCTCTTGACCGTGCTTTCGGAGAGGAACAGCTCCTCCGCGATCTGCGAGTTGGTCAACCCGTCGCAGACGTAGGTGAGGACCTGCCGCTCGCGGTGGGAGAGCGTCGGGCGCTGGACGCTGGCCCGCAGCTCGCGCGGGACCACGGCCTGGCCGGAGCCTACGGCCCTGACGGTCACCGCCAGGGTCGGCTCGATCATCGGCTCGAAGACGATTGCGTCGGCGCCGGCGTCGAGGCCGCGGCGGACGCCGGTGGCGGTGGCCGGCGGCGAGACGACGACGATCGCCAGCTGCTGCAGCTCACGGCGAATCCGGCGCAGCATCGCCATCTCCGAGGGCCGGTCGAAGTCGCAGACCAGCACGGCGATTTCGGGCGCGCCGTCGCCGAGGCCGATCAGCTCCTCGGCATCGTCGACGAAGAGGAGGAGGGAGCTCTGCCCGTCGTCCTCCAGCACGGCCGCGATGCGGCTGCGGATCTTCTTCGATTGGGGGGCGAGGACCACGCAGGAGTGGTCGGAGGCGTTTCTAAGGTCGGCAACTGGTTCGCTGAGGACGGCCACGGATGATCAACGGGCGAGGTCACCGAAAGCTTGCGCGACGCAGGGCCGTTTAACCAGCGGATGGCCGCACAGCACCTCACTTCGCCGGCGAACGACGCGCCGCACCGCCTCCTCGACGACGTCTCCTTCGGCGAAGGCGCTGTCGTCCACTCGTTCACCAACCTCTACGGCTGTGAGATCGGCGCTGGGACTCGGATCGGGACCTTCGTCGAGGTGCAGCGAGGCGCCACGATCGGGGCCGCCTGCAAGATCCAGAGCCACTCCTTCGTCTGCGACGGGGTCCGGATCGAGGACGAGGTCTTCGTCGGGCACGGCGTCGTCTTCGTCAACGACAAGCACCCGCGCGCTACCGACGGCGCCGGCGCCCTGCAGACCGAGGCCGATTGGCAGCTGCTGCCGACCGTGGTCGAGCGCGGCGCCAGCATCGGCTCGGGGGCGACGATCCTCGGCGGCGTGCGGATCGGCACCGGGGCGACGGTTGGGGCTGGGGCGGTGGTCGTCAAGGACGTGCCTGCGGGCGCGACCGTGGTCGGGAATCCGGCGCGGCCGCTGCCGGAGCGGGAGCCGAATTCAGCGCCAGTGCTGCAGTAAGTCCGCCTCGGGCACCTCGCGGACCGCACGGGCCGGGACCCCCATCACCACGGTGCGGGCCGGGACGTCGGCGGTGACCACGGCGCCGGCGGCGACGAAGGCCTCCTCGCCGATCTCGACCCCGGGGCAGATCGTCGAACCGCCGCCGACCCGGCAGGCGCGGCGCAGCAAAGGCCCTTCGAACTCGAACTCGTCGTCGTGGCGGTTCATCGAGTTGTCGTTCGTCATCAGGACGCCGGGGCCGACGAAGACGTCGTCCTCGATCCTGGCGCCGCCGGTGACGTAGCAGCGGGTCTGAACGCTGACCCGCTCGCCGATCACGACCCCGGGGTCGACGCAGACATAGCTCCCGACCGTCGATCCCGCGCCGATCACGGCCCCGTCGCGAATCTGGGCGTGGTCCCCAACCCGCGCGCCAGGCCCGATCCGCACGCCGGAATGAATCACGACGTGCCCGCCGATCAAAGCCCCCTCGCCGATCGACACCTCGTCCCCGATCAGCAGACCGGGCGCGAGGTCGGAGGGAAGAAGGGCGGGGCCGGGCATCGAGCCGGGATCGTATCGGCGTCTCTCCGAGGTTTGGGGGGTTATAGCCCTCCGAAGTTCGGAGTGGCTGAGATCTCGTGGGCCAATTGCCGTTCAGGCGACGATCGTCAGGGCTCCTGGCGCCGCTCTCAGCTCCACTCGGTCGCGCTCGCCGATGTAGTCGCCGTCGACCTGGAGGGGGAAGGGGCGCGGGGCGCCGTCCTTGTTGATCGATGCGGTCTCGACGACCGCGTGGGCGACGTCGTCGAAGTGGGTGACCTGCTTGTGATGGGCCGCCGGCCGGGTCTCGCTGAAGAGGCGGCTGATCAGGGTCGGCATGTCCCGCTGGGTCGCCCGCTTGAGGACCGCGACCGAGAGGGTGCCGTCGTCGATCGCGATCCCCTCGCAGACGCGGATCGGACGGCTGGCGAAGTAGGTCAGCGGGTCGGAGTTCTGGACGATCGTGGTCACGCCCTCGACCGGCTCGTGCCCGTCGACGGTCGTCCGCACCCGGACGGGGTTGACCAGGTACTTGCGGTAGAAGCCCGAGATCCCGGCCCAGCTGTAGTAGTAGGGGCCGGCGGTGGACTTCAGCTTCGGGTTCGAGTCGACCCGCCGCACCACGGTCGCGTCGATCCCGACCCCGCAGGCGAAAACGAAGTAGCGCTCGTCGACCATCCCGAGGTCGATCTTCCGCGGCTGCCAGTCGTCGGCGAGCGAGAGCAGGTGCTCGGTCGCGTCGACCACGTCGTTGGGAATCCCGAGCGTGCGGCAGACGACGTTGGTCGAGCCGCCCGGCAGCACCGCCACCGGCAGGTCGGTCCCCGCCAGCCCGTTGGCGACCTCGTTCAGCGTCCCGTCACCGCCGAAGGCGACGACCACGTCGTAGTCGCCATCGTGCGCCTCGCGCCCGATCTCGGTTGCGTGGTTCTGCGCCTGCGTCGAGACCGCTTCGACGTCGAACCGCCCCTGCAGCGCGTAGATCACCAGGTTTTTCAGCCGATCCGAGACCGTCGTCGCGTACGGATTGACGATCAGCAGCATCCGCTTCTTCGCGGTCTTGCGGCGGCGGAAGGACCTGAGCTGCGCAGTCACGGACGTTGCACCCTAATGCCGCCCACGCTGCGACTACCCTGCCGCCGATGATCGACCGTCGCGAGCTGGGAGCGATCTTCCTCGGCGGCGCGCTGGGGGCGCTGCTGCGGGCCGGGCTCACCGAAGCGCTGCCGCCGGCGGCGGGGGAGTGGCCCTGGGCGACCTTCCTGGTCAACGTCGTCGGCGCCGCCCTGCTCGGCTACTGGTTCACGACCCTGCCGCACACGAGTTACCGACGCCCCCTTCTGACGACCGGGTTCTGCGGCGCCCTGACGACCTTCTCGACCGTCCAGCTGGAGCTGGTGGAGATGATCGACGCCGGCCGGCTGCCGCTGGCGGTCCTGTACCTCGCGGTCAGCGTTGCCGCGGGCCTGGCGGGAGTGCAAGCAGCGACCGCCGTCGTCCGCAGGGCGGGGACCGCATGAGCTGGCCGGTCTGGATCGGCGTCGCGATTCTCGGCGGCTGCGGGGCGCTGGCCCGCTTCGGTCTGACCCTGCTCGTCGCCGACCGACTCCACCCGCACCTCCCGCTCGGCACCCTCGCCGTCAACGTCAGCGGCGCCTTCCTGCTCGGCCTTCTGGCGGGCGCCGCGGTCGAGGGCGACGCGCGCCTGCTCCTCGGCGCCGGCCTGATCGGCTCCTACACGACCTTCTCGACCTGGATGCTGGAGACGCAGCGGATCGAGGAGGCGGGCAAACGCCGGATTGCGGTCACCAACGTCGTGCTCAGCATCGCCCTCGGCCTCGCCGCCGCCGCTCTGGGCCGGTACCTGAGCCTACATCTGTTCCTTTTCGGGGAATAACAACGAAAAGGAACAGACGAACGACCTCACCGACCGTGGATGGAGCGCTACGCAACCTCGTAGCGGATCACGGCGCCGTCCTCGGCTTCGCGGACCCGGCCCTCGTTGACCAGCAGGTCGGCGTGGCCGATCACCTCGGAGAGGGTGAGGAAGGCCTGGGTGACGGCGACGTTTCCCCACAGCGCCTGCGCCAACTCGTAGCCGGTCCGCGGCCGCTCGGCGATCAGCTTGTAGATCTTCTCCTTGCGCCGTTCGTGGCTCGCGAAGCGCGAGTCGATCAGCTCGACGTGGTCGGTAATCGGCTCGCCGTGCCCCGGGAGGACGATCTCGGCCGGCATCTCCCGGGTCTTCTCCAGCGACTCGATGTAGGTGACCAGCGCCTGCGTCCGCCGCTCGGAGCCGTCGAGCGGCCGAGTGATCAGCGGGTTGGAGGAGATCTTTGGCAGCAGGTGGTCGGCGGCGAGCAGGATCTTGCGCTCCTCGTCCCAGAAGACGGTGTCCGAGGGACTGTGCCCGGGGCGGTGGAGGACTTCAAGCCGCCGATCGCCGAGCTCCAGAACGCCGCCGTCCTCCAGCGGCTTCGTCACCTCGACGTGCGAGCCCCAGCCGCGGAAGCTGCGGGAGACGCTGCGTAGCGCCACCGTCACGTCCTCGGGGATTCCGTTGCGCAGCATCACCTCGACCGCGAAGGCGTCGTCGCGCTCGGCGTCCTCGTCGAAGGAGGCGAGTCGCTCGGCCGCGGCCCCGAGCGCGGCCACTTCGGCGCCGGAGTGCTCGACCAGAATCTCGACCAAACCGAGGTGGTCGATGTGCTGGTGGGTGACGACGATCAGCTCCAGGTCGGAGAGCGCATGCCCGCGCTCGGCCAGCCGCGCCGTCAGCTCGTCCAGCGCTTTCCCCGAGTTCGGCCCGGTGTCGACGAGCGTCAGCGGCTGGTCCTCGATCAGGTAGCAGTTGACCCGCCCGACCGCGAACGGAGTCGGGATCGCGAAGCGGTGGATCCCGGCCAGCGCCGCCTGCTCGAGTGCCTGCTCCGGGGTCGCGGTCACGCCCGGATCAGGCCGAGGACCTCGTCGCGCCGGCGCTCCATGTCCTCGCACGAGACCAGCGACTCGAGGTTCAGCCGCAACAGCGGCTCGGTGTTGGAGGGGCGGACGTTGAAGTGCCACTCGTCGTAGTCGACGGAGATGCCGTCGAGGTGGGTCTGCACGCCGTCGGAGTAGCGCTCGGCGATCTCCTCCATCTTCGCCGCCGCGTCGGCGACCTCGGAGTTGATCTCGCCGGAGATGAAGTACCGCGAGCGGAACTCCTCCATCAGTTCGGCCAGCGTGCGGCCGTCGAGCGAGAGCAGCTCGAGGACCAGCAGCGCCGGGATCGTCCCCGAGTCGGCGTTCCAGAAGTCGCGGAAGTAGTAGTGGCCGGAGACCTCGCCGCCGAACGCCGCCCCCTCCTCGCGCATCCGCGCCTTGAAGAAGGCGTGGCCGACGCGCGAGAGGCCGGAGCGGCCGCCCTCGGCGGCGACCAGGTCCGGCACCGCGCGGCTCGAGCGCGGGTCGTAGAGGATCGTCGCGCCGGGGTTCTTCTGCAGGACCGAGCGCGCCAGCAGGGCGCAGACGAAGTCGCCGTCGCAGAAGCTGCCGTTGCCGTCGATGAAGAAGCAGCGGTCGGCGTCGCCGTCCCAGGCGATCCCGAGGTCGGCCCCGCTCGACTTGACCCGGTCGATGATCATCCGCCGGTTCTCCTCCAGCAGCGGGTTCGGCTCGTGGTCGGGGAACTCGCCGTCGGGGACGAAGTACATCTCCTCCAGCTCCAGTGGCAGCTTCTCGAGGATCGGGCCGACCATCGGCCCGCCCATCCCGTTGCCGCCGTCGACGACCACCTTCATCGGCTTGACGCTGCCCGGGTCGATGTACGAGATCGCGTGGGCCTGGAATTCCTCCCAGACGTCGACCTCTTCAACCGAACCGCCCCCCGGCGCCTCGCCGAGACCGGCTTCGATCTCCGCCTTGACGTCGCCGATCCCGGCGTCGCCGGAGAGCGGCAGCGCCCCCTCGCGGACGAGCTTGACGCCGGTGTATGCCTTGGGGTTGTGCGAGGCGGTGACCATCGCGCCGCCGTCGAGCTCCCGCGAGCCGACCAGGTGATAGAGCATCTCGGTCCCGACCTGCCCGGCGTCGAGCACGCTCGCGCCCTCGGCGATCAGCCCGTCGCGGACCGCGCCCGCCATCGCCGGCGCCGTCAGCCGCATGTCCCGCCCGAGCCCGACCTTCAGTTCGCTCGGCGCCTTGCCGCGCAGCCGTCCCAGCACGCGGGCGAAGGCACGCCCGATCGCCAGCGCCGTCGTCTCGTCCATCTCCGAGCCGTACAGCCCGCGGATGTCATACGCCTTGAAGATCCCGGCGGGGGCGAGGGGGGACTGGTCGCTCAAAACGCTCCTTTCAGAGCCTCGTAGCTCTGCTCGATCGACTGCGGCATCACTTTGGTGTCGGCGATCACCGGCATGAAGTTGTTGTCGCCAGCCCAGCGGGGGACGACGTGGAGGTGGATGTGGTGCTCGACGCCGGCACCGGCGACGCGGCCCTGGTTGAAGCCGACGTTGTAGCCGTGCGGCTCGTAGACCGCCTCGAGCCGGTCCATCGCCCGCTGCGCCAGCGCCATCATCTCCGCGGTCGTCTCGGCCGGGATCTCCTGCAGGCGGCCGATGTGCGCGTAAGGGGCGACCATCAGATGCCCGTTGGTGTACGGGAAGAGGTTGAGGATCACGAAACTGTGCTCGCCGCGGTGGACGATCAGGCTCGCCTCGTCATCCCCCGCCGCCGGCTTGGCGCAGAAGATGCACTCCTCCTCGATGTCCTTGGACGCGTCCTTCACGTAAGCGAGGCGCCACGGCGCCCAGATGCGGAAATTTGCCACGGGCGACCCATCCTATGGAAGCCGGCGCGCCCTCAGAGCCACTTGCGTCGCCGGAAGTAGGCGACGAGGCCGATCAGGACCAGCGCCATCACCCCGAGGACGACGAAGAAACCGCCCGCGTCGCCCTGGTCGGGCACCCAGGTGTTCATCCCCATCACGCTGGCGATCAGGGTCAGCGGCAGGATCACGACGCTGATCGAGGTCAGCACCCGGAGGATGTCGTTGAGGCGGTGGGAGATCACCGACTCGTTGGTCTCCTCGAGCGCCTCGGCAACCTCCTTGTAGTTCTCGAGCATGTCCCAGATCCGCTCGTGGGCGTCGACGATGTCGTCGAAGTAGATCTCGAGGTCGAGGTCGGAGGCGAGGTAGCGCTGCTTGACTTTCTCCAGCTCGCGCAGCACCGGCCGCTGCGGCCGGATGACTTTGCGGAAGTTGATGATCTCCTGCTTGACGTTGGAGATGTCGCGCACGACCTCCTCCGCCCGCTCTTCGAAGATCTGGTCCTCGAGCGCGTCGAGCTTGTTGCCGATCTTGCGCAGCATCGGGAAGCAGTAGTCGAAGCTGTCGTCGACGAGGCGGTAGAGCAAGTAGCCCGAGCCGCGCGAGAAGAGCTGTTCGCGCAGCTCCTCTTTGGCCCGGCAGCGCTCGAACAGGTACTCGACCGGCTGCAGCGGCAGGTTCGGGATCGTGACCACGTAGTCGGGGCCGACGAAGAGGTCGAGCTCGCCGGCGCCGAGCCGGCCGGCGTTGGGGTCGAAGATCGGCAGGTGGAGGACGATGAAGAGGTAGTCGTCGTAGACGTCGATCTTCGGTCGCTGGTTGCGCGAGAGGACGTCCTCGAGGTCGAGGGCGTGGAAGTCGAAGTGCTCCTCGAGCCAGGTCCGCTCCAGCGATCCCGGCCACTCGATGTTGACCCAGCGCAGGCCGTTGGAGTCGATCTGCTCGACGTTCGGCTGCTGGGGCTCAGGCGCCGCAGGCTGAGAGACGAGCTCGCCGCGCCGGCCGGGCCGCCGTCGCAGCCTCGGTTTCGGAAGGTTCGGCATCGTTCATGCCCATCGTCTCGTCGTGCAGGGGGGTCATCGCGCCGCCTAGGTTAGCCGCCCTGCACTTAGTGGAAGGCCGGGAGGGTGCCTGGTAAGGTTCTTCCCACATAAGCGCCACATCTAGAGGGGTGGAGGGACTGGCCCATTGAAGCCCCGGCAACCATCTCGAACCGCAAGGTCGAGACAGGTGCCAAATCCAGCAGGTCTGTTTTCGATCAGAGGCCTGGAAGATGTGGGGGATGTCCGATCGGACCTCGCCCCACAAATGGCGAGGTTTTTGCGTTAAGAGCGAAAAGAGGATCGGATGTCAGTAGAGAGCCTGAAGTGCAAGGAGTGCGGGACGGCCTACGAGCTAGACGCCCGCTACGTCTGCGAAAACTGTTTCGGCCCCCTGGAGGTCACCTACGACTTCAGCGGATTCGACGCGACCGAGGTGAAAAGGCGGATTCAGGCCGGCTCGCAGGGGATCTGGCGCTACGCCGACTTCCTCCCCTTCGCCGGGCGGCCGGGCGACCCGCTGGAGCCCGGGCTGACGCCGCTGCTGCGCGCCGACCGCCTGGCTGAGCGCCTCGGCACCGAGGCCGAGATCTGGATCAAGAACGACGCCGCCAACCCGACCCACTCCTTCAAGGACCGGGTCGTCGCGGTAGCCGTCGCCAAAGCGCAGGAGCTCGGCTTCACCACCGTCGCCTGCGCCTCGACCGGCAACCTCGCCAATGCGGTCGCCGCCCACGCCGCCGCGGCCGGGCTCGACTCCTACGTCTTCGTCCCCGCCAACCTCGAGGAGCAGAAGCTGCTCGCGACCGGCGTCTACGGCACCAACCTGGTCGGCGTCCGCGGCAACTACGACGACGTCAACCGGCTCTGCACCCAGCTGGCCGAGACGCGCCCGTGGGCCTTCGTCAACGTCAACCTGCGGCCCTACTACGCCGAGGGCTCCAAGACGCTCGCCTACGAGACCGTCGAGCAGCTCGGCTGGGAGCTGCCCGACCGGGTGGTCAGCCCGATCGCTTCCGGCTCGCTGTTCACCAAGCTCGGCCGCGGCTTCCAGGAGTGGCTCGACCTCGGCCTCGTCGAGGGCAAGCAGCCGATCTTCAACGGCGCCCAGGCCGAGGGCTGCAGCCCGGTCGCGACCGCCTTCGCCGAAGGCTGGGAAGTCTGCAAGCCGCAGAAGCCCGAGACGATCGCCAAGAGCCTCGCGATCGGCGACCCCGCCGACGGGCCCTACGCGGTCGAGCACGCGCGCCGCACCGGCGGCGGCGTCGACTCGGTCACCGACCAGGAGATCCGCGAGGGGATCAAGCTGCTGGCGGAGACGACCGGGATCTTCACCGAGACCGCCGGCGGCGTTACCGTCGGCGTCCTGCGCAAGCTGGCCGAACGCGGCGAGCTGTCCGCCGGCGAGCGGGTGGTCGTCTACATCACCGGCGAGGGTCTGAAGACGCTCGACGCGACCCGCGATACGTTCCAGATGCACGAGATCGATCCCCACCTCGACAGCTTCGAGGCCGAGTTCCGCCAGGAGGTAGCCGTCTAGATGCCCGTTACCGTGAAGATCCCGACCCAGCTGCGCGCCGCGACCGGCGGCGAATCTCAGCTGGAGGTGGAGGGAGGCACCGTCGGCGAGGTCCTCGACGCGGTCTTCGACTCCCACGAAGGCCTGCGCGACCGGATCACCCAGGACGGCGACCTGCGCCGCTTCGTCAACGTCTACGTCTCCGGCGAGGACATCCGCTTCCAGCAGGGATTGGAGACCTCCATAAATGATGGCGATGAGGTCACGATTTTGCCCGCGGTCGCAGGTGGTTGAGGCCGTCCCGGTAGGGGTTCCACTTAACTTTTTCGGTGGAACGTCTCATGGCTGACGCCTTTAGGTCGCTGACGAAAAAGTACAAGACGTTCCACCCCTACCGGGACGGCCTCGTGAAGGCGCTCGATGGACGCTAGGCCGCCCGTAGTCATCCTTTGCGGAGGTCGGGGTACGAGGTTGCGCGAGCGGACCGAGTCGGTTCCCAAGGCGCTGGTCGAGATTGGCGGCCGGCCGATCCTCTGGCACGTGATCCAGATCTACGCCGCCCAAGGCTTCGACCGCTTCTTCCTGGCGACGGGCTACATGGGCGAGGCGGTGGCGGAGTTCGCCGCCGGCGAGCGCTGGCCGGACGGGGTGGAGGTCGAGGCGATCGACACCGGGCTCGACACGCCGACCGGCGGCCGGATCGCGGCCCTCGCCGAGCAGCTCGGCGGCGAGCGGTTCTGCGCCACCTATGCCGACGGCGTCGCCGACGTCGATCTCGGCGCGCAGCTCGCCTTCCATGACGGTCACGGCGCCCTCGCCACCGTCACGGTCGTCCAGCCGAACATCCAGTGGGGGGTCGCCGAGCTCGACGGCGACGCGGTCACCGGCTTCGTCGAGAAGCCCCGCAGCGAGCACTGGATCAACGGCGGCTTCTTCTGCTTCGAGCCGGGCGTCCTCGAGTATCTCGACGCCGACAGCGTGCTCGAGCGCGAGCCGCTCTCCCGCCTCGCCGCCGACGACCGGCTGCGGGCCTTCCGCCACGACGGCTTCTGGGACTGCATGGACACCTACAAGGACGCCGTCGTCCTCAACGACCTCTGGACCGCGGGCCGGGCGCCATGGCGTCTCTGGGACGCGGCGGCGGTGGAGGCCTCGTGAAGCGCTCGCTCGTCACCGGCGGCCACGGCTTCGTCGCCTCCAACCTGGCGCGGGCGCTGCTCGAACGCGGCGACACGGTCAGCGTCCTCGACCTGGCGCCGCCGCCGCGATCCGGCCTCGCCCTACAGGGGGTCGACGCCGAGGTCGAGCTCCTCCAGGTCGACCTGCGGGACGCCGAGGCGGTGGACGCGGCGATCGCCGCGGGCGAGTTCGACGTCGTCTTCCACCTCGCGGCGCAGACCCTCGTCGGCCCGGCGATGGCCGACCCGGCCGAGACCTTCGAGGTCAACGTGCGGGGGACCTGGAGCCTGCTCGAGGCCTGCCGCCGCGCCGACGTCCCGGCGGTGATCGTTGCCTCCTCCG
>DATAMR010000023.1:0-1746 GCA_036260485.1 Solirubrobacterales bacterium | reverse complement strand
CGGGGAAGAGCTCTTCCATCGCCGAGGGCTTCATGTTGGCCCCTGAGAGGAGGTGCGCACCGGCGACCTTGCCCTTCTCGATCACGGCGACCGGAACTTCGCCCAGCTTCTCGGTCAGCTCCGGCTCGTTCTCGAGCAGCTGCAGGACTTTGTTGGCGCAGGCGAGACCGGCGGGCCCGCCGCCGACGATCGCGACTCCTACCTCAATCCGATCCTCAGGCGCGTCGGTCGGCGGACCGATGACGTCGTTGGAGTCGAACGGGGGCGGGAACTCACTGGGTGCGACGGCGGGCATCTGTCTATTCCTTTCGGTGCCTGGCGGAGGGGCTGAGCCGGTTCGCTCAGCCGCCCTTCTTGGCCTTGATCGCCTCGGTCAGCTTGGGGACGATCTTGTGCAGATCGCCGACCACGCCGAGATCCGAGAACTCGAAGATCGGCGCGTTCGGGTCCTTGTTGATCGCAAGGATGTTCTCCGAGTTCTGCATCCCGACCTTGTGCTGGATCGCCCCGGAGACGCCGGCGGCGAGGTACAGCTTCGGCGCCACCGTCTTCCCGGTCTGGCCGATCTGGGCCGCGTAGGGGTACCAGCCGGCGTCGACCACCGCGCGGGTCGCGGCGACGGCGCCGCCCATCGAGTCGGCGAGCTGCTCGCAGAGCTCGAAGCCCTCTTTGGCGCCGAGACCGCGACCGCCGCCGACGAGGATGTCGGCGTCCTCGATGTTGACGTCGGCGCCGCGCTGCTCGCCGCGCTGGACCAGCTTCGCCTTGGACGACCACTCGGAGAGCTCGACGTCGACGTCGACGACCTCAGCCGTGCCGCCGGACTCCTTGGCGTCGAAGGCGTTGAGGCGGCCGATGATGATGCCGGGCTCGGAGACGTAGCCAACGTCGGCGACCTCGGAGTCCTGCAGGATCGGCCGCTCGACGACCAGCTTGCCGCCGTCGACCTTGACCGCGGTGACCTCCATCGTCACGCCGGCGCCGAGGCGGGCGGTGAGGCCGGCCCCGATCTCGAAGCCGAGCAGACCGCCGCCGAAGAGGGCGTAGGAGAAGCCCTCATCGCCGATGACCTTGGCCATCGCATCGATGATCGGCTGGGCCAGACCCTCGGGCACGCTCTTGGCCCGGTAGACCTTGGCGGCTCCGTAGTTGCCGAGCGAAGCGCAGGCGTCGTCGGCGATGTCACCTACAACCAGCGCGGAGGCCTCGCCGCCGATTTCACCGGCCAGCTTGGCGGCCTCGGAGATCGCTCCGAGCGAGTTCTTGTTGAAGTTGCCCTCGTCGTCGTGGAGGGCGTAAACCAGGATGCCTGCCATTTAGATCAGCTTCCTCTCGTCGAGCCACGCGACGATCTTTTCGACCGTCTCGTTGGTGTCCTCGTCCTCGATGATCTCGCCCGCTTCCTTGGCGGGGGGCGGGTTCAGGGCGAGCACTTTGGTCTTCGAACCGCCCTCGCCGACCGCTCCGGCGTCGATGCCGACGTCGCCGGTTGCCTTCGAGTCGAGCGGTTTCTTTTTCGCGCCCATGATCGCTTTCAGGCTCGGGTAGCGCGGCTCGTTGATCGCGTCGCCGACGCTGATCACGGCGGGCAGCTCGATCTCGACCGTGTCGTAGCCGTACTCGGCCTGGCGCTCGCAGCGCAGCTTGCCGTCGGTGACGTCGATCTGGATCACCTGGGTCAGCGAGGGCATCTTCAGGTGGTCGGCGACGACCGCACCGATCGTGTAGCACTCGCCGTCGTCGGAC
>DATAMR010000010.1:0-58246 GCA_036260485.1 Solirubrobacterales bacterium | reverse complement strand
CGTGTGCGGCCCCGCTTCGGCCTGTGCGCGCCCTACACTCACTCGCGATGCCAGGAATCGTGGTCGTCGGCGCCCAGTGGGGCGATGAAGGCAAAGGCAAGGTCACCGACATGCTCGCCGAGCGTGCCGATGCGATCGTGCGCTTCCAGGGCGGCAACAACGCCGGCCACACGATCGTCCGCGAAGGCGAGGAGTTCAAGTTCCACCTGATCCCCTCGGGGATCCTCTACCCCGACAAGGCCTGCGTGATCGGCAACGGCGTCGTGCTCGACCCTCGCATCCTGCTCGGCGAGATCGACGGCCTGCGCCGCCGCGGCGTCGACATGAGCAACCTGAAGATCTCCGCCAACGCCCACCTGATCATGCCCTACCACGTGCTGCTCGACACTGCGGGCGAGCTGAAGCTGGGCAAGCTCTCGCTCGGCACCACCCGCCGCGGCATCGGTCCCTGTTACGCCGACAAGGCGCTGCGGCTCGGCATCCGGGTCCAGGACCTGCTCGACGAGAAGATCCTGCGGACCAAGATCCGCGCCGCGCTGGAGCCCAAGCAGCAGGCGCTGCGCGAACTCTCGGTGCAGCGGCGCAAGCAGTTGAAGGAGGCCGGGGAGGACGCGAAGGCGATCGACGGCGGCGCCGGGGTGCCCGACCCGCGCCTCGACCTGCACGCGATGGTCGAGGAACACATCAACTTCGGCCACCGGCTCGAGCCCCACATCGCCGACACCGCCCGCCTCTGCTGGGACGCCCTCGACGGCGGTGAGACGGTGATCTTCGAGGGTGCCCAGGCGACCCTGCTCGACCTCGACCACGGCACCTATCCGTTCGTCACCTCCTCGAACCCGATCGCCGGAGCGGCGACGGTCGGCGCCGGCATCGGCCCGAAGGACATCGACGAGGTCTGGGGGATCGCCAAGGCCTACGCGACCCGGGTCGGCGCCGGGCCCTTCCCGACCGAGCTCTTCGACGACGTCGGCGAGCAGATGGTGCAGAGGGGCCACGAGTTCGGGACGACGACCGGCCGTCGCCGCCGCTGCGGCTGGCTGGACCTGGTCGCCCTCCGCTACGCCGTCCGTCTCAACAGCATGGATTCGCTGGCGATCACCAAGCTCGACGTCCTCAGCGGGATCGGCCCGCTGCGGGTCGCGGTCCGCTACCGCTCCAAGGAGGGCGCGGTCCTCGACACCTTCCCCTACCACCAGTCGATCCTCCACTCGGCGACACCGGAGTACGAGGAGCTCCCCGGCTTCGACCTCGACCTCACCTCCTGCCGCAACGCCGACGACCTCCCCCACGAGGCGCGCGACTATCTCGGCTTCATCGCCGAGTTCGTCGGCGTGCCGGTGCGGCTCGTCGGGGTCGGGCCGGACCGCGAGCAGGTCATCTGGCTGCAGGACTGAGACCGCTATTTGGTCCGTTCGAGCGGGCTGGCGCTGTAGATCCGCCACCCTCCAAGTTCTTTCCTCATCGGCAGAACCCAATCGATGCCCTTGGGCCCGTGCCACTGGGCGTAGGCTTCTTCTTCGGTATTGCCGACTTTGGTGGCCCTGACGCGGAGGCTGTCGATCGGGCCGGTCAGGGTGTTTCCCGAGGTTCCCGAGGATGCGGTCCCAAAGAACGCGAGGGCCTCATGGCAGTTGGTCACTTTTTCGTGCGAAACCCCGAGCGCGTCCCAGACCAGTTCCCGGACATACTCTTCGGCGAGGTACTTGCAGTCGGCTGCCCAGTCTTCGGCGACGCGGGCCTTCATCCAGACATGCACCACCTTCGAAGCCTTTTCGCGTTCGGTCGCGGACGCCTCTTCGCCGAAGGTCTGAACGAGGTTGTCGCCGCCTGGCAGGAGGAACTCGCGAGCAACTCCCTGGACGTTTGGAAACGGCTGGTCGTCGCCCGCGGTTTCGCCCGTGCTCGCAGCGGTGCTCGAGCCTCCGCCGCAGCCGACCACCGCAACGGCCAGCACCAGCAGGACCAACCCCCCGATCAACCCCCCTTTCCCCTCCATGGCTGCAGTTTAGAGAAAAAAACTTCGAGTGATCGCCCGGGCCACTAGAGTCTGTCCGTGTCCTCCAAAAGACGCTCGAACAGGCTGAGCGAGCGGCTGCCCCGGGGAAGACACGGTTTGCCGAGGGAGGCGGTGACCGAGTCCCAGCGCAACCGCATCCACCAGGCGATGATCGAGGTCGTCTCCGAGCGCGGCTACCCGGAGACGCGCGTGGTCGACGTGATCGGCGTCGCCGGCGTCTCCCGCAAGACCTTCTACGAGCTGTTCGATAGCAAGGAGGACTGCTTCCTCGCCGCCTACGACGTCCTGCTCGAGAACCTCCTCGGCGAGGCCACCGAGGCCTTCGAGTCGAAGGCGGGCGCGCCGTGGGCGGAGCGCATAGCCGAGGCCCTGGAGATTCTGCTCGGGCATCTCGCCAGGCACCCGGAGGAGGGGCGCTTCGCGATCGTCGAGGTGCTGGCCGCCGGCCCCAAGGCCCTCGCCCGCCGCGACGCCGCCTTGCGCCAGTTCAGCGGCTTTCTCGAGTCGGGGCGCTCGGAGAGCTCGGTCGACCTGCCTGGCATAACCTCGATCGCGGTCGTCGGCGGAGTCAACGAGCTGCTCTACAGCGAGATCCTGCACGGTGCCGCCGGTCGGCTCCCGAGCCGACTCCCCGACCTGATGTTCTGGATGACGCTGCCGTTCCTGGGAGCCGACGCCGCCACCGCCGAGCGGGAGCGGGTGCGACGCGCCAAGCTTCGCTCGTAGGCCCTGGGCGATCCGCTCCTTTCGGCGGTTCGGTGGGTTTACGAATAGGGCAAGGGTGGTAGTTTGACCCGCTGGAGAGACGTTCAAGATACGTTCCAAGGCATCGGACCCAGGACGGGCAGGCCGCAAAGGAGAGATATAGGGATATGCGTAAGTACCTGATGTTGACGATGGCCCTCGGGGCCCTGATCGCCGTCAGTGTGGCTGGTATCGCCACCGGCGCCAACAAGCCGGTGACGGTCGAAGCGGGCAATCTCGTATTCACCTTCAACGGCGGATTCAGCCCGACCAAGCTGCCGAAGAAGAAGCTCGCACCGATCACGCTCACCGCCGAAGGCAAAATCTCGACCAAGGACGGGACCCACCCGCCGGCGCTGACGGAAACCATCGTCGAAACCGACAAGAACGGCGCCATCAACGTCAAGGGCATCCCGGTCTGCAAGTCGGGTCAGCTGCAGTCGCGCGACACCGCGGCGGCCGAAAAAGCCTGCGGCAAATCGATCATCGGAACCGGCAAGACGACCGTCGAGGTCCAGTTCCCGGAACAAAAACCGATCGACGTCGACAGTAAGTTGCTGGTCATCAACGGCGGCTTCAGCGGCGGCACCACGACCCTCTTCATCCACGCCTACTTCTCGGCGCCGGTGACCGGGGCGATCGTGACCACCCTGAAGATCAAGAAAGTCCACAACGGCCGCTACGGCCTCAAAACCGTCGCCACGATCCCGAAGATCGCCGGCGGCAGTGGCTCGGTCAAGACGTTCAACCTGAAGATCAACAAAAAGGGCGTCCTCACCGCCAAATGCCCGGACGGCAAGCTCCAGGCCAAGGCGACCGCCATCTTCTCGGACGGCACCAAGGCCTCCGCGGGGATCATCCGGACCTGCACCGGCACCTGAGGGACTGATGTCCGAGGATTCTCCTCGAGACAAGCAGATGTGAGAAGGGCGGCCTCCGGGCCGCCCTTTCTTCTTCCTGGTCCTGACCGCAGCGACCCGAAGCCTCCTAATAGCGGTTGCGCTTTAGGAACGCGAGTAGTACAAATAGGCGTACTCGATTAGAACCAGTTGTCTAGATTGGCGGCGATGTCCTTGGGGAATGACAGCCTGTCGACTGCGGTTGAGAGTGCGAAGGAACAGGATCTGAAGCCTCTGGCAGAGCAGAGTGCCGAGACGCTGGCGCTGGATAGCCGTCAGCTGGCGGAGATGGAGAGCTACCTCCATGACGCCTGGTTCTTCGGCGTCCGCACCGGGCACACGGTGATGGTCGAGACGAAAATGGGGCAGAGCGATCCGACACCGGTGATCCTTGGCATGCAAGGCGAGTTCCAGGAGTTGATGGAACGCTGCGCGGAGGCGCTGAACACCACCATCGGCGCGACGATCCAAGCGTGGAACTACCTCGGCGAAGCCTGGATCGCCGGCGCTAGGTTCTGGGAAGTCGAGATCGCCGCCCGCCTGATCGAAACCCATACAGGAGGCTTCGACCAGGCGCTGCGGCGGCTGGGCGAAATGGATTGACAGCGCCAGATCAGACTACGCAGGCATTGGCCCCGAACGTTTTCGCCAGGTCACTGGACTTCTTGAATATCGTTTCGAAACGAGGGCGGGTCCCCTGGGGGTCTGCTTGGACCTTCGCAGCGGCATCTTCCCGCTCCTGCACCATTTCTTCCGCCTTCTTTTCGTTCCCCTCGGGCAGGTCGATTTCGCTGATTTCCTCCGTCGTTTCTTCGTAGACGGCAATCAGCTTGAGGAGATTTTCGTTCTGGACCTGCGGAGTCGCTTCTTCTTCGCTCAATTCTTCGTATTCCTGGGTGATCACCCTGAAGGCATCTTCGCGCTGCTGCAGGCCGTCGTTGCAGACCATTTCGAGTTTCCGCTCGTATTCCTGTTGGCTGATGGTCGAGCTGCCGCCACCCCCGCAGCCAGCGACGACCAGCAGCGAGATGACTGCGATCGCGAGACCAGCTATTCCCTTTTGCACCGATTCCCCCCTGTTTGCCTGAGTACAGGAAAGATCTTAGATCAAATTGACGGCAGTCGTTGCCGAGCATAAAAAAAGCCCCTCTCTCTTCCGAGAGAGGGGCCGGGACTGAGATCTGCTTTTGCCTATTTCGCAGTGACGGCCCAAGTGCCAGCGGCTCGTCCTTCTCCGTCTACGACTTGGTAGAAGAAGGTTGCACCGCTGGTGAAGAGGCTGATGAGGTACCCGGGCATACTCGCGAATTCTTCGTCATCCGCGTAGACACAAACGTGACCCGGAAGAGCCGTTGGATTTTCCGAATCTCCTAGGCAGTTAACCCGAGTGGGACTAAAAGGTCCTCCCGCGGTTTGTTCTTCTCCCGCGACGTTGACGTAGTGGAGTTCTTCAGGCGCTTCGGCAAGCGGGATATTGAACGACGCAGAGACAATGGTCGAGTGCTGGGCAATGCCCCACGCTCCCGTCTCCGTTTTCCCTGAAGGAAGCGTTTCGGTGAAGCCGGTTTCGCCGTCTGCCCCGGGTTTCCCTTGAATCCCCTGGATTCCCTGTTTGCCCTGTGACCCTTCTTTGCCCTGGGGTCCTTCTTTGCCCTGGGGTCCTACCGGGCCTACTGGGCCTACCGGACCTGGAGCACCGGGCGCGCCCGCAAACTGCTTGGCGATTTTCTTGACTTCCTTCTTCTGCTTACTGTTGAGACCAGAAGCGGCAAACGCCACCCCAGTCAGCGCGACGACGAGCGCCACGATCGCCACGACTAGACCCGCCGTGCCGAGCTTGCTGTGAATACGAGAGATCATCTTTCCTCCATTGATATGAACTATTGGGCCGTTGGCTCACGGCATTTGGTCGCGGATCGCTGGTGCGCTGGGCGCGCGGACAGGAGAAGACGAGCACCAAGTCATCGGGTCGCAAACGCCTCCCGCACGAAGTCCCTCCGGTCCCCCTTCATGGTTCAGGTCCAAGCGCGTCCCTGGCGCGCCAAGGGCTTCAAACTAATGTACGAGGTCAACCATGTCAAGGAACCCGAGCGGTTGCTCTGAGTTGCGGTTCCCGAGTGCTCGACGTATCTTTACTGAATGGTCGATTTGGATGGCGAACGAGCAATCAGGCTGGTGACCCTCGGGCCGGCCGGTACCTGCCATGAGCGGGCGGTCCGCCGGTACATGGCCTTCCAAGGCATAGACGAGTTCGAGATCGAGTTCATCGACGATTTCCTCGACGGCTTGGAGCGAATCCGCGGCGACCGACACGCATTCCTGGTCCAATGCAGCGCCCACCCAAAGGTGCACGAGGTGACGGAGCGTCACTGGCGGGAGGTCTTCGTCGTCGACACCTTCATCTACCCCACCAAGCACTTGGTTCTCCTCAGCCGGCGTGACGTCGAGCGTCCGCGCTCGCTGGGAATCGTTCCCGCGACCAAGGGCTACATCGACCTCTCTCCCTGGGAGGAGGTGATCGACGTCGTCTCCAAGCCTGTGGTCGGCGAGGAGCTCTTGGCCGGCCGCTACGACGCGGGGCTGACGCACATGGAGCACTTCGAAGAGCACAGCGACGAGCTGCGCCTCGACCTCGACATCGGCGAAATCGACACTACCTGGGTCGTCTACGGAACCACGAAGCGCTTCGAGGGCGAGGTAATCGGGATCGAGTCACGCGGGCTGCTGCTTGGCTCAGCCGACAAACTCGACGTGGGGCTGGCCTAGCCCTTTTTTCCGCATTTGATCCCGATGACGGGGTTGGTGTCGAGGGTGCGGCCATTCTGCGCCTTGAAGTGAAGCTCGACATGACGCTTCCGCTTGCAGAGATTCTGGCTGTTTTCGATCAGGCCGCGATCGCCACCGAAGAGGTTCATCTTGAACTTCGTCACCGGGGCATCGGGGACGCTTAGGAAGCGGGTGCGAACACGGCCGTTGACCGAGTCGATGAAGCCGACCACCGTCACATGAATCTGCCCCCTGAGGTCGGCGACGAGGTCCGGCAGTTCGCGATCGCCGCCGTTCGAGCGGAAGTAGACCTTGCCCTCGAGGGGCTTGTCCAGTAGCGGCGACACCGCAGTTACGTTGCCGAGGATCGATTTCGGCGGGCAGGCTTCGGCGGCAAATTGCACCCTGGTGCAGGGATTGTTGATGTGTGAGTTGTCGATGAACTGGCTTCCCGGCAAGATCACCGTTACCGCCCTGCTGTTGGCCTGGCCCGGCTTCTGCGTCAGAACCGCTTTCACCGCGGGGTTCCCGCTGCGCTTGGTCGCACCGACGAAAGCGAGCTTCAACTTCGGGGTATACGCGAGCTTCGCGCACCCGGTCGCCTGGAACCCGTCAGACGGTTCGGCAACGGAGCCGTTGGTCGCAGTGACCGTCGCAGTGATCTTCTTCTGCGCGCAGCTGGTCGGGTTGATCGTGAAGTTCGGGCGGTCGACATCGACATGGATCGTCCTGTAGGCGACCGGCACGCCTTCGAGGAACTGCGGCAGCGGATCCGTGACAATCGTCGCCAGCGCCGTTTCCGGATCGACGTTGATCGCCGCGCGGTTGACGACGAGACCCAGATCGAACGGTCCCGCTTGCGCGGGGACGACCGAGACCACCGAGTAGGGGGCGCCCTCGTAGGGGCCGGCGAGATACACGGCGGTCGGCGCCTTGCCCGGCTGCGGTATCCACAGTGGGGCTCCACCGACACCACTCGAGGCAGTAAGCGATCCGATCCTCGAATTTGCAGGGCAGGCACCGGTAGCGGCTCCTGCATCGGTGCAAAGCGGTACTCCTCCCAGCTTCGCCAGCAGACCTTGCGGCATGTGCAGAGCGATCTTCTGAGGGCTCGCTTCTCCGTCAGTGCGGGTGAGCGTGAAGCTGAACGGTGAGAACCGTCCACCCGCAGAGTTTTGGCTGCCGGCCGAGAGCTTTGGCGAGAACCCGCCCTTGTTGCAGCCCTGGGTCACCTGCATCGTCGCCTTCCCCTCAACCGCCGGCTTGCCCGACCAGGGGACGAAGGAGTAGTCCGTCAGGTAGGTACCGCAACCTGGCGTCGACAGCGGAGCCCGCGGGCCGCCGAAAACGTTCAGCTTTAGGCTGGCGACAGGCACCTGCGGAAGGCCGCCAAGGGCTTCGATCCCGTCGAAGACCGTGGTCAGCTGCCCGCTCAGCGGATTCGTTTCGATCCGCGCCGGCAGCTTCAGGTGCACCCCTTGTTCGTCGGCCACCACCCAGAGGCCGAATAGACGCCCGGGTTCGGGCGTGCGCTGGTAGACGGAGCCGTGGAGGGTGTCCGCCAGGGCCGGCACCTCAGCTTCGATCGAGCCGATCTTTGCCGCACCGGGACAGTTCGCCTCGATGTTCTTGCCGTATCCGACCTGCTCGGCGCTGCAGGCTTCGAGGCCATCGGCGGCGGCGGCATTGATCGCGAAGCCCTCAGGCAGCGTTACCCGAGCACTCTTCAGCGTGGAAGTGGAGAGGCTCTGGGGAGCTTCGTCCTGGGGGATCGTCAGCTCGGTGTCAAGGCCACTGGGCGCAGCGGCTTCGGGATTGGCGAGCTGGGTGGTGAATGACGGTTCGAAGTTCAGTCTCCCGCAGCCGCTGATCTGCGGGAAGGCGATGCTTTTCGTCGAGGGTTGATCGGGCAGCTGGTAGCTGCGCGCGACGACCGTCACTTCGCGGTCCATGCTGCAGTCGGTCGGATTGGAGAGGAAGGGCTTTTCAGGAGTGCTCACCGAGCGCCCGCCGGGCGGCGTCCCACCGTGCAACGCCTCTTCCGGAGTGATCCGTTCTTCGTCGTGGACGTCGGCTGCCGGCACGCCCCAGATCGTCGTGGTCGCTTCGGAGAGACCGGTTATAGATGGCAGGCCTTCGGCGGTGGCGACGACGCTGTAGTCGGTGGGATCGATGCGTAGATTGACGAAGGTCGGATAAGCGGCAGCGATAAAGCCGAAACGGGCGACGATGTCGGTGCCCGTAGGAGGCACCATGTTGTAGACGGGCTCGGTGTAAACGTTGGCGAACGGCTGGGTCGTCCGCACAAGGGAGATCCCCACCTGCGAGTCAAATGGACAGACGCTGGTTTCGGGGCCGCTGCCGAGCTGCTCGGCGGTGCACCGGGGAACAGCCTGGGGATTTCCGATCACTCCGGGAGGCAGTTCGATTTTGATGTCTTGCGCATTGGCGTACGGAGCGTTGCCTTTTCGGGTCAACGTGACCCCGATGGTCATGTCAGCGTGGGCACCCGCTTGCCTGTCGGTGAGGGAAGCAGAGATCGATTCAACCGCGAATTTGTCGAATTCGTCTTCGGCGCCGGCAGGGGCGGCCCAGACACCCAAGAGTGCGAGTGCCGCGCCGGCGACTGCGGCGATCTTGCGGGTAGTGCCGTTCATCGCTGGCCTCCCTTCTTGCCGGTGCCGGCTCGGTGTTTTTCGGCCTGCTTTCGGTGACTCTTCTTCTTGACGCAGCGGACCTTGCCGTTGCGCTTGACCTGTCGCTTGCCCTTGCCGCAATGGCGAGGCTTGACGTTGTCGCCGGCTCCTCGGACCTGAGTGTCGGCGCCGGGCAGGGACGGTGGCGGAGAGAGCCGCGGGCGACAGCCTTCGCCTTCGCAGATCGGCGGCGAAGCTTCCGCGAAGCCACCACCGACGCGGGCGTCATAGATCGACGGCGTCAAGTCGGCGTCAGCCCCCACCAGCAGGTCGGAGCTCAAGAAGAAGACGTCGTCTCCGCTCGGGCTGATTGCCCACAAGTACTCGCCGCGCAGACTGCCGGGAGAGGAGATCAAATGCAGGCAGCCCTGTGGCCGGGCGCAAGTGCCCACCCCTTGGGCCTCCCACTCATAGACGTCCTTGAGGCCGTCGCTGTCGCCCGGGACGAGTGGCTCGCTCGACTCGAAGAAGGCGCGCTTGCCGTCAGCCCGCAGATTCTCGAGCCAGGCTTGCGAGAAGAACAAGGGGATGCCTTCCCGTTTTTCAGTCTGCAGGGTCGCATCATCGCTCGACGGCGCCCCGGTCGGGTTGCAGGAGAGACACTCGAGCCGATCGGCAACCGAGTCATAGCGGTAGATCTGCGCCTTGCCTTCGGAGTCGTAGCCGGAGAGCGCCGCTCTGGATTTGAACAAGAGGACATCGCCGTCGGGGGTAGAACGAGCTGGAACGACACCGAACCGCCCTGGGAACTGGGGATTGGCGGCAACCACCCAGAGACCCAATCCGTCGACGGTTTCGAATCCGGAAATCGGTTCGCCTTCCACGTCGCGGTCGGTGACGACTCCGACGAAGCTGATCGCTCCTTCCTTCGAGAGGTAGAGGTTCTGCGCTCCGAGCTGGGGGTCCTCGCCGTTCGGATTGGGAGCAGCGGTGAGGGCGCTCGGGGAGAGAAAGTACGCAGCGGAGCCATCCTGCGCGACAAATACCGGCGTGACATCGCCGCTATCGGAGAATTCGCTTACCGCTTTGGAGTTCGCATCGAAGGCTTTGAGGTCACCGCCCTGTAGATAGAAGACGCGGGTGCCGCCATCGGCAATGCCGGCGAAAGTGAGCCCATCGCCGATTTCGAAGGTTTCTGAATTCTGGTAGCGCAGGTAGAGGGTGCTGCCAACCCTGAAGACGACGCCTTCGCCGTCCAGGGAAGCGCCCGTGTAAATGGCGTCTTCGCCTGCTCCGAAGGGGATGTCCCCGGGTTTCAGCGATACGACTTTGGTTTCCCTTTCTCCGCTGACAGGATTTGGGATGCGGTCATAGACCGATTTGGTCCCGTCGGGAGCCGCGTTGGGCTCCAACTGCACCGCCCCCGTGTTGGCGCGGGAGGTGAAGAGGATGTGGGTCCCCCCTTCGCTGATCAGCTGACCCAGCGCTCCGGCGTCGATGCGGCCGAGGCTGCCCTGGCCGAGCACCTCGGAGTGGCCGTCGGGGAAGCGGACGTAGTTCGTCGGCCCTCCCAGCACCGCCGTGCCTGCGACCTGCGCGTTCCAGAAAGTGTAGCCCTGGTCAGGTGACCCGCTGCCGGGAGTGACCTGGACCGTTTCGGCGCCGGTGGGGCCGATGTAGCTGGTGGACCAGCCGGTTGAGGTGCGGGTGGCGAGGTAGGGGTCGCCGAGGGAAGAGCCCGTACCGTTGAAACCGGGAAGCGAGCCGCCTTCGACCTTGAACGGGACTTTTCCTCCGTCGGGCGAGACCTGACGCGTGATGAAGGAGTTGATCTCGCGGGTGGTACCGAGTAGAGGACGACCGTTGGTGTCCGGCGGCGTCACCAGCTCATAGGCGCGACAGTCGGGCAGGAGAGCCGAAGGCCCACTGCGCAGCACGGCGTTCGGGCAGGGGATCGACCCGAACGGCGCGCTCGGATAGGTGGCAAAGGCGGCTGCTTCTTCGTCGGCGCCTTCCGCGTTTTCGGCGACGACCCGGAAACGGTAGGCCGTTCCCTCCTCGAGGCCGGTCGCAACCGCAGAGACTTCGACGTCGTTATTGCCGGCCGGCAGCGTTCCTTCGCCCGCGAGCACAGCGCCGGCAAATCCTTCCGCTTCGAACCCCAGTTCGGTGGTGTACTCGATCCTGTAGGTGGTTTCGAGATTTTTGGCGCTGATCTGGGCAACGAGTTCGGCTTCGTCTTCGCCGATGTTGACGGCCGCGGGCGCCTTCACGTCCGGCGGGCTGGCTTTGGATTCTTTGAAGGCAAACGAGTGGCCGTTACCAATTTTGTGCGAGGGAACGTAGAGGTAGCCTTTGTTCGGGCTCAAGAGGCCGTTATCGACAGCGATCTCGCTGGCGGAGTTAGGTTGGAAGGGGAATTCGACCGTCGCGACGTAGTTCCAGTCTTCGTCGAACTCGAAGAGATTGCGGTTTTCGGTGTCGAAGACGAAGACTCTCCCGGTTTCTTCATCCACTGCTACCGACAGCAGGTTGCCGAGGTCCCCCCCCGGTACCGAGGCGTCGGTGATCGAACCGATTTTTTTGTATTCGTCATCTGGGGGCGTGCCAACGACGGTCCCCAAGTCAAAGATGTCGACTCGTCGATCTATGCCTTCGGCACTCACGTAGAGCCAGTCGCGGGCAGCATCCACCGCCGCTCCGGTGCCGCAGCACCCACCTTCAGCTCGAGTCCTCCGGACTTCTGCATTCCCTTCTTCCGCGGAGGTGAACTCGACGGCCGTCCCCCCGAAGTTGGCGAAGAGGTGATTGTTATCCGCGTTGATCGCAAGGCCCACGAAGGTCGACCCGCTTGGCGCGACGAGCGTGGGTGCGTTGCAATATTCGACTTTCCCGGCCTCCGGTTCGTAGGGCAGGCAGGGCGTGTAGCGAAGGATCTGCCTCTGCACTCCTTCGCTTTCGACCACAACGTAGAGAGCGCCTTTGCTGTCGACCGCCAGCGCTTTCGGGCCGAAGGGCGTTTTGAACTCACTCAGGAAGACACCTTCGGGGTCAAAGACATCGACACGACCTAGGCTGCCGTCTTCTTTTTTCCCGAAGCTGGCGACGAAGATGTTGCCGTAGATGTCGGTCGCCACCGCTCTCGGGTCCGCGAAAAACCCACTGGGAGGGTGGGCGCTGAGAGGGGGGGTCGTCGTGCAGCCGGGATCTTCAACCGGATCCAGCGTTTCGACTTTGCAGCCACCGGTCAGTGAGAGCTGGGGATCGAATACGCGTTCGCCATCCGCCGCATCGGCCACCGGAGAGAGGACCAGCGCTGCCAACGCCATTGCCGCTGCCGTCAAGGGCAGCGCCAGACGCCTGCCGAGTCCAAACCCACTCATCGTCTTCCCCTCCCGCAATTGATGTCCCCCAGCCTTTCCAAGAGCCCACCGCCGTACCTGACGACGCCCGGCCCGTTTCCCTTCGCTAGAAATTAGAGCTCGCAGAGTTGTCTGTCAAGGGGTTGCCCAACGGGAAGCCGCCCCACGAATGGGGGGCGGCTCGGTGCATCTGCCCCACATCACTCATCGTCTAGTTGATGAACCCAATCTTTTCCGGGGTTGTGATCGTGTAGCTAGCTTCCCATTTGGCGGAAGAGATGATGCCGCAATTGATCAATGCGTTGAAATGCAGCGTCCCGTGAAGATGCCCGGCTCCGATATCTGCTGCAGTAACCCCTGTAAGGGTCCCGATGTGGGTTGTCGCGCCGGTGGTGCAGTTCAGGGTGCCGATCGGCGAACCCGATGTGATTTGGGCTTCCTCTGAATACACTGTTGCGTTTGTCGTACCTGAGTTCCAGACGTACTCCAAAGCTCCAGGTTTGTGCACGGTGAGGGTTCTCGTGCAGTTCGAGAAAGTCAGCAACGACAGTTTTCCTGTCACTGCGGTGCCGGTTTTCGTTTCGGTGGTGCCTTTGGCCACGGAGGTGGTGCATGTGTTCTGCGAGAAGCCGGCTGTATCTTTGAAGATCATCGATTTACCACTTTCGATGCTTGCTTCAATCGCAACGGCACCCGTTTGCGCCACTCCATTGATCTCGACTGTGGTCGCCGAGGCAGTGCCCGCCACAAGCCCTATCAGGCCCATAGCGGCCAGAGCGGCCATGCCGAGCAACTTTACGTACCTCATGTCTTTCTCCTTATGCTTGCCAGCAAGCCTGGTTTGGGTACAGAGAGCCCTATTTTGCCCCGCAGATTCCATGCTGACGCTGTCGTTCCGCCTAGAGGTCTCCACGAAATGAGCCGCCCCAAGCTTGTGGGGCGGCTCAGGCTGCCGGTCTATCGGCCCCGAATGTCTACCTACGCCTCAACACCAAGACCTGACGGACTTGTGATCGTGTAGGTCCCTTCCCACTTGGCGGAAGAGATGATGCCGCAGTTGATCAATGCGTTGATGTGCATCGTCGCGCTGCCAGAAGCAATACCTGTCAGGGTGCCGATGTGGGTTGTTTCACCGGTGGTGCAGTTCAGGATGCCGATCGGCGAACCTGATGTGACCTGCGCATTCTCGGAGTAAACTGTGCCGTTTGTGCTGCCGCTGATCCAGAGGATCTCCAGGGCTCCCGGTTTGTGAACGGTGACGGTTCTCGTGCAGTTCGAGAAGGTCAGCGAGGACAGTTTCCCTGTCACCGCTTCGCCGGTTTTAGTGTCGGTGCTGCCTTTGGCCACCGAGGTGGTGCATGTGTTCTGGGAGAAACCGGATGTATCTTTCAGGATCGCGGAGTTGCCAGCGGCGATGCTTGCTTCAATCGCGACAGCGCCGGTCTGGGTGACTCCATTGATTGAAAGTGTGGTCGCCGAGGCGGGGCCCGCCGCGAACGCCATGAGGGCCGTCGCCGCCACAGCGGCGAGGCCGAGCATCTTCAGGTGCTTCATGTTCTTTCTCCTTGTGTTTGCCAGGCGTGACCCTGGCTTTTGGGTACAGGGAGAGTCTTAGCGCTTTGTCCGGTTTTAGTCAAGAACACTTGAGTTTGTTGAAGCTATTGACGCATAGCCGGCCGACGATTCGGATCCGATGGCCATGAACACGAACGAGAAAGAGCCGCCCCCGAGGGGGCGGCTCTCAAAGCACCTAAGCGATGCTTACTTCAATCGTCGCTAGCTGACGACACCGAGGCCGGCCGGACTTGTGACCGTGTAGGTCCCTTCCCACTTGGCGGAAGAGATGATGCCGCAGTTGATCAGTGCGTTGATGTGCATCGTCGCGCTACCGGATTTAACCCCTGTAAGGGTGCCGATGTGCGTTGTCGCACCGGTGGTGCAGTTCAGGGTGCCGATCGGCGAGCCTGATGTAACCTGAGCTTCCTCAGAGTAAACTGTGCCGTTTGTACCACCTGAGATCCAGACGATCTCGAGGGCGCCCGGTTTGTGAACGGTGACGGTTCTCGTGCAGTTCGAGAAGGTCAGCGAGGACAGTTTGCCTGTCACCGCGGCGCCGGTTTTAGTTTCGGTGCTGCCTTTGGCCACCGAGGTGGTGCATGTGTTCTGAGAGAAACCGGATGTATCTTTCAGAATTGCGGAGTTGCCGGCGGCGATGCTTGCTTCAATCGCAACAGCGCCGGTCTGGGTGACTCCGCCAACCTCGAGTGTGGTCGCCGAGGCGGAGCCCGCCGCGAACGCCGAGAGAGCCATTGCCGCGACAGCGGCGAGGCCGAGCATCTTCAGGTACTTCATGTTTTGTTCTCCTTGTTTGTCCCGGCTATTACGCCGGGTCGTGGGACTCGAGCAGCGTCGGTTCCCTACCGACCCTGCCGCCCGGACTTGATCGCCCGGTAGCTACTTCCTAACAGGGGGAGAGCTGATCAGTCAAAGGTTTTCTAGTGACGATCTTCTCGCGCGGAACGTGTCACTGAATGGTGTCGCGTTTGGGAACGGACAGGGTCTTCGTTGCAATCAAAAAACTCCGGTGTAAGCTGGGCCGGGGACATCGAACGCGCTTGCGATCCAGAGGAGGGGGATGACTGCCGGTCACGCGGGTAGCGAAGCGACTGCTCAAGCCCAGGGAGATGCGGCCGGCTCGGTCGGCGAGATCCTGCGCCTGCTCAGCGGCGGCGCAACCGAGGCGATCCTGCTCGCCCTCGGCGACGGGCCGATACAGACGAAGGTGCTGACGCACCGAGTGCGCGGTTACACCCCTCGGACCGTATATCGATACCTGCCAAAGCTCGCTCTGCTCGGGCTGGTGGAGCGGGACGACGAACCCAGTGGCCAGGCCAAGGTCATCAACACATTGACTCCCGAAGCCGGGCGCGACATGTGCGCGGTCGTCGAGCGGTTCGCCCGGGCGTCGGGGACCCGGTTGCCGGGCGGGCAGGTGGAGCTCGGCATGTGGGGGGCGCTGAGCCTGCTTGCCGACCTCTGGGACGCTGGCGTGGTGGACGCGCTGAGCCGCGGCCCGCGCTCGCCCACCGAGCTCGTGCAGAACCAGCGGGGCCTTAGCTACCACCAGGTCAACCGCAAGGTCGGGCAGTTCAAGGAGGCAGGCTTTCTGAGCGAGTCGAAGCGATCCCGAAACCGGCAGCGCTCGTACTCGCTGACGGTGAAAGCGCGCAGGACCATGGCTCTCGTCGCCGACGTCGGTCGCTGGCGCGAGCGCTATCCGCGGGATTTCGGCGAAGAGGGACTGACGAGCGGGGAGATGGCGACGATCCTGCGCGCCTCCCTACCGCTCGCGACGGCCGTGCGGCATGCCGGAAAGGGGCTGCGCATCCGCGTGACCGGACCGTCCCCGGAGGCTGACTTCGGAGTTCGGCTGGACGGGGAGGGGCGCGTGCATCTGAGCGAACAGCCGCACGAGTCGATCGCGGCCGAGGTTGGGGGCGACCTCGACGCCTGGCTCTCGGCATTACTCGACGGAGAGCAGGGGCTCGACGTGGGGGGTGACGCAGCCCTTGTCGCGGATTGCCTCGCCGGCGTCTACAGCCGACTCTGGACCCCTAGTCCTTTCTAGCCGCGGCGAAGATCTCGAACTGGTTCTCGGTCGGCTCCTTCGGCCGGCCGTTTCCGTGGAAGACGCGCTCCAGGCTCATGCCGACCGAGGCGTAGATCTCGCGCAGCTCGTCGACCGTGTAGAGGCGCTGGCGGAATTCGATCCGTTTGTCGAGGTCCTCGAGGACCTCGCCGAAGCGGACCGGGATCATCGCCCCTTCCATGTAGCTGTTCTTCTTGTTCCAGCGGTGCTCGACGAGTTCGACCATGCCGTCGCTGGGGATCCAGGAGCGCTGCGGCAGGCGGGCCCGCGCGTAGAGGACGTTGGGGACCTGGATCAGGTTCTGGCCGCCAGGCTTCAGCGCCCGCGCGATCACCCCGAAGGTCTTGTGGTTCTCCTCGTCGGTCTCGAAGTAGCCGACCGCGCCGTCGTTGAGGTTGAGGACGACGTCGAACTCCTCCTCGAACTCGAGCTCGCGCAGGTCGCCCTGGATGAACTCCGCCTCGAGGCCCTGCTCGGCCGCGTCCTTGCGGGCGATCTCGACCAGTTCCGGGCCGATCTCGACGCCGACCACCGAGAAGCCGTGGCGCACCAGCTCCAGCGAGTGGCGGCCGGTCCCGCAGGCGAGGTCGAGGATCCGCTCTCCCCCCTGAGGGCGCAGCATCGTCAGCGCCCGTTTGATTTCCGACTCGGTGCGCTCGGTCCACGCCATTTCCGCGCTCATCCCGTCGAACGCCGTCTCGTACCAGTCCTGCGGAATGTCCTTTTGAAGAACGCTCATCTCCCTCTCCCTCGGCTGTGCTTCCCCTTTGCACAAGAAAGGTTAAAAGATCAAGCGTTGTGCTGCTGACGCTCCTCTCGCCGGTGACGGCGAAGAACGGGTGCAACGTAGCCGATCAGGGCGCCGATCGCGGCGGCGAGGAGGATGACGACGATCAGCGGCGCCTCGAAGCTGGCGAAGAGGACGTCGAAGCTGACCGACTGCGAGTTCTGCAGGGCGACGATCAGGACCAGGGCGATGAGGGTCCCGACCAGCCAGGCGCGCCAGTTGACCGGTTTCTTCTCCTCGGGCATCGGCCGATCTTAGTCGGCCCGATCCGGGGCTAGCCGAAGGAGACGGCGCGGCTCTCGCCGCCCCGCTTGCTCCTCAGCATGCGCTCGTCGGCGGCGCGGACGAGGCTCTCGACGTCGTCGCCGTCGTCGGGGAAGACGGCCCAGCCGACCGAGGCGCTGGGAGCGGGGGTGCCGGAGTCCGAGTAGTGGGTGCCGATCGCGCTGCGGATCGCCTCCCCCATCAGCCGCGCCCCTTCGCCGTGGGCGCCGGGGGCGATCACCGCGAACTCGTCGCCGCCGATGCGGGCGAGGGTGTCGGTCGAGCGGAGGATCGACTCCGCCCGCTCGGCGACCTGGCGCAGGACCGCGTCGCCGACTGGATGGCCGTGGTTGTCGTTGATCCCCTTCAGGTCGTCGAGATCGAGCAGCAGCAGGGCCAGGGGGCTCTCATCGGTGGCGGGGTGCTGGGACCGGTGCGAGAGCTCCCGCTTCAGGGTCGCGTCGAACTGGCGTCGGTTGGCGACCCCCGTCAGCGCGTCCCGGTAGGCGATGTCCCGGCGGCGATGCTCGGCGGCGAGCAGCCGCTCGCGCAATCCGACCAGGACCCAGGAGACCGAGAGGAAGGCGGCGACGAGGGTCAGGTACCGCGGTAGGAATGCATTGTCGATGGCACCCGAGTCGTACAGCAGCGGCGTGCCGGCGACGGCGATCAGCTCGAGGGCCAGCAGCCACGCCCAGCGAGTGCGAAAGAAAAAGGTGGCGTAGATCAGCAGGGGGAAGAGGATCGGCTCGGCGAAGCTGATCGAACCGCCGGTGAGGTAGATGCTGAGCCCGACCACCGGGATGGTGAGGGCCAGCACGATTCCCAGCATTCGCTCCGAGGCGCGGGCCCAGGACAGCCAGCCGCAGAGCGATGCCAAGCCGTAGGCGAAGAAAACCGCGCCGAGCGCGAAGATCCACCCCATCGCCGCGTGCTTCGCGCCCGGCAGGTAACAACTGACGATCGCGAGCAGCGCGGCGAGGATCCACAGCGCCCCCGCGATCCGGCCCATCCGCGCCCGCTCCTCCGGTGCTTCGGCGAAAGCCGGCATCGAGGAGAAGGCGGTGGGTCGTTCGGGCATAACTTCATGATCGGCCGCTGACGATCAATCTTTGAGCACTGCCGAAAATTCGACCAACAAACGGCTGGCCGACGCAACTCCCGCTAGGTCGCCTCCGAGAAAGCGGGGTCCCGCTCGCCCTCTCCTGCCGGTTCGGGTTCCGTTCCGTGAGCCGGCATCGGCGCGGGGGAACGCAGGACGAACACGGCGATCGCGACAGCTATCGCCGCCAGGCCGGCGCCGATCAGGTAGGCGACGTGGTAGCCGGAGTTGAGTGCCTGCAGCTGGCCCTCGCCGTCGGCGAGCAGGGAGCTGGTCCGCTCCGACGAGAGGGTCGCCAGGACAGCCAGCCCGATCGAGCCGCCCACCTGCATGCTGGTGTTGACCAGGCCCGAGGCGAGGCCGGCGTCCTCGGGGGTCGCCCCCGACATCGCCAGGGTCATGATCGCCGGGAACGAGGTGCCGACGCCGATTCCGATCAGCAGGAAGGGCGGCAGCAGGTCGGTCAGGTAGTCGCCCTCGACCGGCGTGCGGGCGAAGAGCAGCAGGGCGACGACGACCAGGCAGACGCCGGGGATCAGGGTCGTGCGCGGGCCGAAGCGCATGATCAGTTTTTCCGAGAAGCCGAGCGAGAGCCCACCCATCACGATCGTCGTCGGCAGGAAGGCGAGGCCGACCTGGAGCGGGGTGTACTTCAGGACCTTGCCCAGATAGAGCGCGCCGAGGAAGAACATCCCGAACATGCCGGCGACCAGCAGCGCCTGGAGGACGTTGGCGCCGGCGACGTTGCGCGAGCGGAAGAGGCGCAGCGGCATCAGCGGGTTGTCGATCCGCGCCTGGCGGAAGATGAACAGGGCCAGCAAAACTGCCGAGATCGCGCTGAGGATGAGCGTGCGGGAGTCCCCCCAGCCCCACTTGTTGATCTGCAGGATCGTGAACACGCCCAGCATCAGCGAGCTGGTCAGCAGCAGGGCGCCGGGGAAGTCGGCGCCCTCGCTGAGCCCGATCCCGTCCGGGTTGGCGACGAGCCGTTTCGCCAGGATTGCGACGGCGATCCCGATCGGCAGGTTGATGAGGAAGATCCAGTGCCAGCTGATCGCGTCGGTGAGGACGCCGCCGAGCAGGAGGCCGATCGAGCCGCCGGCCGAGGCGACGAAGCCGTAGACGCCGATCGCTTTCGCCTGCGCGGCCGGTTCGGGGAACATCGTCACGATCATCCCCAGGATCACCGCGGAGGCCAGCGCGCCGCCGATGCCCTGGATGAAGCGGGCGCCGACCAGCATCTCCTGACCTTGTGAGATCGCGCAGACGAGCGAAGCGGTGGTGAAGATCGCCAAGCCGAAGAGGAACACCCGGCGCTGGCCGAGCAGGTCGCCCATCCGGCCCGCCAGCAGCAGCAGGCCGCCGAAGGGGATCATGTAGGCGTTGATCACCCAGGCGAGGTTGTTCTGGGAGAAGCCGAGGTCGTCCTGGATCGAGGGCAGGGCGACGTTGACGATCGTCGCGTCGAGGACGATCATCAGCATCCCCGCGCAGAGGACGTAGAGGGCTAGCCAACGGGTGCGGTCGTGCTCAGATGCGTTCATACGGATAAGGACTCCTGGGCTGGGGGAAACTAATCGCCGTCTGCGTCAATCGACGTGGTCCGGCAATCCAAATCGCCGGAAGACGGCCTCCACGCGCCTGGGGTCGGCTGCGCGGTCGGGCCACCGAGAATAGCCATCCGGAGTGTCCGCCGGCCGGACGACGAAAGCGGTAGCGAACCGCGATCCTCACCTGCCACGCCTGCCGAAGGCGTGACCGGCGGGGGCGACGGCGCGGAGCTCGGCGACGGCTTGCTCGCGGGCATCGCGGGGTCGGGGCTGGGGCGGCTGCGCCCGTTCGAGCGGGGCGAGGTCGGCGACGAGGACGTTGATCGTGCCTTCGCGGCGCTCGAGGCGGCCGCGGGCGCGGAGGAGAGGTGCCGTGCGGACCAGGGTGCGGTGGCGGTCGTAGACCGGGGGCGGGACGATCAGGTTGACCGAGCCGCACTCGTCCTCGAGCAGCATGAAGGTGATGCCGTTGGCGGTCTCGGGGCGCTGGCGGGCAGTGACCATGCCGGCGATCTCGATGCTGGCGCCGTGGTCGACCTCGGTCAAGTCGCTGCTGCGGGCGAGCTTCGGGTCGAGGCCGGGGCGGAGCAGCTTCAGCGGGTGCTTCTCGACGCTCATCCCGGTCGAGCGGTAGTCGGCGATCAGCTTCCCCCACTCCCCCAGCGGCTCCAGCTCGGGCGATCGCGGCGGCTCCATCGGCAGCGCCATCTGGGTGCCGCTGCCGGTCAGCCGGCCGGCGGCGGTGACGCCGACACGCCAGAGAGCCTCGCGGCGATCGCCCTCCGAGCCGGCCGGGATGCCATCGAGGGCGCCGGCCCAGGCCAGGCGTTCGAGGCTCGCCAGGCCGGCGCCGCAGCGCGAGGCGAGCTCGGCGATTCCGGCGTAGGGGCCGCCCCGCTCGCGCTCGGCGACCAGCGCCTCGACCTCCTCCTTCTTCACCCCCTTGACGTAGCCGAGGCCGATCCGCACCACCAGGCCGCCGCGCACCTCCTCTTCCTCTCGCGGCGTTTCGACGTGGCAGAGAACCCGGCTGCGGTTGGCGTCGGGGGCGGCGACGCGGATGCCCCGCCGCTGCGCCTCGTGGACGAGCGAGTCCGGCGGGTAGAAGCCCATCGGCTGCTCGTTCAGCAGCGAGCAGAGGAACTCCGGGCCGTAGTGGATCCGCAGCCAGGCCGACTGGTAGGCGAGCAGCCCGAAGGCGGCAGAGTGGGCCTTCGGGAAGCCGAAGCCGGAGAAGCCCTTGATCTGATCCCAGACTTTTTCGGCGGTCCCCTCCGGAACGCCGTTGGCGGCGGCACCGGCGATGAAGCGCCGGTGGTGCTCGGCGATCGCCTCCTCGGAGCGCTTGCGGCTCATCGCCCGCCGCAGCCCCTCCGCCTCGGAGGAGGTGAAGCCCGAGAGCGCCATCGCCACCTCGATCACCTGCTCCTGGAAGACGATCGTCCCCAGCGTCTCCTCCAGCACCGGCTCCAGCAGCGGGTGCTCGTAGGGAATCGCGTAGTCGGGGTTCTCGCGGCGGAGCTTGCGCCTCTCTATATATGGGTGGATGGCGCCGCCCTGGATCGGGCCCGGGCGGACCAGCGCGACCTGGACGACGACGTCGTCGATGTCGCGCGGCTGGGTCCGCGGCAGCATCTGCATCTGCGCCCGGCTCTCGATCTGGAAGACGCCGGTGGTCTCGGCGGCGCGGATCGATTCGAAGGTCTCGGGGTCGTCGAGCGGGATCCGCGAGAGGTCGAGGCGCTCGCCGCGGGCGCGGCCGATCTCCTCGACGCAGCGCTCGACCGCCGAGAGCATCCCCAGACCGAGCAGGTCGATCTTGAGGAAGCCGGCGTCGGCGCAGGAGTCCTTGTCCCACTGCACCGTCTGCCGCCCCGCCATCGCCGCCGGCACCACCGGGCAGACGTCGATCAACGGCCGGGTCGAGATCACCATCCCGCCGGGGTGCTGGGAGGAGTGCCGCGGCAGGCCCATGATCTCCCCGGCGAGCGAGAGCAGCACCTTCCAGCGCGGCTCTTTCGCGCGCTCGGCCCCCAAGGCCGCGGCGAGGTCGCGCTCGAGCTCGGCCGCGGTCTCGTGGAAGCCGACCGTCCTCGCCACCCGGTCGATCTCCGCCGGCGGCAGGCCCAGCGCCTTGCCGAGGTCGCGGACGGCGCCCTTCGGGCGGTAGGTCGGGAAGGCGGCGACGAGGGCCGAGCGGTCGGCGCCGTAGCGCTCGTGCACGCGGGGGATCAGGACCTCGCGGATGTCGCGGGGGAAGTCGAGGTCGATGTCCGGCATCGAGGTCGTTTCCTCGTTGAGGAAGCGGCCGGAGAAGAGGTCGGCCTCGACCGGGTCGACGTGCGAGAGACCGGTCAAGTAACAGACGATTGAGCTGACGCTGGAGCCACGGCCTCGCCCCGGCGGCAGCACCGCCCGCGCCGACTCCGGCCCACGCACCGCGGCGGCGACCTCGCGCGCCAGCTCGAGCAGGTCGCGGTGGAGGAGAAAGAAGCCGGATAGATCGAGCTTGCGGATCGTCGCCAGCTCCTCCTCCAGCCGCCACTGCGCCTCGAGCAGGCGGGCGCTGCCGCGATAGCGCTCGCCGAGGTGGTGGTTGCAGAGGCGCGCCAGCTCGGCGTCGGCGCCGGGGTCCTCGCTACCGGGGTAGCGGTAGCCGAGCTGCTCGGTGAGGTCGAAGCGCAACCGCTCGGCAAGCCGCTCGCTCTCGTCGACCGCCTCGGGATACTCGGCAAAGCGCGCCGCCATCGCCGCGGGAGAGGTAAGCGCCGAAGTCGAGTTCCCCCGCCGATAGGGCTCGGACTCCTCCAACGTCTCGCATCGCCCGATAGCGACCAGCGCGTCCTGCAAAGGAGCCCGCCGCCGATCGTGAGCATGGACGTTGCCGGTCGCAACGCAAGGAACCCCGAGCCGCTCCGCAAGCACCGTCAGCCAACGATTGCGAGCCCGGTCCCTGCGCCAGTAGGGCCGCTGCAGCTCGACCCGAAACCGATCCCGCCCGAAGGTCCCAAGCAGCCGCCGAGCAAGCTTCTCCCCCTCGGCAGTCTCCCCCCGTTCGAACGCCCCCGAAGCGATCCCGTCCCGAGCGCACCCGGAAAGGCAAACGAGCCCGTCGGCGTACTCCTCCACCTCCTCGAGCGTCGCCCAAGCCTGGGACGAGGTCCGCCCAGTGTTGTCCCTGGTGTGCGCGTGGGCAGCGGTGAGCAGCCGGCACAAGTTCCGGTACCCGGTCTCGTCCTCGACCAGCAGCGTCAGGTGCGATTTGCCGACCGTCAGCTCCGCCCCGGTGATTGGACGGACACCGAATCCCTTGCAGGCGTGGGCGAACTCCATAGACCCCCAAACCCCGTCGTGATCGGTAAGCGCAAAAGCCGGATAACCATGAGCCGCAGCGGCAGCCGCCAGCTCCGTAGGAGTAGAAGCCCCATCGAGAAAGGAGAAGGCCGAATGAGCGTGCAGCTCGACGTACATCAGGCCCGCTGCCGATACCAACGCTGAGCCCGAGCGCTGCGGAACACCGTCAGGGCGCGCCCGTCCCCCAGCACCAGCTCGAAGTAGTGCCGCCGCAGCGGCTTCGGCGTCCACCAGCGATCCTCCACCAGCCACTCCTCGCGGACGGCCTCGACCATCGCTCCCTCGACCGTTGCCGGCGCCCCGCGCGGATCGGTGCCGACCGCCACCCGCTGGGGGGCGTAGAGACGGCGGAGGCCGGGCATCAGAGCTCGGGGTAGGGAGTCAGCATCGCCCAGCGCTCGGGCACCCGCGAAGCGGCGTCGACCGGCAGGATCTTCAGCAGCGCGCTCGGCCCCTGCGCCGCCCGCACCTCTCGTACCGCGGCGGCGAGACGCCGCCGTCGCGGCTCGGCGCCGCCGGTCGCCAGCTCGAGCTGGTCGCGGGCCGGCGGGCCGAGGCCCACCGCCCGCAGCCGCAGCGACGTCGCCGGGCCCGGCAGGTCCTCGAGACGCGGGGCGAGCACGCCCCGCAGCACCCGCGGCGAGGCGCTGGGACGACCGAGGCCCTGCTCGACGCTCCAGCTGCCGCCGGCGGCGAGCCGGGCCCCGAGGCGGAGCCCGAGCAGGGTCCTCCCCTTCCGCCGCGGTGCCGCGAGGAGGCGGTCGACGAGCAGCTCCAGCGCCCGGTCGAGCTGCCGCCCCGCGGTTCCTTCCGGCAGCTCGATCTCCTCGCTCAGATCCTCGTGGGGGATCCGCGGCCGCAGCGGCTCCTCCTCACCCCGGCAGAGCCGCAGCGCCCGCAGGCCGAGGGGCCCGAAGCGGTCGGCGACCTGGTCGGCGGTGAGCCGGGCGAAGGCGCCCAGAGTCCCGATCCCGAGGCGCTCGAGCGCCTCGACCAGCTCATCCGCCTCGCGCTCGGAGGCGGCGAGCCGAGTCCGCAGCGCGGCTACCGGGACCGGCCGCCGCCAGTCCCCGGCGGCGAGGAAGGCGCGGAACCGGGTCGGCCCGGTGCCGATCGTCCTTCCCTCTCCCAGCACCTCGCGCGCGACCGCCAGGACCCCGTTCGCAGACCCGCCGTGCAGACCGCGCAGGCCGTCGAGTGCGAAGAAGGCCTCGCCCGGGCGCTCCGACTCGACCGCGGCGCCGATGGTCTCCAGCGCCCGGACCATCGCCTCCGTCCTCTCCGCCGCCGTGACGGGATCGTCAAGATCGGCGCGCCCGGACCGAGGCCCCCCGGCATGGTCCGGGCGCGGCGGAGTCGCCAGGCACTTGTCGATGACGCAGGCGATCTCCATACGAACGTATGTTCGTACCCTCCCCAGGATAGATCCATAGAGTCAACCTCAAGGTTTCGGTCAGACGAGAGGGGGCTTATGCAGCCCGAGCGACCTTGGCGGCCGCGCCGCTGCCGAGGTAAGGCGTCAGCGTGAACTCGACCAGATCCGGGAGCAGCGCTTCGAGCTCCTCGGTGCGGTCGGCGAAGATGCGGCGGGAGATCAGCGAGACCATGCCGCCGACGAGGGCCTCCTCGGTGGTGGGCGAGAGCCCGGCGAGAACCTCATCCGAGAGGCCTTTGCGCCCGGCGGCGAAATAGGGCACCAGGCTCTGGATCGCGGCGTCGTAGCGCTCGACCACGACCGGACCGGCGACCAGCGCCTCGACCATGCTGAGCCGCGCGAGATGGGGTTCGGTGGTGAGGAACTCGAGCATCGCCCCGATTCCTGCGCGCACCGCCTGAGGCCACTCGTCCTCCTGGTCGAACGCCTCAGCGACCCGCCGGCGCAACTCGGTCATCACCGTGTCGTAAGCCGAGATGAAGCACTCGTCCTTGCTGGCGAAGTGCTCGTAGAAGGTACGCCTGGAGACAGCCGCGTTGCGGGTGATGTGGGCGATCGTGGTCCCCGCGTAACCGTTCTCGGCAACCGCCTCGGCGAGACCCGCGATCAGCCGCTCGCGCTGGTTGTGGCTGACGAACTCGCGGGGCAGGCCGTGGCGCCCAGGAGGCAGGCGGGCCAGCTCGGGGGGATACTCGGGAGGATCGACAGGCGGGTTCGCAGGATCTCTCAAGAGAATCGAAGATACCGATCCAGACGCGTCGAGCCCATTTTGGCTAACTGGCCAGTTTTTTGAACTCAAAGCTCGGCTCTCGCGGACCTGCCAGGACCATCGGAGTCCCCGGCCCCAACCCGCCGCGCGGCCTCGGCTCCGAGATAGGGGGTGAGGGCGAACTCGACCAGCTCCGGAAGCAGATCGGGGATCGCCGCCCCCTCGCCTGCCGCCAGGCGCTGGTAGACGATCCAGAAGACACCGCCGATAATCGCTTCCTCCAATGTCTCCGGCAGATCCGCCCCGCGGGGCGAGACATCGCGTCCAAGTCGGAACAGCGAGACGAAGGCCTGCTGGGATCTCTCGTAGCACTCGACTGCGGCAGGTCCGGCCGAGAGCGCCTCGACCATGCAGGTCCGCGCAAGGGCGGGCTCCGCGGCGACGTAGAAGAGGAACGCGGTGAGCCCGGCGCGGACTCGCTGCGGCCAGCTGTCCAGCTCTCCGGCAGCCTCGACAACCCGTTCCAGGGCAGCTGTCATCGCGAACTCCTGGGTTGCCAGGAAGCAGTCCTCCTTCGAGCGGAAGTTCTCGTAAAAGGTGTTGCGAGCGGTTCCGGCCCGGCGGACGATGTCGGCCACCGTGACCTGCTGATAGCCCTGCTCGGAGGTCTCCTGGGCCAGCGCCACGACGATTCGCGCCCGCTGGTGCTGGGCGATGAACTCGCGTGGAAGCTGCTGCCGTCCGGGAAGTGGACGCGTTGTTGACTTGGGAGCCACGAACGAAAGAGTACCTGAGTCGAATCTCCTGGCCGTTGAGACCCCGGAACGGATACCGTTTAGGTACCGAAAGGTAGACAACTAGTTTTACCAATCAACGAGACCGGGCGGGGACTTTGACCGGAAAGCGTCAGCGCATTCTCAGAGGGATGCTCGAGGCAGTGGGAGCACATGGCTACGAGCAGGCCACCGTTCAGGATGCAATCACCAACGCGGGGCTCTATCGGCAGGCCTTCTACGACAACTTCGAGGACAAGGAAGATTGCTACCTGCACGCGATCGACGCCGGCTCCGCCTGGGTCGAGCTGGCGATGCGCCAGGCTGCCGCCGACGAAGCAACCTGGCGAGGCCAGCTCCGCGGAGCGCTCGGCGGCCTGCTGACCTTCCTCGACGAGCAGCCGGAGATCGGGCGGGCGCTGCTCGTCGAAGTCCACGCAGCGGGAGGACGGGCGGTGGCGAAACGCACAGAGGCGATGGAGCGCGGGGCGGCGATGGTGGACCGGGCGCGCGAGGAAAGCGACGGAGTCGCGCCGGCAATCTCCGCCGAGGCGGTCGTCGCAGGCATCCTCGCGGTTCTCCACACCCGGCTGGCAGCCGGGCGAACCGAGGGCTTCAGCCCGCTGCTGCCGGAGTTGATGTACCTCGCCGTGCTCCCGTATTTCGGTGCCGAGGCTGCGGCCACCGAGATGCGCGCCTAGGCGACTTCAGCTCAGAGGCCCCCGCCGTGGCGACCCTCGCCGCCGGCGAAGCGGGCCGCCCCGCGCGCCGCTACGTCAAGCACCTCTCGCCCAAGGCGGTGCTCCAGATCCAGGCCCTCGGCGAGCGGTAGGCCGCTCCCCTCGAGCGCGGCGCGGCGATCGCTCAGCATCGTCTCCTGCGGGAAGGCGGCAAGGCGCTCGGCCAGCTCCAGCGCCCGCTCCAGGTGCCTGCCCGGCTCGACCACCGCGGTTAGAAGACCGATCTGCTGCGCCTCCTCGGCATCGACGGCGCGGCCGGTGAGGATCATGTCCAGCGCCCGGCCGAGACCGATCGTCCGCGGCAGCCGCTGCGTCCCGCCGTCGATCAAGGGCACCCCCCAGCGCCGCTCGAAGCAGCCGAAGGTGGAGCCGGAGGTGGCGATCCGAAGGTCGCACCAGAGCGCGAGCTCGAGCCCCCCGGCGAGGCACCAGCCGTCGATCGCCGCGATCGTCGGCTTCGACGGCGTGAGCCGGGTGAAGCCCATCGGCCCACCCGGATGGTCGACGTCGAGGTCGATCGCCTTCAGGTCGGCGCCCGCGCAGAAGGCCCCCCCGGCACCGGCGAGGACCAGCGCCCGCGCGCTCTCGTCCGCCTCGAACCGCTCCAAGCCCTGGCGCAAGGACTCCGCCGCCGCGGCGTCGACCGCGTTGCGGCGCTCGGGGCGATCGATGGTCAAAACCGCCGCGGCACCCTGCCGCTCGTATCGCACCTCGTCGTCGCTCATCGGCAGATCGTTCCACAGGTCGGAGGCCCGTCGGAGGCTGGAGAAGCGGGAGCGGGCGGGCTAGTCGCGGCGCGGCTCACGGGGTTCGCTGCGACGCCCGGCTCCCAGAGCGTGCGCCCCGGTCGCTGGCCTGGGAGGGCAGGTCTCCCAAAGGCCGGCTGCAACCGTAGGGCTCGATGCGGACAACGAAAAAGCAACCGAGGATGACGCTCGTGGCCTGCCTCACGCGTAGCCTTCGCGTTCAGAAGCTCGTTGCGCCACCTTCGAGGTCCCGTCCTACTTGGCTTCCGTAGGGCGGCCTCTCTCGGTCGCAGTTTCAACTTAGCCCCCCGCGGGTCGCGGCGCCAGGGGTGGCGTCGCGTGGATCCCGCAAACAGCGATCTAAAGGGGTCCAGCGGACCTTCGACTTCATCGTCTCCCTCACCTTCCTGCTGCTGATCGAGGCGCTGGGACGCTCCGGCGCCTTCTGGTTCTACGGCGCGGTCGGCATCCTCACCCTGGTCTTCTGCTGGAAGCTGGTGCCGGAGATGAAAGGCAAGCGGCTGGAGGACATCCAGGCGTACTTCGAGGCGCGCGTCAAGTCCTGATTCGCTCCGCTCCGGTTACCCTCACCGGATGCGGATCGAAGAGATCATCGCCGCGCGCCAGCCGACCTTCTCGGTCGAGTTCTTCCCGCCGAAGACGGCGGAGGCGACCGAGCAGCTCTACGAGACGGCGCGCGAGCTGCGGGCGCTGGAGCCCGACTTCGTCTCCGTCACCTACGGCGCCGGCGGCTCGACCCGCGACGGGACGGTGGAGATCACCACGGCGCTGAAGGACGAGATCGGGTTCGAGACGATGGCCCACCTCAGTTGCGTCGGCGAGACCAGCGAGGGGCTGGGGGCGACTCTCGACCGGATCGCGGCGGCGGGGATCGAGAACGTGTTCGCGCTGCGGGGCGACCCGCCGCGGGGCCAGGAGGACTTCGTCCAGCCCGAGGGTGGCCTCGGCAGCGCCGCCGAGCTGGCGTCGTTCATTTCCTCCGGCTGGGACTTCGGCATCGGCGGCGCCTGCTTCCCGGAGGTCCACCCGGAGGCCCCCGACCTCGATACCGACCTCCGGTACCTGAAGACCAAGGTCGATTCCGGCGCCGGCTTCCTGATCACCCAGCTCTTCTTCGACAACCAGGTCTACTTCGACTTCGTGCGGGCGGCGCGCGAGCGCGGCATCGAGGTGCCGATCGTCGCGGGGGTGATTCCCGTCGCCAGCTTCGCGCAGACGAAGCGGATCTGCGACCTCTGCGACGCGACGATCCCGGCGCCGCTCGAAGCCGCCTTCGAGGCCGCCGGCGGGGATCCGGAGCGCGAGTTCGAGCTCGGCATCGCCTTCGCCGCCCAGCAGTGCGCCGAGCTGCTGATCGGCGGCGCCCCGGGAATCCACTTCTACGCGCTCAACCGCGCGCCGGCGACGCGGGCGGTGCTGGGGGCGCTGCGTGCATCCAGGCCGTGGGACCGGTCAGATGTACGGGAACATGCTTGAGAAGTTTTGAATAACATCCCGTCCAATGAGCAACAAGGGGGGCGGGATGTTCAAGGGAGGACTCGTCGTTGCTGCGCTGGTCGCAGCGCTTTTCATCATCTCCGGGTGCGGGGGAAGCTCGCCCAAGTCGGAGGAAAATGCCCATATCGACGAGAACACCGGGTCGACCCACGATCTCGTCCCCGACGAACGGACGGGACCCGCGCCGCCGCCGGAGAAAGTCACCGACCTGCGCAAAGCGGCAACGCAGGCGGATTGCTTTCTGCGCCTGGGCGTCAAGGCAAAGAACGTGGAGGAGTTGAACCCAGGCGCGCCGACGCCCAGCTACCCCACCGATCCCCCTGTCTCGGGTCCATACGTCAAGCCCCCCTACCAGCAGGCCGATGGCGCCTACCTGAACACGGTTGATGCAATCGACCAGCTGGGGGCCCTGAACCAGGGGCGAATGACCATCCAGTACGCGCCCGACCTGCCGGAGAAGATCCAACTGGAACTGAAGGGCCTCTACGACACGATGTACGGGGCGACGCTGTTCTTTCCCAATGACGAAATGCAGTTCGCGGTGGCGGTGACCACTTGGTCGAACTTCCTCGGATGCACGGCTGTCGAAGGGCAGGGCACGCTGGACGCGATCCGCGCCTTTGGCAAGGCGACCTGGGGAAAGAGCGGAAGCAAGCCGGTGAAGACCGTGCGGTTCGAAGGGCCCACCCCGGCCAGCCCGGAAGAACCGGAGAGCGGCAAGTAGCCGCCGCGCCGTCGCAGGCTGCATAATCTCGATCCATGGGTAAGGGAGAGCGCGAAAGAGACCGCCTTCGGCAGGAGCGAATCGAAGCCGAAGAACGGGATTCCCGCAGCGGGAACAACCGGCTGGTCCTCACCTACGCGATCGTCTCAACGGTCGTGATCGCTATCGCGGTCGTCGTCTTCGTCCTGGTCAGCGGCGGTGGCGGCGGCGACAGCGGAAGCGGCGACGCCCACATCAACGTCAACCAGGCGATGGGCAACACCAACGGCGTCCAGCCCGACGACCGGGCGGGCATCGCGCCTGCCAAGACCAAGGTCTTCGACCTCGACCAGGCCGCGAAGGAAGCCGGCTGCAAAGTCGAGTTGAAGCTGAAGGACGAGGGCAACACCCACCTGCCGCCGAACTCGCCGTTGCCCAACTACGAAACGAACCCGCCCACCTCGGGCGACCACGTCGAACCGCCCTATCAGCAGGCCGACGGCGCCTACAGCGAGGAACCGAGCGCGCTCGACACCGTCCACTCGCTCGAGCACGGGCGGATGGAGATTCAGTACTCGCCGGACCTGCCGGAAAAAGCTCAGTTGGAACTGATCGGCCTCTACGACACGATGTACGGGGCGACGCTGCTCTTCCCCAACGACAAGATGCCCTACGAAGTCGCGGCGACGACCTGGACCAACCTGCTCGGCTGCAAGACCTACAAGGGCCAGGCCACCCTGGACGCGATCCGCGCCTTCGGCCGGGAAACCTGGGGCAAATACGGCGGCGAGCCGGCCGAAGCGTTCACCTTCACCGGGCCGACGCCGGCCCAGCCCGACGAACCCAGCTGACGCTCAGGCGCGATAGGCCGGGAAGAAGCCGGCGGCGTCGCGGCCGGCGCTGAGCTCCGCGTACCTGCGCTCGTCGCAGACGAGCTCAGAGGTGAGCCAGGCCTGCTGGCGGTTGGCGAAGCCGCGCTTGAACTCCTCCAGTGCGTCGCCCGGGGAGATGCCTCCGCCGAGGTTGAGCGGCAGGCCGAGCTCGGCGGAGTGCTCGACGAGACGGGCGACGACGTTCTTCATCGGCGCGGCGCGAAGGTGGGAGTCGGCGCTGCCGCTGAGGTAGTAGTGGAGGTAGCCGTCGCTGACCGTGGCGATCGAGGCGGCGGCGAGCTCGCCATCGGGAGCGGTAGCGAGAGCCAGCCAGGTGCGCTCGGCGGAGAGGATGCGGTCGAAGTAGCCGGCGCCGAAGAAGTAGTGGGGAGCAGCGCCGGTACGGCGCATCGTCTGCTCGTAGACGTCGAGGAAGCCGGCTCGATGCGCGGCGGTCGTCTCCGTTCCCGGGACGAGCTCGAGCGCATAGCCGGCTTCGAGGTTGCGGCGCACCTGGCGGCGGTCGCTGGGACGGCTCTTCGGCGGCAACTCCGGATCGGCGATCTGCACCACGTTCCGCTCGCTCGCGCCCGCCAGGGGCGAGGCCCCGAGCGCGTGGCGGATGAAGATGCTGACCAGGCCGGTGGCGCTCCAGTCGATCGAGGCGGGGTCGATCTGGGAAGGGGTTGGGGGGGTCCTCTCCGGAGAAACTGCGGGGAGGCTCCGGAGAGGACCCCCCCAACCCCTCTGAGCCAACCCGGGGTAGCCGTACGGGGAGACCGCGTCACGGGCGTCGGTGTCGGGGATCTCGCGGACTATCAGGGGAGCCGACAGCTCCACGTCGTCGCTCTCGATTTGGAGGGTGTGGGTGACTCCCTCGGCATCGAGGAACTGGCGGGAGCGGAAGAGGTTGTCGTCGGCCGCGGCTTCGCCACGGTCCTCGATCAGCGTTGCCTTGGCGCGGGGCGGGGTCACTTCAGGAGGTCCGCGGCGGCGGCGCGGAACTCGTCCGGCAGGACCCCCCAGACCTCGCAGTCGTCGGGCGGCGCGCCGGGGCGGGCGAGGTGGGCGCGCATCGTCCCCTCGTGCTTCCAGCCGAGCCCGGCCACGGTCTTCTTCGCCACCTCGTTGCGGGCGGGGATGCGCCCGTAGACCCGGTGGGCGCCGTACTCGTCGAAGGCCTTGGCGATCGTCAGCGCCTCGGCGCGGCGGCCGACGCCCTTGCCGCGGACGTCGTCGCCGATCAGGGCGCCGAGCTCGGGCGCGGTCTGGCGGAAGAGGCCGTAGAGCGCGGTGAACCCGACCGGCTCCTCGTAGCCCTCGACCGCGATCGCGAACTTGCGGTCCTCGCCGGAGTCGTCCATCGCCCGCCGGGTCCAAGCCTCCGCCTGCTCGAGGGTGAACTCGTCGCGCTGCTCCATCAGCGACTGGATCGCCTCGGGGTTGTTGAACCAGCGGTGGACGGCGGCTGCGTCCCCGGGCTCGAACGGACGCAAGGTGACTGTGGGACGGCTTCCAGTCATTCCTACAAACCTATCCAGACTGATTCTGGCGAGCGCCGGACCAAGCGATGCAAGGACGCAGGGAGCCCGAATAGCAGCGCTATTTGGGCGACTGAGGACGCCGCAGCGCGCAGCGTCCGCCGCCGCCAGAATCAGTCTGGGGCCAGGCCTTGGCCGGTCAGGACCAGCCACAGGGTTTTGGCGAGGATTCGGGCGTCGAGGGCGAAGCTGCGGTGGTCGACGTACCAGACGTCTAATTCGATTCGCTCCTCCCAGGGGATGCCGGCGCGGCCCTGGACCTGGGCCCAGCCGGTGATTCCGGGCAGCACCTCGTGGCGGCGTTTCTGCTGCGGGGTGTAATCGTCTACCTGGGCCCTGATCGTCGGCCGGGGGCCGACGATCGCCATCTCGCCGCGCAGCACGTTGACCAGGTTGGGGATCTCGTCGAGCGAGGTGCGACGCAGGAGGCGGCCGGGGCCGGTGACGCGCGGGTCGTCGCGGTAGACGATCTTGCCGACTCCGATGGGGTCGGAGCCCTGGACCATCGTCCGCAGCTTCCACATCTCGAACTCGCGGCCGTCGAGCCCGACCCGGCGCTGGCGGTAGACCACCGGCCCGCGGCTGGTCAGCTTGATCGCGATCGCCGCGACCAGGAGAACCGGCGAGAGGATCGCGAGGGCGATGGCGGCGATGAGGATGTCGAGCGCGCGGGGCATCAGCGAGTGCCTGCTGCCTTCTCCCAGCGGCCGCCGGCGCCGTGGCGGAAGCGGTCCCAGAGGCCGGCGGCGATCGAAGCGGTGGTCATCGCGTAGTACCGGGCGACGCGGAACGGGGCGATCGGGACAGCGCGGCCGAGGAGGGCGGCGGCGGCGAAGGCGAGCTGGAAAACGAAGGCGAGGTCGTAGATCCATCCGTCGCCGAGAAGGAGGGCGTTGGCGGCGAAGGCGACCAGGTGCAGCAGCGGGCTGAGGTAGCGGAGCAGCCGGTGGGAGACGATCTCGAACGCGTACAGGGGTGGGTACCCGCGCGGCGAGATCATCCCTTCGCCGGCGACGATGTCCCAAAGGCCGACCATCATCCGGCGTTTGCGAGCGAACTCGCCCTCGATGCTCGGCACCATCTTCTCCTCGGCCCGGGCGCCGGGCTCGTAAAGCGAGCGAAGGCGGTGCTTGGCGAGGAGGAAAGGGAAGCTGAGGTCGTGGCTGCCGGAGGGCGGCAGCGGCATGTAGGCGTCGCGGCGCACCGCGTAGATCGCGCCGTTGCCGGCGGTGACGCCGGCGAGGTCGGACTCTGCTTCGCGAACCGCCATCTCGTAGCGCCAGTAGGCACCCTCGAGGTTGTCGCCCTCCGGATCGAGGAAGCGAACTTGGCCGCAGACGTAGCCGACCCCCGGATCGGCAAACGGAGCGACGAGGCGGCGGAGAGCATCGCGGCTCCAAACGCTGTTGGCGTCGGAGAAGGCGAGGATCTCGCCGCTCGCCCGCTCGGCGGCAGCGTTGAGCGCGGCGACCTTGCCGCCAGGCGGCAGCTCGAGGACGAGGTCGGCGCCGGCGGCGCGGGCGCGCTCGGCCGTCGCGTCGGTGGAGCCGTCGGAGGCGACGACGATCTGCAGGCGCTCACGGGGGTAGTCGAGGGCTAGGGCGTTGGCGACTTTGGCGGCGATCACCTCCTCCTCGTCGTAGGCGGGGATGATTAGAGAGGCAGTTGGAGCACCGGCGGCGGGTCCTGTCTCCGATCGGGGGCTCCCCCTACCGGGGGAGTCCTCCCGATCGTCGCCACCCGCCGAGGAAGCGCGCAACAACACCAAAAGCCGAAGCACCAGCGGATAGCCGAGATGGGTGTAGGTGAGGAGGCCGGCGCTGAGCCAGAAGAGGATTGCGGCGAGGGTGGTCACTGGCGCGCCTCGATCAGCTCGCGATAGAGGTCCATGGTGAGGCGGGCGGTCTCGTCCCAGGAATAGGGGCCGGCTGCTGCTTTGGCCGCTGCAGTCGCGAGCTTGGCACGGGCGGCCTCGTCACCGATCAGCTCCTCGAGGGTCGTTGCGAGGGCAGCCGTGTCGCCGGGCGGGACGAGGCGCGCTGCACCCGTCTCCGCCACCTCGGGGAAGCCGCCGACGGCGCTGAGGACGAGCGGCTTGCCGAAGGCGAGGCCGGTGTAGAGGACGCCGGAGTGCTCGGCGTCGAGGTAGGGAAGAACGACGAGGTCGGCGCGGCGGAAGACCGCCGGGATCTCTGCGTCGTCGATGAAGCGCGTGACGAACCGGATACGGCCCCCGGCCTCGCTCGCCTGCCGGCGCAGCGGCTCGACGTCCATCCGCGGGTTGCCGACGATCCATAGCTCGGCGGCGGGATGGCTTGCGGCGACTCGGCCGAATGCCTCGAGCAGGTTCTCGATCCCCTTGTAGGGGCGGAGGAGACCGAAGGAGAGGATCACCGGACCTTCGGCCCCCTCCAGCTCGGCCGGCAGCGGCTTCTCCTCCGGCAGCCGGGTCAGGTAGTCGAAGGCGCCGTGGGGGATGACGCGGACCCTGGCGGGGTCGAGGCCGACCTCGTTCCGCAACCGGGTGGCGCTGTGCTCGGAGTGGGCGACGACCGCGTCCATCGCGCCGAAGACGCGGTGGGCGGAGCGCAGCTGGCGACGGCTCGGCTGCGGCGGCAGGATGTAGTGGGCGGTCATCACCCGGGGGCGGCGCGGCGGCAGCAGGTGGCGGTCGAGGCCGGGGATCGTCAGCCACTGGTAGTGGACGACGTCAGCGTCGAGGGCGCGGCGGAGGCGGAGCATGTCGGGGACGTGCTCGGCCGCCTTGAACGGCAGGCGCGCCGCGGCGTCGAGGCCACGGCGGGCCGAGCGGCGGTAGAAAAGCTCCTCGACCCGGTAACCGTCGGCCGGCGGGACCGGCCCGTAGAGGAAGCGACTGGTCAGCAGCTCGACCTCGGCGCCGCCGCGGGCGAGCGCGAGCGCGAGCGCGCGGTCATAGGGCGGCGTGAACGCGGATGGATCGACGAGTTGAACTTTCATCTCTGCTTCCGGTCTGTCCCGGTGGAGGTGGAACGTCTTGTACTTTTTCCGAAGCAAGGTCGGCGGACAGCCTCCGACTGTGTTCGGAAAAAGTTAAGTGGAACCTCTACCGGGACAGACCCTGCCACCTCTGCTCTCCTACTGCGTCGTGAACACGAACGGCCGCGAGTACCTGCTCGCCTGCCTGGCCGCGATCAAGCGCACCCACCCCGCCGGAGTCGAGCGCGAGATTCTCGTCCTCGACAACGCCTCCGAGGACGGCTCGGCCGCGGCCGTGCGGGGGCTCGGCGGCGAGATCCGGCTGATCGCCCTCGAGCAGCGGACCGGCAAGGCCGAGAACGACTCGACCCTGATGCGCGAGGCGCAGGGCCGGTACTGCCTGCTGCTGAACGAGGACTCCGAGCTGCGGCCGGGTGCGGTGGCGGCGCTGCTCGCGGCGCTCGACGCCGATCCGAAAGCCGCGGCGGCGACTCCCCAGCTGCTCGACTCCGACGGCGACCCCGTTCCCTCCGCCTGGCGCTTCCCGGGGGTGGGGACCGCCGCGATCGGCGCTCTCTTCCTCCACCGTCGCTTCACCGTGCAGAGCGTGGGCGGCGAGACCCGGCGGGTCGACTGGGCGCAGTCGAGCGCGCTGATGGTCCGCCGTGAGGCGACCGCGGCCGTCGGCTACATGGACCCCGCCTTCTTCGTCTACTACGACGAGTGCGACTTCGCCAAGCGGCTGACCGATGCCGGCTGGCACTCGCTCTTCGTCCCCGCCGCAGAGGCCGTCCACCACGACCAGCTCTCGACCGACCTCGCCAAGGGCCTGCCCCGGATCGTCGAATTCCACCGCAACCGCAACCTCTACATGCGTAAGCACCACGGGCCGGTGGCGGCGTTGGCGGTCCGCCTGCTCACCGCCTGGTCCTACGCGCTCCGAGCGCTAGCCGCGACCGTCCTCCCCAATCGCCCCGCGCGGATCATGTGGGCCCACGCCCGCCAGGCGCTCTTCCCAAACCGAGGCGAATCCATCCGCGACCGCGCCGCCCGAACTGCATCAGATTTTCCACCCGGCAGATAGAGAATCTGATGCAGTTCGGCCTAGAGGTGGGCGTCCTCGTCGAGTCGCTCGGCCTCGTAGACCTCGGGGATGCGGCCGTCTACCGCCGGCTCAGTGCGCAGCGAGGCGAGGGCGGCGCTGGGGTGGCGCAGGTAGCCGAGCCAGCGGCGCTCCTCCTCGCTGAAGAAGCCGGTCGCCCAGAGGGTCAGCGGGTAGGCGGCGAGGAGGGCGGCGCGCAGCAGTAAGCCGCCGACGCCCTCGGTCGGGACGACGAGTTCGGCGAAGCCGACGATCGCCGCCACCGCCAGCACCACCCGCAGCAACCGGCCCCACTCGTAGGGGACCGGGAAGAGGCGCTGGGTGAAGACGTACATCAGGCCCAGCACCACCAGGTAGGAGGCGACCAGGGCGAGGGCGGCGCCGACGATCTCCAGCCGCGGCACCAGGAACAGGTTGAGGACGACGTTGACGACGAGGGCGCCGATCGCGGCCGGCAGGTTGAACTCGGTGCGGCCGGTGCGACCGAGGATCACGACGAGGACGAGGTAGAGCGCGTAGAGGGTGACCGCGACGGAGATCAGGCCGATCACTTCGTAGGAGTCGAAGAACTTCGGCGCCGCCAGGGCGCGGACGATCCAGCGCGAGAAGAGCCACATCCCGGCGACGACGAAGGCGCAGCCGGCGACGAAGAGGGTGACGACGGTGGCGTAGACGCCCCGGGCCTCGTCGTCGTCGCGGATCGAGTAGGCGAGAGGCGGCCAGGCGAGCTGGAATCCGCGGACGAGGACGTTGACCGCCTGCGCGAACTTGACCCCCAGCGAGTAGAGGCCCGCCTCCTTGAGGCCGAGCGAGCGGACGATGATCAGCCGGTCGACGAAGTTGAGCCCGTAGAGCGAGACCTCAGCCGGCATCGTCGGCAGGCCGAAGCGAAACAAGCGCCGCAGCAGAGCGGGTTCGGGCCAGAGGGAGAGGCGCCGCCACTGCAGGGCGATGAGAACGAGGACGAAGGCGCCGCCGCTCGCGTAGCTGCCGATCAGGAGACCGCGCGCGCCCTCGTCGCGGCCGACGACGAGGACCACGGTGAGCGCGATCGCCGCGACGACGTTGAGGATCGTCGTCACGAAGAAGGCCCGCGCCCGCTCGTCGAGGCGGAACAGGGTCAACATGAACTCCCACATCGTCAGCACCCAGAGCCCGCCGATTGCGATGCGGACCAGTTCGGCTCCCGAGACGCCGGGTGGCAGTTCCTTCGGATCGAGCAGCGCTTCGGAGAGTGGCCCTGCAAAGGGGAGAGCGATCAGGACCCCCAGCGTCGAGAGCCAGAAAAGCCCGGCAAAGGTCGCCTTGACGACGCGGCGCGGGTCCTCCTCTTCGAGGTAGTAGAAGCGCAGGATCGCCTCGATCAGCCCAAAGCGGACGATGATGCTGGCAGTGACCACAGCAGCGAAGAGGATCTCGGCGGCGCCGTAGTCTTCCGGCGACAGGTACCGCGTGTAGAGCGGCAACAGCGCAACAGCGATGACCTTGCTGAAGATGCTGGCCGCGGTGTAAGCAGCCCCCGTGGTCGCCAGCCGCCGCAGGTATCCCGACATGCGGGGACCCTACGCGGGCTTGCGGATCACCGGGTCATCGCCCGCGGCGGCATGGGCCAACGATGCCCCAACCGCCAACAGCACCCACGTAATTGGGTCCTCGAAGAACCCGGCATAAGCCAACGTGTGAACCAGAAGTGCCACGAACGCCGCTAGGACCGCCGCCCGAGCGGCCAGGGCGGTGGGTGGCGTCCTAGGGGGGACAGGACCCGCCGCTCGAGCGGCCCAAAGCCCTCGACCCAGCGTCCCCAATGCCACCACGATCAACCCGAGGTAGACGAGCAGTCCCAGAAGCCCCTGCTCGGCTGCGACCGTTACGGGCTCCGTGTGGGAGACGGTTACCGGGGCGTCCTTGTTCTCACGGTGGTCTCGGTAGGCGGCTTGGAACGAACCGGATCCGTAGCCCTCGATCGGGCGTTCGGCGAAGAGGTCGGCTCCGCCCGAAACCAGACTTCCCCGCCCGCTGAGGTCGACGTTGAGGCGGTCGCTGGTGATCTTGCCGCTGCCGCCCACGAGGAGGACGACGAGGATCGCCCCGACGAGACCAACCGCAACAGCGGCCAGGGTCCAGCGCCAGCTCCAGCGGATCGCGGCGAGGACTGCGAGGCCGGCGAGCAAGGCCAGGAAGCTCGATTGCGAATAGGTGGGCACCAGCCCAAGCCACAGAACGAGGATCAGGCCGGTCAGGAGCCAGAAGGTCTCCCTGGTCCGGACCCACAACATAGCCGCGGTGACGACCGTCGTCGCCAGGGCCAGGTAGCGGCCGTAGACATTCGGGTCCCAGAAGACGGAGTTGACCCGGAAGTAGGTGTGGAATTCGTTCGAACGGATGATCTGGTCGTTCCAGAAGAGGCTGCGGGTGGCGAGCTCGACGCCGCCGACGAGGACGAAGGCGGCCGCCTCGACGCCGATCACGATCAAGCCCCAGCGCAGCAGGCGCGCGTTCCATTCGACCTCGCGCAGCAGCCGGTAGGCGATCGTGAAGGGGACGAAGAAGAAGCAGACGTTCTGCAGGCCCTTGGAGAAGTCGTCCGAGTAGAGCACCTGCAGGGCGTAGAGGACCACCGCGGCGGCGAGCAGCCAGGCGAGCGCCCGCGGCGCGTGGCCGGCGGGCGGGTCGCTCCAGTCGCGCAGCAGGGTCGCCACCACCGCGGCGGCGATCACGAGGTAGAGCGGCACCAGCAGGTTCGCCGTGTCGCCGCCGGCGTGCAGCGGCACCCGGAACGGGATCGCGAAGACGATCGCCAGCGGCATCAGGATCGGCCAGCGGCGGAAGGCGTAGGCGAGCGCGCCGACCACGGCGGCGGCCAGCACCAGCAGGGCGACGATCCGCCCCTCGTCGTGGCGCAGGTCGACGATCTGCGTCGTGTGCCACTGGTCGCCGGCGATCAGGACCGGGAAGAGGAGCATCGCCGCAACCATCAGGACGGCGCGCGGGCGGCCGGGCGGCAGCAGGATCGCGCCGCCGCTCGCTCCAGCGGCGATCAGCAGGCCGGCGGCTGCGAGGAAGTCGCTCACGGCTTCCCCCCCGGCTTTACCCCGCCGCTGCCTGCGACCGTGACGCAGTTCGACTTCCCGGCCGCCGGTGCCGGATGGAGGCTGATCACGCCCGGCGTCACCAGCACCCGATCCGAGCCCAGTTTCACCCGCAGCTTATAGCGGCCCGGCTTGGCGGTGTCGCCGCCGCGCTGGCGGCCGTCCCAGTAGTAGGTGTGGAAGGTGTAGCGCTTGAGGAACTGGTCGCGGGCGAGGGTGAAGACGACGCGGCCGCCGGGCTTGATCACCTGCACCGTGCCGTCGTCGCTGACGGTCGTGCGGAAGCGGATCCGGATCTTGTCGTTGCGGCAGTCGCCGTTGGGGGTGAAGCTGTGGACCGCTTTCGCACCCTTTGCCCGCGGCGCCGCGACGAAGGTGACGCGGTCGAGCACCAAGGGGTCGCGCTTGACCCGCTGGGAGTAGGCGAAGGCGGCTAGCGTGGCGAGGACGAGGAGGGCGAAGACGGCGGCGTTTGGGGAGAGGAGCCCCGGCGCGTCATTCCGTCGTTTCGGCATTGTCCTCGCCGACGATCACTGCGATGTCGGCTCCGGCCGAGACGGATTCGATTTCCCCGCTCATCAGCTGCAGCTTCGACATCCCCAGCTGCTTCGCCACCGTGCGGGCTTCGGTCTTGTGCCCGCGTTTGAACATCACCACGCTTTCGGCGAAGCTGGCGCTGCTGTTGGTGACGGCGCCGAGGTCGAAGCCCTTCCCCTCGACCTCGTCGCCGTAGGTCGCCGCCAGGCCGGGGACCGAGGTGCCGTTGAGGACGCTGACTTCGATTTCGGCCGGCTTCACCTTCGCCGCCGCCTGCTTCGAGTTCTTGCCGCCGCCCGAGCTGTCTTCGCCGCCGCTGACGAGGAGGTAGGCGACGCCGCCGGCGATCGCGAGGACGACGACGAAGATCGCGACCAGCGTGGTCGGCTTCGACGCCGTCTCCCCCAGTCCGGAGAAGCGTCCGCGCAGACGCTCGCCGCGGCTTACCTCGGGCAGCCCTTCCTCGCGCCGCTGGCGGCGCTGCTCACGGTTGGAGACCGCAGCCTGTTCGGCCGTCCGCGCCTCCTCCAGCGCCCGCAGCTCCTCGGCCCGCTGGGCAGCGATCGTCGAGGTCTGCTCCTTGCGATCGGCATCGCGCTCAGGGGCCGACCCGGCCCATTCGCGCAGGCGGCGGATGTCCCGGCCGTGGGTGAAGGAGAGGAGCGCGAGGACAGCCAGGCCGAGGAAGGCGGCCAGGCCGGCGAAGGCGCCAATTTGTTCGATCGCGTGGACCAAAGCGGCTGCGAGAGGCTATTCGTTGGAGACGACCGTCGCGGCGTCGCCACCCGGTGCGGCGATCAACTCCACGACGCGCTCGGCCAAATTAGCCTCGTCGCCGGCCAGAACCAGGTGTTCCAGCGAGTTCAGGGTCGACTCCACCCACTCCTGGTCGATCGCCTTCTTGCGCACCGCCCGGTTGATCCGCCGCGCCGCCGTCGGCTGCACTTCCTCGACGGCGGAGAAGAGCGTCTCATGCAGCTTCTCGCCGGGGCGCGGCTGGGTGAACTCGACCGCGATGTCGGTCTCCGGCTCATACCCCGCCAGCCGGATCATGTTGTGGGCGAGGTCGACGATCTTCACCGGCTCGCCCATGTCGAGGACGAAGACCTCGCCCTTGCCGGCGCCGATGTCGCCGGAGCGGATCACCAGCTGCACCGCCTCCGGGATCGTCATGAAGTAGCGGGTCATGTCGGGATGGGTGACGGTGACCGGTCCCCCCCGCTCGATCTGGCTGCGGAAGATCGGCACCACGCTGCCCGAGGAGGCGAGGACGTTGCCGAAGCGGACCGAGGCAAAGCGCGTCCCGGGGTATTTCTCGCCGGCGGCCTGGACGATCCACTCGGCCATCGCCTTCGAGGCGCCCATCACCGTCTGCGGGTTGACCGCCTTGTCGGTGGAGATGAGGACGAAGCGCTCGACCTTGGAGGCGGCCGCGGTCTCGGCGGTGACGCGGGTCGCGATCGAGTTGTTGCGGACGGCCTCCAGCGGGTTGGCCTCCATCAGCGGCACGTGCTTGTAGGCGGCGGCGTGGAAGACGACGTCGGGCTTGAAGCGCTGCATCACCTCGAGCATCCGGTGGGGCTCCTTGCAGTCGGCCAGCACCGACTCGCAGCTGGCGAAGTGGCGCTCCTCGACCATCTCCCGGTCGATCTGGAAGAGGTTGTCCTCGGCGTGGTCGAGCATCACCAGCAGGCGCGGTTTGACCTGGGCGATCTGGCGGCAGAGCTCGGAGCCGATCGAGCCGCCGGCGCCGGTGACGAGGACGATGCGGTCGGCGAGGTAGGCGCCGACCCGGTCGATCTCGCGGACGATCGGCTCGCGGCCGAGCACGTCCTCGACCCGCACCTCGCGCAGCTGTTTGTTCAGCTGGACGCCGCCGCGCAGCAGCTCGAAGACGGTCGGCAGGGTGCGGACCGCGATCTCGCGGTCGCGGCAGGCGGCGACGATCCGGCCGCGCAGCGTTCCCGGGGCCGAGGGGATCGCGATCACCACCTCGTCGGGTTTGGTCTCGTCGAGGATCTTCTCGATCTGCTTGGTCGAGCCGAGCACCTTGAGGCCGAGCATCCGCATCCCGCGCTTGCGCGCGTCGTCGTCGACGAAGCCGATCGCGGTGGCGCCGAGCTTGGGGTTGAGCTGCAGCTCGCGGACGACCATCTGGCCGCCGGAGCCGGCGCCGACGACGAGGACCTCGTGCTTCGGCAGCCGGGAGCCGCGGCTGGGGCGTTCGACGATCAGCCGCACGGCGAGGCGGGCGCCGGCGATCAGGATCAGGGTGAGGATGAAGTCGATCACCTCGACCGAGCGCGGCAGCGTGTGGGCGAAGGGCTTGGCGACGGCGAAGACGACGACCAGCAGGGCGCTGGCGACGGCAACGGCGCGGAAGATCAACATGAAGTCCCGGCCGCTGACGTAGCGCCACCACTTCTGGTAGAGCCCGAAGGCGGCGAAGACGACGAGCTTGCCGGCGACGACGAAGCCGACCGACTGGGCGAAGAGCACCTCGTAGCGGTGCGGCCAGCCGTGCGGCTGGTCGAGGAAGCGCAGCTGGAAGGCGAGGAAGTAGGCCAGCGCGACGAGCACGGCGTCGGCCGCGACCTGCAGAACCCGGTTGCGGTAGACGGGGTGGTTCAACCGGCTCATCGAACTGCTCAGTTTACGGCCCCTCGAGATGAATCCCTACGATGTGGCGCGAATGGGTCCCCTCCTGCTCGCTTCGATCACCGACAAGGTGGTCGAGCCGATAATCGAAGTCGCCACCGATTTCATCGGCTCCGCCGGTGAGCTCGGCGTGTTCCTGCTGATGGTCCTCGAGTCGGCCTGCATCCCGGTGCCGAGCGAGGCGATCATGCTCTTCGCCGGGTTCAGCGTCTCGGAAGGGGAAATGACCCTGTTCGGGATCGTCGCCGCCGGCGTGTTGGGGAACCTGGTCGGCTCCTGGATCGCCTACGCGGTCGGCTATTACGGCCGCCTCGACCTGCTGGAAAAGAACAAGCTGATCCACATCAGCCCCAAGCACCTGAAATGGGCCGACGACTGGTTCGCGCGCTACGGCGGCGCCACCGTCTTCTTCGCGCGAATGCTGCCGATCGTCCGCACCTTCATCTCGCTGCCGGCGGGAGTGGCGAAAATGCCGTTCTGGCGCTTCAGCGCCTACACGCTGGCTGGCTGCATCCCCTGGGTGCTGATGCTGGCGATCGTCGGCGAAAAGGTCGGCGACAACTGGGAAGACTGGCGGCACAAACTCGGCTACCTCGACTACGTCGTCCTGGCGGCGATCGTGGTCGGCCTCGGCTACTGGCTATACAAGCGCCGGCGCGGCGGCGGTCCCGGCGGCGGCGAGCCGGAGAGCCGGCCCGAGGCCGAGCCCGCCGGCACCAGGGGCGCTTGAGCGACGGCGGCCTACCGGCCGCGCGCGCGGTCGCGCTCGGCATCGTGCAAGGCCCGTCCGAGCTACTGCCGGTCTCCAGCTCGGCCCACATCGTCCTCGTCCCCTGGCTGGCGGGATGGGACTGGGAGGAGATCGACCCCGAGCTGCGCAAGAGCTTCGAGGTTGCCCTCCACACCGGCGCCGCGGCGGCCCTGCTGATCGGCCAGCGGCGGGTGATCGCCGAAGAGCTGCGCGAGTTCGACAGCCGGCGGGTCCTGCTGCTCGGCCTCTCCTTCCTGCCGGCGGCGATCGTCGGCTACACCCTCGAGCGGCCGATCGAGAAGCACCTCGGCGGCCCGCGGACGACCGCCTACGGCCTCCTCGCCGGGGCGGCGGCGATGCTTGCCGCCGACCGCCGGCCGCAGCGGCGCGGGCGCGGCGAAGCGACCGCGATCGACGGTCTGGCGCTCGGGGTCGCCCAGGCGGCGGCGCTGGCCCCCGGCGTCTCCCGCAACGGCGTCACCCTCGCCGCGGCTCGCTGGCGCCACTTCTCCCGCGACCAGGCCAACCTCCTCTCGCGCACGATCGCCCTGCCGATCATCGTCGGCGCCACGGCCCTGAAGGGGACCCGCCTCGCCCGCCGCGGGACCACCCCGGCGATCCGCCGCTCGCTCGCCGTCGGCATCGCCGCCTCCTTCGCCTCCACCCTCGCCTCCCAGCGCCTGATCAAGCTAGTCGAGCGCGACCGCGCGCTGTGGCCCTACGCCGCCTACAGGGTCGGCTTGGCTGCTGTCGTTCTAAAGCGGCTAAATCGCTGAACTCCAATCTTTGGAGAAACTTGGAGGTCACTTGGAGTTCTGCTACAACTCCAAACCTTGGAGAAACTTGGAGTTAATTGGGAGATCGGATGTACGTAGCCCCAGCCCCATCTGTTGAAGACCTGATCGGCAAGCTCGACCCCAACGCGGTGGTAGATGTGCTGCGGGCACCCAGCGATCTCGTCCCCCGAGATCGCTACCCCCATTGGGACAAACTGCGGCGCCTGCCCTCTCCGGAGGGCTTCTCCAGCGAGCAATGGTGGCTCAAGATCAAGCTGGCGCGGAACGAAGAGTTCCGGCAGTTACCGCTGACGACCCCGGAAGGTCTGCACTTCGGCTTCACGCTCCCCGACATCGTCCTGCGACACCTCCACCACATTGACCAGCGGTGTGCAGGCGAGGTGGCAATGGATGAGATCGTCACCTCCGAGAAGGAAGCGGGACGCCGGTTTCTGGTCAACTCTCTGATGGAGGAGGCGATCCGTTCTAGCCAGTTGGAGGGGGCAACCACTTCCCGAGTGGTCGCCAAGGAGATGCTTCGCAGTGGACGGCCGCCGCGGGATACGAGCGAGCGCATGATCCTCAACCACTACCGTGCGCTCGAATTCATGCGGGATGACCTGGGGAGCGAGCTGACCCCTGCGTCGATCCTCGAATTGCATCGGATTGTTACCGAGGGGACCCTCAGAGACCCGACCGCAGCTGGGCGCCTGCAGCGCCCCGGCGAGCCGCGAGTGGCGGTCTTCGACCGCGACGACGGGGATCCCGTACACGTGCCGCCCCCAGCGGAGCAGCTTCCGGAGCGCATGGAGCTCCTATGCAAATTCGCAAACGAAGTCGATGGGGAGCCGTTCGTGCATCCGGTCCTAAGGGCGATCCTCTTGCACTTCTGGATCGCCTTCGACCACCCCTTCGAAGATGGCAACGGGCGCACCGCGAGGATCCTCTTCTTCTGGGCTATGCAGGCCCGCGGCTACTGGCTGGCTGAATACCTGCCGATTTCGCGGCTCATCCGTGGCGCACCGGCAAAGTACGGGCGTGCCTTCATGGAGGCCGAGACCGACGGGGGGGATACGACCTACTTTCTCATCCACCAATTGCAGGTGATCGAGGGAGCGATCGCAGATCTTCACGACTATCTCGAGCGCAAGGTCGCGGAGGTGCGCGACGTGGAGAGGCTGCTGCAGAACAATGCTGGCCTGAACGGCCGTCAACTCGCACTTCTGATCGACGCGGTCCGGCGGCCGGCGGCCATCTACTCATTCGACAGCCACGCCTTGAGCCACCGCGTCAGCCACGAGACCGCTCGCTCGGATCTACGTGCCCTGGCCGACAGTGAATTTCTTGTTTCCCGACGCAAAGGCCGCAAGCACATCTTCGAACCTGTGCCCGACCTGCCGGAGCGACTGAGAGAATCAGGCAAGTGAGCGCGAGCGACGCCTACGCGAAGGCCGGAGTCGACCAAGGGGCGGCGGATTCGGCCGTGGCCGGCCTGGTGCGGGCGCTTGGGGCGATCCAGCTCGGGCGGCCCTCGGCACAGGTGCCGCTGCCGGGGCACTACGCCAGCGTGATCAAGATCGACGAGCGGACCGGGATCGCGCTCTCGACCGACGGGGTCGGGACCAAGCTGGTGCTGGCCGAGCAGCTCGGCCGCTACGACACGGTCGGGATCGACTGCGTCGCCATGAACGTCAACGACGTGATCTGCGTCGGCGCCGAGCCGCTGGCGATGCTCGACTACATCGCGATCGAGCGGGCCGAGCCGGCGGTCTGCGAGGAAATCGGGGTCGGCCTGGCCCGCGGCGCCGAGCAGGCCGGGATCGAGATCCCCGGCGGCGAGCTCGCCCAATTGGGGCAGCTGGTCCGCGGCGTCGACGTCTCCGGCGCCTGCTTCGGCACCGTCGCCCTCGACGCAATCGTCGACGGCTCGGCGGTCGAGCCGGGCGACGTCGTCATCGGCCTCCCCTCCACCGGCCTGCACTCCAACGGCTACACCCTGGCCCGCTCGGCGCTGGCCGACGTCCCGCTCGACGACGAGCGCCTCGGCCGCCCCCTCGGCGACGTCCTCCTCGAGCCGACCGCGATCTACGTCAAGCCGATCGTCGAGCTGCTGCGCTCCGAGGTCGACGTCCGCGGCCTCGCCCACATCACCTCCGGCGGCACCAAGAACCTGCTCCGCCTCGCCGCCGAGGTCGGCTATGAGATCGACGACCCCCTCCCCGTCCCCCCGGTCTTCGCTCTGATCCAGGAGCACGGCGAGGTCTCCGACGAGGAGATGAGCGAGGTCTTCAACATGGGCTGCGGCTTCTGCGTGGTCGTCCCGGAGGGGGACGCGGAGGCGGCACTCGCGCTGCTGCGGGGCCACTATCCGAGCGCGAAACGGATCGGCCGCGCAACCGATGGACCACGCAGGATCCTCTAAGCCGCCTCGGCGGGCGATGCGTCGTAACGTTGGCGCGTAAGTGAGCAACCGCCCCTCCACTAGCTCCCAGATGATCGGCACCGTGCTCTCCGGCCGCTACAAGCTGGAGGCGAAACTCGGCAGCGGCGGGATGTCGACCGTCTACCTGGCCCGGGACACGACGCTCGACCGGCAGGTCGCGGTCAAGGTCCTGCACCGGGAGATGTCCGAGCAGGAGGACCAGCTGCAGCGCTTCCGGCAGGAGGCGCGGGCGGTGGCGAAGCTCTCCCACCCCAACGTCGTCGCCGTGATCGACGCCGGCGAGGATGGCGGCCACCCCTACATCGTCTTCGAGTACGTCGAAGGGGAGACGCTGAAGCAGCGGATCGCCCGGGTCGGGGCGCTCGACCCGCAGGAGGCACTCGCCTACGCGATCGAGATCGCCCGTGGCCTCACCGTCGCCCACAACCGCAAGATGGTCCACCGCGACATCAAGCCCCAGAACGTCCTGATCGACGCCGAGGGCCGGGCGAAGCTGACCGACTTCGGGATCTCGCGCCAGCTCGAACAGGACGGGATGACCGCCACCGGCCGCGTCCTCGGCACCACCGACTACGTCGCCCCCGAGCAGGCGATGGGCCACCCCGTCGACCAGCGCTCCGACGTCTACTCGCTCGGCGTCGTCCTCTACGAGATGCTGATCGGCCAGGTCCCCTTCAGCGCCGACAGCCAGGTCGGGGTGGCGATGAAACACGTCAACGAGGAGCTCCCCGACGTCCAGCAGCGGCGGCCGGAGCTCTCCGCGGCGGCGGCGATGGTGGTCGAGCGGGCGACGGCCAAGGACCCCGACGAGCGCTACCAGCAGGTCGGCGAGCTGATCGACGACCTCTCGACCGCGCTCGAGGTCGAGGCGGCGCGGGCGGGCGGGACCACCGGCGAGGCGACCAGCGTGCTCGACGCGGTGCCGCCGGCCGAACGGAAGCTCTCCGACGGTCGCGGGCGGCGCTCGTGGCTGGCGATCGCGCTGATCGTCATCGCCGCCGCCGCGGTGCTGCTCGCCGTGCAGCTGATCGGCAGCGGCAACGGGCCCGGCGGGGGCGGCGCGCTGAACGGCAAGGGCTCGACGGTGGCGATCTCCGAAGCCTCCGACTACGACCCCGAGGGCGACGACGAAGAGGACCCCGAGACGGTCAGCTTCGCCGTCGACGGCAACCCCACGACCACCGCTTGGAGCAGCGAGCACTACGACTCCGACACCTTCGCCGGCACCAAGTCGGGCGAAAACCCGGGGGTCGGCCTCTACGTCACCGCCAAGGCGACGAGCACTCCTGCGGAGATGCTGATCCGCACCCCCACCCCGGGCTGGGACGCACAGATCTTCGCCGCCCCTTCGGGCCCGCCGGAAGAGCTCTCCGAATGGGGCGAACCGGTCGGCGACGTGACCGACGCCGGGGATGCCGAGGAAGTCGAGCTGCACCTCGGCTCGCCGGCGAAGTACTTCCTGATCTGGTTCAACAAGGCCTCGCCCGCCCGCGACCAGGCCGGCCGGTACCAGATCGAGATCAGCGACGTGAAGCTGATCGACTGAACCGCGCCCGCCCTGGGTATGGAAGTGACAAGTCGCACGGAACCTTTACATCGATCCGTGTAACATTTGACAATGGCAGAGCGAGGCGCCGTACCCAACGTTCCGAAAGCGCGCCAGCGTGCGCTGCACGCCGTCCGCTCACTGTTCACGCCGCTGCTGCCCGACGACTACCTGGAACTGATCAACCCGCTCTGGTCGACGCAGGAGCTGCGCGGCCGGATCGAGCGGATCGAGCAGGAGACGCCCGACGCGGTCACGGTCCTGATCCGCCCCGGCTACGAATGGGGCGGGCACCGGCCCGGCCAGTACCTGCGGATCGGGGTCGTCGTCAACGGCGTCCACCACTGGCGCGCCTACTCGCTGACCACCGACCCCGGGCGGCCCGACGGCCTGATCGGGATCACCCCGAAGCTGGTCGACGCCGGCAAGGTCTCGCCGTTCCTGGTGCACAAGGCTCGCCCGGGCGACGTCGTCCGCCTCGGCGGCGTCGAAGGCACCTTCGTCCTGCCCGACCCCCACCCCGAGCGCCTGCTCTTCATCAGCGCCGGCAGCGGCATCACGCCGATCATGAGCATGCTGCGCAGCCTCGACCGCGACGAGGCGCTCACCGACGTCGTCCACCTGCACTCTTCGCGCACCGCCGACGGGGTCATCTTCGGCGAGCAGCTGCGCGACATCGACGAGCGCCGGCCCGGCTACAAGCCGCACCTGCGGATCACCGGCGAAGCGGGGCGGGTCTCGCCGGCCGAGCTCGACAGCCTCTGCCCCGACTGGCGCGAGCGCCAGGCCTTCGTCTCCGGCCCGGGCGAGATGCTCGACGCGCTCGTCGGGCACTGGCGGGCCGATGGAGACCCGGAGCTGCTGGCGATGGAGCGCTTCCAGCCGGTGATCGGCGGCGACGCGGTCGCCGGGGAGGGCGGCACCGTCCGCTTCCTCTCCAGCGAGATCGAGGCCGAGTGCGGCGGCGGCACGCCGATCCTCGTCGCCGGGGAGGAAGCCGGCGCGGAGCTGCCCTACGGCTGCCGGATGGGGATCTGCCACACCTGCATCGGCAAGCTCTGCAAGGGAGAAGTGAGGGACCTGCGGACCGGCGAGGTCCACGGGGAAAAGGGAGAAATGGTTCGAACTTGCGTCAACGCGCCGGAAGGCGACGTTGCAATCGCTCTATGAGAAAGGCACCAAAAGCCAGATGAGCACGACTGCTACCGCCCCAATCGACACTCAGGAACAGAGCCCGCTCGCCCACCTCTCCGAGGAGCAGCTGACCGAGCTGGCGCGCGAGTTCGACGCGATCCGCGACCGCGTCATGGACGAGCTCGGCGACCGCGACCGCCGCTACATCGAGAGCATGATCGAGATGCAGCGCCGCCTCGCCGTCCTCGGCCGCATCCTGCTGCTCGCCTCGCGCAACCGCACCGGCTGGTGGGCCGGGACCTCCGCTCTCTCGGCGGCGAAGATCCTCGAGAACATGGAGATCGGCCACAACGTCATGCACGGGCAGTGGGACTGGATGAACGACCCGCGCATCCATTCCTCGACCTGGGACTGGGACACCGCCTCGACCGCCGAGGCATGGAAGCACTCCCACAACTACGTCCACCACACCTACACGAACATCCGCGGCAAGGACAAGGACCTCGGCTACGAGATCATGCGGATCGACCCGGCGCAGCGCTGGCATCCGGTCTACCTCGCCCAGCCGGTCTACAACCTGATCCTGGCGGGCCTGTTCGAGTGGGGCGTGGCGCTGCACGATCTCGACTTCGAGGCGATCCGCAAGGGCCGCAAGCCGATGCACCAGGTGAAGAGGGAGCTGAAGGGAATCGCCGGCAAGGCCAAGGACCAGATCGTCAAGGACTACATCGCCTGGCCGCTGGTCAGCGCCTTGGCGGCGGGTGCGGTCGATGCGGCGGCTGAGGCGCGGCGGCAAAGCAAGCCGTCGCGGGGCTTGCTGGGACGGGTGAAGCGGCGCCGAGGCAGCCGCTGGGCGCCGGTGGTACAGGCAGCGCTCGAGGGCGGCGCGGGAACCTTCCGCGCCACGGCCAAGGCCAACGCGACCTCCAACATCGTCCGCAACGTCTGGGCCTACGCGATCATCTTCTGCGGCCACTTCCCCGACCAGACCTACACCTTCTCCCCGGAGGAGGTCGAAGACGAGAGTCGCGGCGGCTGGTACATCCGCCAGCTCACCGGCTCGGCCAACATCGAGGGCAGCCCGATGTTCCACGTCGCCAGCGGCAACCTCAGCTTCCAGGTCGAGCACCACCTCTTCCCGGACATGCCGAGCAGCCGCTACGCCGAGATCGCGCCGCAGGTGAAGGACGTCTGCGAGCGCTACGGCCTCCCCTACAACAGCGGCCCGTTCAGCCAGCAGCTGGGGATGGTGCAGCGGACGATCCTGCGCCTCGCCCTCCCGGGCGGGAAAGCCCGGCCGAAGCCGGGGCCTTACCGCGCCGAGAGCAACGGGAACGGCTCCGTCTGACCAGCGGCGCCAGCGGCGTTTCTCAGCCGCCGGCGGTCGGCGCGATCGGGGTGCAGAAGAACCCCCGCGGGTGCAGCGGGTCGAGCGCGGTGAGGACGTCGGCCGCGGCGATGTGGTCGTAGGGCATCGAGAGGTGGTCGCCGAGGTCGAGGATGCACTGGTTCTGCAGGAGCACGTTGTGAACGTTCGAGCCTGAGAGGAAGGCCGAGGTGTACGGCGTCACGACCTGGTCGAAGCGGGTCTGGATCACCGTGTAGTCGACCCCGGGCACGGTCTCGCCGCCGCTGTTGAGGGCGGTGATGAAGGCCGAGCCGGCGCGCTGCTGCTCGCAGGCGGGGCAGAGGGCGCCGGTGAACTGGTTCGCCCCGGGGAAGAAGTTGGAGAGGACGAAGAGGCCGTCGAGGGTGGTGCCGTGGTTCGACGGCGAGAGCCCGACCAGGGTGTGGACCTCGGCCGCCCCGCCGAGGTTCTTCAGGTAGTAGCGGGGCATCATCCCGCCCTGCGAGTGGCCGACCATGTCGACCTCGGCGGCGCCGGTGGCCGCCCGGACTTTGTCGACGAAGGCGTTCAGCTCGGCGGCCGAGGCGGCGATGTCGCCGACGCCGTAGACGCCGATCTCGCCGCTGCCGTCGTAGGAGCCGTAGTTGAGCGCGAAGACGCAGTAGCCGTTGTTCTTCAGCAGCGGCGAAATCGCCTGCCAGCTGTTCGACATGTCGGCGAAGGTGCCGTGGACGAGGACGACCGGGCGCGGGTGGGCGGCGGACGGTTTGCAGCCCCAGTCGTTGGCCCCGGGCGGGCTCGCCGTCGGACTGGTGTGTGCGTAGCCGTAGACGCCGTTGTAGATCACCGGCAGATCGGCCTGGGCGCTGCTCGCGCCAACGCCGGCGATCGCCATGACTACCGCAAACAGGACCGAAAACCGCCTCATCGCTGCTCCTCCTCTACCCGATTGCCTACTTAAAAGTTACTATAAAGATACTTGAGCTTTCGTGGCTCTTTTCATGTCCAATCGGGAGGAGAAGGAAATGGAAACTACGACCGCGCTTCTACGTCTGCGGCTTGGGCTCCTCGCCCTCGTCGTCGCAGCCGGCCTGCTGGCCGGCTTCGCCGGTGGCGCCGCGGCGGCCAACTACACGGCCCTCGGCGATTCCTACGCCGCCGGGCCGCTGATTCCGAACCCGCTACTGCCGCTCGGCTGCCTCAAGTCGAGCAACAACTACGCCCACCAGGCGGCGCCCGGGATCGGGCTCAGCCTGCGCGACGCGACCTGCAGCGGCGCCAAGACCAACAACATGACCGAACCGCAGAACGTCGAACCCGACGGGCCGAACCCGCCGCAGTTCAACTCGCTCGACGCGAGCACCACGGTCGTCTCGCTGACGATCGGGGGCAACGACATCGGCTTCTCCGAAGTCGCGCAGAGCTGCATCACGGTCAACCCGTTCAGCCATCCCTGCCTCGACAAATACAACGCCGGCGGGGTCGACCAACTGAAAGCGCGGATCGAAGCGACCGCGCCGAAAGTCGCGGCGGTCCTGCAGGGAATCCACGCTCGCTCGCCCTCGGCGAAAATCTACGTCCTCAACTACCCGGCGATCTTCCCCGAGACCGGGCTGGGCTGCTGGCCGCAGATGCCGATCGGATTCAGCGACGTCTCCTACCTGCGCTCGACCGAGCAGCGCCTGAACAACATGCTGGCGACGCAGTCGGCGGCCAACGGCGCGACGCTGGTCAACTGGTACGGCGCCAGCATCGGCCACGACGCCTGCAAGTCGACCTCGACCCGCTGGGTCGAACCCCTCGTTCCCGGCACCGCGGCCGCCCCGATCCACCCCAACAAAGCCGGGATGACCGGCGGGGCCAACGCGCTGCTCGCGGCGGTGAAATAGTCGTCAGATGAAGATCGCCAGCCTCGTCCCCTCCGCGACCGAGATGCTCTTCGCGCTCGGCCTCGGGGGGGACGTGGTCGGCGTGACCCACGAGTGCGACTTCCCGGCGGAGGCCGCGACGCTGCCGCACCTGACGGCGACGGTCCTGCCGCCGGGCCTGGACGCCGGCGAGATCGACGCCGCAGTGAAGGAGGTGGTCGGCGAAGGCCGCGCCCTCTACAGCCTCGACGAGGGGGTCCTCGCCGAGCTCGCGCCGGACCTGATCGTCACCCAGGCGGTCTGCGAGGTCTGCGCCGTCTCCTACGAGGACGTGGTGAAGGTCGCGGCACGCCTGCCGGGCAGACCGCGGGTGCTGCAGCAGGACCCGCGCACGCTCGGGGAGGTGCTCGGGGACGTCAGCCGTCTCGGAGCGGCGGCCGGAATCGAGGATCGGGCCGCCGCGGTGCGGCGCGAGCTGGAGGGTCGCCTGGAGACGGTCCGCACCGCGGTCTCCGGTGAGCCGCGACCGCGGGTCCTCGCCCTCGAGTGGCTCGACCCGCCCTTCCTCGGCGGCCACTGGGTCCCGGAGATGATCGAGCTGGCCGGCGGCGAGGACGTGATCGGGCTACCCGGCGAGAAGTCGCCGCAGGTTGCCTGGAAGAACCTCGACGGGCTGGATCCGGACGTCGTCGTCGCGATGCCCTGCGGCTGGTACCTCGACGACTCCCGTGCGCAGGCGCTGCAGCACCGCGATCACCTCGATGCCCTAGGCGCCGGGCGGGTCTTCGCCGTCGACGCAGCCTCGACCTTCTCGCGCCCCGGGCCGCGCCTGGTCGACGGAGTCGAGCTGCTCGCCCACCTCTTCCACCCCAAGCGGGTGCAGCCCCCGGCCGGGATCGGGTTCGCCGACCTGTCGGCTCAGATCTCGCGCTCGTAGTCAGCGCTTCTAGGCGGCGACCGGGGTCCAGAGGGTTTCGTAGAGGGCGTCGAGGCAGTCGCGGACCAGCTTCTCCTCGCCGTCGGCTGGCACCGCGTCGGTGCGGCCGTCGAGGAGGACCGGGATCCAGGTCGCGACCCGGCCCTTTCCCCAACCGTCCGGGTCGGTGGGGTGAGTGGCGCAGCTGTGGACGGTTCCGTCGGGTTCGACCGTGGCGCAAACCGCTTCGCCGCCGGGGGCGTCCCCGCTGCCGACGTCCACCCGCAGGCGCTTGCCTTTGTGCCCAGGCAGGACCACCAACGGCAATGACGCCCGCAGGACCGTCGCCATTTCCGCCGCGGTCATCCCTTCTTCGTCCTCGGCGACGACGTGGCGGTGGCGCCAGCGGGCGATCGCCGCGAGCAGCCCCATCTTGCGCCGCGTCTTCTCGGTCAGCGCGTAGCAGCGTCGCCGTCCCGGGCTCTCCCACTCGGCCAGCAGGCCGCTGGCCCGGAAGAGTCCGGCGCGGCGGTTCACCTGGTGGTAGCTGAGGCCGTGCTCGCCTTGGGCGAGTTCGGTCGGCGAAAGGGCCTCGCAGGCCAGGTCCTCGACCATCCCCGTTTCCCAGAGATCGCCCAGGTGTCCCACCGATGCCCAGGCATGGGCGTCCAGCCGGCCGTCGGGGAGCCGCGTCAGCGAAGCGTCGGCATAGCGGTTGACGAGTTCGTAGAGCTCCGAGCCACAGCCCTCCGTCAGCGAGTGCACGACCTTGGAGGGCACCCCCGGCTCCTCGTCGCGGGCGATGACGTCGAGCTCCGCGAGCTTGCCCGCGTAGCGGTAGATCGTCCTCGGCGCGAACCCAGGGACCCGCTCGGTCAGCTCCTTGGTCCGCAGCGGCCCTTCGCCGAGCGCCATCAGGATCGCGCCGGTCGCGCCGGCGCCGAGCAGGCGCAAGACGTCCGCGGTCGAGGCGCCGGCGACGCATTCGCCCTCGCCCTCAGGGGTCTGAGTCTCGATATCCGGGAGTCCCGTGGACACACCGGATCGATACCCCCTCGGGTGCGCGGTGAATCAAAACTCGAAGGAGCGCGCCTGGCGGTGGCGATCAACCGCGAGACCGACCAGGCGGTCGCAGAGCTCGGGGTAGACGGTTCCCGTCGCCTCGAAGAGCTTGGCGTAGACGCTGGTGTCGGTGAAGCCGGGCATCGTGTTGATCTCGTTGACGAGAACCGAGCCGTCGGGCTCGACGAAGAAGTCGCAGCGGGCGAGGCCAGAGCAGCCGGCCAGGGCGAAGACGGAGACCGCGAGCTCGCGGACCCGCTCGACCGCCTCGTCGCCGATCGGGGCGGGGACGCGGAGCTCCATCCCGCCCTCGGTGTACTTGGCCTCGAAGTCGTACCAGGCGGCGTGAGCGACGATCTCGCCCGGCAGCGAGGCCTGCGGCTCGGCGTTGCCGAGGACCGAGCACTCGACCTCGCGGCCGTGTGCCGAGGACTCGACGATCACCCGCGGGTCGTGCCGCAGCGCCAGCTCGACCGCAGCGTCGAGCTCGTCGAGGGTCTCGACCCGGGTGATGCCAACGCTGGAGCCCATCCGCGAGGGCTTCACCCACAGCGGCAGTCCCATCTGCTCGCAGCGCCCCCACCACTCGCTGCCTTCGACCGCGGTGAACTCGACCTGCGGCACCCCGTGCTCGGCGAAGAGCCGCTTCAGCGTCAGCTTGTCCATGCAGATAGCCGAGGCGAGGACGTCGGAGCCGACGTAGGGGACGTCGAGGCACTCGAGCAGGCCCTGGACGCTGCCGTCCTCGCCGAAGGCGCCGTGCAGGGCCGGGAAGACCACGTCGGCGCCGAGCAGGCCGGCGCCGGGAACAAGCTCGACGGTGCCGCCGGCCGCGCTCCAGCCGCCGTCGCGGGCGATCGTCACCTCGACCGCCTCGTGCCCCGCCTCGCGCAGGCCGCGCGCCACCGCCGCGCCGGAGCGCAAGGAGACGTCGTGCTCGGAGGAGCGCCCGCCGGCCAGGACGGCAACCTTCATTCCGCCGCCCCTTCTTCACCCGATTCGACCGCCTGCTTGCCGACCGTGATCGTCACCGTCGAGCCGGGTTCCTGCTCCGATCCCGGCGTCGGGAACTGGTCGACGACACGGCCCACCTGGCTCGGGACTTCGGTTTCTTCTTCTTCGACGCTGGGGGTGAGACCGGCGGCCCGGATCGCTTCCACCGCTTCGCGGCGTTCGGAGCCGATCACGTTCGGCACCTTCGCCGTTTCTTCTTCTTCGCCGCTGGAGACGACGATCGCGACCGCCGAGCCCGCTTCGACCTTGCTGCCGGCGTTCGGCGACTGCTGGACCACCCGCCCCTTCGGTTCGGAGCTTTCTTCTTCGGAGACGCTGGCTTCGAGGCCGCGGCTGCGGATCCGCTGCACCGCCTCTTCGCGCTGGCTGCCGACCAGTACCGGCACCTCGATCAGCTTCGGGCCGCGGGAGACGCGGAGGGTGACCGTCGAGCCTTTGGTCGCGGTGCTGCCGCCACCGGGTTCGGAGCTGATCACGGTGCCCGCTTCGACCGAGTCGGAGTTGACCCGTTCGGCCGCGACTTCGAAGCCGGCGGCTTCCAGCTTCCGCGTCGCCTCTTCCTCGCTTTCCCCCGCGACCGAGGGAACCTTGGCGCTGCCCGGCCCGCTGCTGACGGTCAGGTCCACCGCCGGCTTCGAGCAGAAGAAGGTGAGGAAGGCGCAGTCTTCGGAGGCCTGGTTGGCCGGCGGCGCGGCGGCCGGGTCCTGCTCCAGAACTTCGTTGGCCGGCGCGTCGCGCTCGACCCTGTTGACCTCGCCGACCGAGAAGCCCTTCTGTTCGAGCAGGGTGATCGCGACGTTCAGCTGGTTGCCGGTGACGCCGGGAACCTTGGTCGTGGTGTCGCGGGTGAGCGCGAGGCCGACCAGGATCCCGATCACGATCGCGGCGACCAGAGCCGCCCACAGCCACCAGTTGCGGCGGCGCTCGTCCTCCAGCTCCTCGGGCACGCCGACCACCGGCGGCAGCGCCGCGAAGGCGGCCGTGTTGCGGCTCACGCCTGGATCCTTCAGCGCCGCGTCGAGGGCGGCGATGAAGGCGTCGGCGCTCTGGAAGCGCTGCCCCGGCTCCTTCTCCAGCACCCGCATCGCCACCGCGTCGAGCGCGGGCGAGACCTGCGGGTTGATCGAGCTCGGCCGCTGCGGCACCTCGGCGACCTGTTTCATCGCGATCGCGACGGCGCTGTCGGCTTCGAAGGGGACGCGCCGGGTCAGCGCCTCGTAGAGGATCACCCCGATCGAGTAGAGGTCGGAGACCGGCGTCACTTCGAAGCCCTGGGCCTGCTCGGGCGAGAGGTACTGCGGGGTACCCATCACCGAGCCGGTCTGGGTGATCTCCGAAACCCCGGCGCGGGCGATGCCGAAGTCGGTGACGACCGCCTTGCCCTCGCCGTCGACGATCACGTTCTGCGGCTTCAGGTCGCGGTGGACGATCCCGTTGCGGTGGGCGAAGCGGGCGCCCTCGAGGACCTGGCGGACCAGCGCCACCGCCTGGTCGGGGCTGAGGCCACGGTCGATCAGCTCCTTCAGCGTCGGCCCCTCGACGTAGCGCATCGCGATGTAGTTGACGTCGCCGTCGGAGCCGCGGTCGTAGACGGCGACGATGTTCGGGTGGGTCAGCCCGGCCGCGTGCTCGGCCTCGCGCTGGAAGCGGCCGACGAACTCCTGGTCCTGGAGGAAGCGCCGGTGCAGGACCTTCAGCGCCACCTGCCGCTGCAGGTGCGTGTCCTCGGCCAGCCAGACGTCGGCCATGCCGCCGCTGCCGAGCCGGCGCAGGACCCGGTAACGATTGTCGACGACGCTTCCCTCGCTGACCTCAGCCACCGTTCCTCCTCATTCTCCGTTCAGGATCGTTTCTGCGACGTCGGCGAAGATCGGTGCCGCGACGTCGTTTCCAAACTGTTCGGTGCACTCGACCGAGGCCGCGATCGCGATCTGCGGATCGTCGGCGGGGGCGAAGCCGATGAACCAGGCCTGGTTCTCGTTTTCGCCGCCGCCGCAGGCCAGGTTGCCGGGGGTTTCCGCGGTGCCGGTCTTGCCAGCCACCTGCACACCTGAGATCGCCGCGTTGGTCCCGGTGCCTTCGCTGACCACGCCTTCCATCGCGGTGGTCAGCTCTTCCGCGGTCTCGGCGCTGATCGGCTCACTGTAGACCGAGGGGTCCATGGTGTCGACCGTGCGGCCGTCGGGGTCGACGACCCGCTTCCAGATCTGCGGCTTCATCAGCTTGCCGCCGTTGGCCACCGCGGCCGCGACCTGCGCCATCTGCAGCGGCGTCGCCAGCAGCCGCTCCTGGCCGATCGCGAGCCGGGCGAGGTCGACCGGGTCGTTGGCGTGCAGCAGCTGTTCTTCGTAATAGACGCCGCTCTCGTAGACCTCGTCTTCGGGCAGGTCGATCGCCGGGGTGGCGTTGAAGCCGAACCGTTCCATGTATTCGAACAGGGTGTCGTTGCCGAGCTGCTGCCCGAGCTGGCCGAACCAGGTGTTGACCGAGTTGGTCAGCGCGGTGTCGAGGGCGATCGCGCCGAAGTCCTCGCTGAAGTCGTTTTCCAGCGGCGTCCCTTCGACTTCCAGCGAGCCCGGCGCGTCGATCGTCGATTCCGGGGTGATCACGCCGCTGTCGAGACCGGCGGCGGCGGTCACGACCTTGAAGGTCGAGCCGGGCGGGTACTGGCCCTGGGTGGCACGGTTGAAGAGCGGCGTTTCGATTTTGTTAGTGGCCAGCTTCGAGAATTCGTAGGGCACGCGATTGGGGTCGTAGGGCGGGTTGGAGGCCATCACCACGACCCGGCCACTCTGCGGCTCGATCGCGACGACGGCGCCGTGGCCGGCTTCGCTCAGGTCTTCCAGCGCCGTGGTCTGCGCCGCCGGGTCGAGG
>DATAMR010000052.1:0-38591 GCA_036260485.1 Solirubrobacterales bacterium | reverse complement strand
TCGGCGATCTGCAGCGCCTGCTCGCCGTAGTCGGGCTGGGAGACGAGCAGCTCGTCGGTGTCGACGCCGATCGCCCGCGAGTAAACCGGGTCGATCGCGTGCTCGGTGTCGATGAAGGCGCAGACGCCGCCCATCGATTGGGCCTGGGCGATGATGTGGTTGACCAGCGTCGTCTTACCCGAGGACTCCGGTCCGAAGATCTCGACGATGCGGCCGCGCGGCACGCCGCCGATGCCGAGCGCCAGGTCGAGCGCCAGCGATCCAGTCGGGATCGCCTCGACCTTGACCGTCCCTTTGTCGCCCAGTCGCATCAGCGAGCCCTCGCCGAACTCTTTCCTGATCCCGCTGACGGCGCTCTCGAGCGCCGCGTCCTTCGCTTTCGCCTCCTTGGCGGAGACGTCGTTCAAGTTCGCTTTCCTGTCTGCCATCTTCTAGATCACCTCACTGTTGCCCGGCCCCGGGCAACTCGACTTGGGCCAGCGGGACGTAGCGCGCACCCGACGGCTGGAGTACAGAACGGTAGAGCGACAATCGGACGCCAAGAAAGGCCTCCGAAAGCGCCTCCGGCAGCTCCGCCGGAGGCTGCGAGACGACCGCCGGCCGCCTCGATCCCCGCGCCTCCGGGCGAACCCGGGCCACGGTTATGTGCGGCCAAAACGGCCGCTTCTCGGGCTTGTAGAAGCCCCCTGCGACAAGTTCCTGCTGCAGCACCGCCTGAATCGCCTCGGCCCCGGCAGAGAGAACCGGCAGCGCGTACAGCCGTGCCCTCCCCCGTGGCGGCCTCTGCACCGACTCGAGCAACTCGAGCCAGGGCGCGGGCCCGGCGCTTTCACGCACCGCCGCAGCGATCTCCTCGATCTCTTCCTCCGCCCGAGAGCCGAGGAAGGCAAGGGTGACGTGCAGAGACTCTGGAGCGACGACCCGCAGTGCCGGATCGACCAGCGCCCCACTCCCCCAGGCCGCGAGTCCCTCGCGGAGCCGATCCGGGAGATCCAAGGCGACGAACAGGCGCACCCGCGGGTTTTTCGAATTCTCCTCGGCCACGACCGCCACGCTAGGGGGAATCGACGCACCGAACAACACCGCAAAGCCAAATCTTGGCTACGGCTTCGTGCCCTCTTCCTCGCCGAGCAGCATGCGCAGCAGGTGCATTCCGACCAGGGCCGAGCGTTCGCGGATGTCGGGGCGCCCGCCGGGGATGACGGGATCGCGGGCGATGCTGGTCCCGTCGGCCAGGCGCGCGTTGAAGCAGACGTAGCCGACTGGCTTCGCCTCGCTGCCGCCTCCCGGGCCGGCGATCCCGGTGATCGAGACCGCGACGTCGGCGCCGAAGCGCTCCAGCGCCCCGAGCGCCATCGCCTCGGCCACCTCGGGCGAGACGGCGCCCTTTGCCTCGATCAGATCGGGATCGACGCCCAGCAGGTCCCGCTTCGCCTCGTTCGAGTAGGAGACCACGCCGCCGGCCATGTACTCCGAAGCCCCCTCGAGGTCGGTGATCCGCGCCGCCAGCAGGCCGCCGCTGCAGGACTCGGCCAGGCCCAGTTTGTGTCCCAGCAGGAGCGTCGCCACCTGGGCGTCGATCGTCTCGCCGTCGAGGCTGAAGGTCTCCTCGCGGTGGCGCTCGACCAGGCCGCCGCGGACCGCCTCGGCCACCTCGAGCGCGTCGTCGCGGTAGCGGACGTCGATCTCGATCTCCCCGCGCCGCAGGCAGGTGGTGATCTCCACCGCGTCCAGCTCGACCCCGCCGGCCGCCATCTCGCGCAGGCTCTTGGCGATCTCCGACTCCGGCACGCCGAACATCCGCATCGTGTAGCCGCGCAGCGGCGTCGCCCGGCCGAGCAGCTGGCGCACCGGCTCGGTCTCCAGCGCCGCCGACCACATCGGCTGCAGCTCGCGGGGCGGGCCGGGAAGGACGACGACGAGCCGCTCCCCCGCCGGCACGACCAAGCCCGGCGCCGTTCCGACCGGGTCGAGCGGCACCGCCCCCTCGGGAACCATCGCCTGCTTGCGGTTCGCCTCGCGCAGGGCCTCGGGATCGAGGCGGAAGCGCTGGGCGAAGCCGCTGAGGATCTCGGCGATCTTCGCCTCCATCTCCTCATCGAGGTGCAGCTCGCGCCCGGCGAAGCGGGCGACGACCTCGGCGGTCAGGTCGTCGGCGGTCGGCCCCAGCCCGCCGGTGGTGACGATCAGGTCCATGCCCTCGGCGGCCATGAACCGCAGCGCCGCCCCGAGGTCGTCGGGCCGGTCGGCGACGACGAGGATGTGGGCGACCTCGACCCCCTTCTCGGCCAGCCGTTCGGAGACCCAGGGGCCGTTGCTGTCCGAGATCCGGCCGGTGAGGACCTCGGTTCCGGTGACGATGATGCCCGCGCGGATCACGGCCCGGAAGGTACCGGACCCGAACCACCCGATCTGACCGGGAGCGTTAGACCTCTGAGTCGGAGTCGACGGCGACCGGCTCGGGCGCGGAATCGCCCCCGGAGAGCACTCGCGACAGATCGGCCTGGGTGATCAGCACCTGGCGCGGTTTGGAGCCCTCGTAGCCGGAGATCACGCCGCGCCGCTCGAGCATGTCGATCAGACGGCCGGCACGGGTGTAGCCGACCCGCAGGCGACGCTGGACCATCGAGACCGAGGCGGTCTCCGTCTGCACGACCAGCCGGATCGCCTCGTCGAGAAGGTCGTCGCTGTCGGGATCGAAGTCGTCGTCGCCGCGACCCTCGTCGGCGGCCTCGGGCGGAGCCTCCAGCAGCTCGTCCTCGAACTCGGGTTCGCCCTGCTTGGCCCAGTGGCCGGTGATTCGGGCGATCTCGTCCTCGGTGATGAAGGCGCCCTGGACGCGGGAGAGTTTCGAAGTCCCGGCCCCGCGGAAGAGCATGTCGCCCTGGCCGAGCAGGGCCTCCGCCCCGCCCTGGTCGAGGATCACCCGCGAGTCGGTCTGGGAGGAGACGGCGAAGGCGATCCGCGAGGGGATGTTGACCTTGATCGTGCCGGTGATGATGTCGGTCGAGGGGCGCTGCGTCGCCAGCACCAGGTGGATGCCGGTGGCCCGCGACTTCTGGGCCAGGCGGATGATCGAGTCCTCGACTTCGGCCGGGGCGACCATCATCAGGTCCGCGAGCTCGTCGATCACGCAGAGGATGTGCGGCAACGGCGCTTCGCCCTTCTTCTGCCGGGCGCGGTTCAGCTCGTTGAGGTTGCGGGCGCGGGCCTCGCTCATGATCCCGTAGCGGCTCTCCATCTCGCCGATCAGGTTGGAGAGGACGTTGGCCGCGAGGCGCGGCGAGGTGACCACCGGCGTCAGCAGGTGCGGGACGTTCTCGTAGTGGTTGAGCTCTACCTGCTTGGGGTCGACCAGGACCAGGCGGACCTCGTTCGGCGAGGCCTGCATCAGGATCGAGGAGAGGATCGCGTTGACGCAGCCGCTCTTGCCCGAGCCGGTGGTGCCGGCGACGAGGACGTGGGGCATCTTCGCGATGTCGGTCCAGACCGGGTTGCCGTCGATCCCCTTGCCGAGCCAGGCGACCAGCGGCGAAGTCTTCTCCGGCCTGCCGGCGTAGATGTCGCCGAGGCGGACCATCTTCCTGGTCCGGTTGGGGACCTCGACGCCGACGGCCTGCTTGCCGGGAATCGGCGCCAGGATGCGGATGTCGGTCGAGGCGAGGGCATAGGCGATGTCGTTGGCGAGCTCGGTGACTTTCTTGACTTTCGTCCCCGGCGCGAGGCGCAGCTCGAAGCGGGAGACGTGCGGGCCGCTGACGACGCCGACGATCTTCGCCTCGACCCCGAAATGCCCGAGCGTCTCGACCAGCTTGCGGCCGACCGCCTGCTGTTCCTTCGGATCGGGCCCTTTGTCGCCTTTGCCCCGCTCCAGCAGCTTCTGCGCGGGCGGGCGGTAGTCGATCTCCTCCGACATCGTCACGCCCCGTTTCGAGCCCATCGGCGTCAGGCCGGCGTGGGCGCGATCGCCCTCGTCGACGATCGCGACCGCGTCGTCGGAGTCGTAGTTCTGCAGCTCGACCTGCTCGCCGACCTCGGGCTCCTCCTCTTCGGAGGTCTCGGCGTCGAAGATCTGGGTGTCGAAGTCGTCCTCCTCGGCGAGGGCAACGGTCGGTTCGAAGTCCTCCTCGTCCTCGGGATAGCTGCTCATCACGTCGGTCGCGCCGGCCACGGTCGCGGCCTCGGCCCGGGCGTCGCGGTGCTCGCGCCAGTCCGCATGGGTCTTGGCGACGGTGCGCGCCGCCGCGTCGCCGCCGGCGAAGAGACCGCGGAAGAGGGCCCGCAGCCTGCGGCCGATGCCCTTGGCGAGGTCGGAGACCGAAGTGCCGGTGAGCAGCATCCCGCCGACGACCAGCAGAAGGACGGTGAAGATCCGTGCGCCCACCGCGCCGAGCAGGTAGGTAAGCGCCGTTTCGGCCCCGTAGCCGACCTTGCCCCCCTCCCAGCCGAAGAAGAGGACGAAGACGAGGTAGACGCCGAAGGCGATCAGGAAGAGGGCGACCAGGTCGATGTGGCGCTGCTCGATGGCGGCGGGCAGACGCAGGCCGGCTTTGGCCTTCGGCTTGCGCTTCGAGGCCGCTTTGCCCCGCCGCGCCGCTCCAGCGCGCTTCTTACGCACGAACATGACGACCCGTTCGACGCCAGCGGCTGGGTCCCTGCGAGCTAAATTCAGACTAAATGTCGCGCAGGGCGGCGATTTGCGCGGGTACCATCGGATTCGTGCTCTCTGAGGTGGACCAGATCGGCGGTCGCGTCCTGATCGTCGAGGACGACGTCGACATCGCCGACGTGCTGCGCCGTTCGCTCCGCAACGAGGGCTACGAGGTGCGCACCTCAGCCGACGGGGTCGAGGCGCTCGACGTCGCCGCCGGCTTCGTGCCTGACGTGGTCGTCCTCGACCTCGGCCTGCCGGGGATGGACGGCGTCGAGGTCTGCCGCCGCCTGCGCAGCGACGGCGACGTGCCGATCCTGATGCTGACCGCGCGCTCGGAGACCGAGGACCGGGTGACCGGGCTCGACAGCGGCGCCGACGACTACCTCGTCAAGCCCTTCGAGCGCAAGGAGCTGCTGGCCCGGATCCGAGCCCTGCTGCGCCGCCGGCCACCGCGCGGCGCCGCCTCGCTCGAGGTCGGCGACCTCGTCCTCAACCCCGACACCCGGGAAGTCCACCGGGGTGAGCGCGAGATCGAGCTGACCAACCGCGAGTTCGAGCTGCTCGAGTTCCTGATGCGGAACGAGCGCCTCGTCGTCTCCCGCGAGCGCCTCCTCGACGAGGTCTGGGGCTACGACCCGATGGCGGCGACGAACACGATCGATGTCTTCATCTCCAACCTGCGCCGCAAGCTCGAGGCCGGTGGCGAGGGTCGCCTCCTGCACACCAAACGCGGCGCCGGCTACGTCCTCAAGGCTTGACCCCGAACTTTTACAACCGCTTTAGGACCAGCCCCTAGATTTTTCCGCGGACGAGACACATTGCCCGCCGGAGCTTCTCCCCAGATTCGCTCCGGCGGGCTTTTTCGTGGTCGGTTGGGCGCGGGCACGAAAAAGGCGCCCGCGTTTCCGCGGGCGCCTTTTCGAACTGGTGCTTGGTCAGCTGACTTAGAGCAGCGGACGAAGCAGTTCGGCGTTCCCCAGCCAGGTCGTCCCTTCGAGGACGGCCGTGTTGGTGCCCGCCGGAGACGGGGTGCCCAGGATCGAATCGACCAGCGGGTCGACGGCCCAGGAGAACAGGAACCCGCCGCAGCCACTCGCTCCCGGAGCGGAGAACGAGTTGTCGACGAGGCGATTTTTTTTCAGGAAAATGAACCGCGACGGGCTGCTCGGATCTTCGCCGCCTTCACCCGGGAAGCCCGAGATCGGTTTGTTGGGCGCCGGAGGCGACGTCGTCCCGGTGGTGAGGTTCAGTTTCACCGGGTTCGAGTTGGAGCCGATGTAGCAGCTGCTTCCGAGGAAGGGGTTGTCAAGCTTCACCTTTACCGGCAAGGCGAATGCCGTCCCTGAGCCGAGTGCCGCGGCCGCAATGTTGACTTTGACGTTGGAAGCGCTACCCGCGAGTTCGACCGTGGCCGTGACGCCGGTGAACCCGTTGTTGATCGTTTCGTTGAACAGATCCTTGAGGATCTGCGGCCACCAGCTGGGTGCCGTGATTCCCAAGAGGCCCCCGGGGACGGGCTGCGCAGATTTCGAGAGCACCAGACCATCGGTGGGTGCGACGAAGGTCAGCGGCCCGAACAGCCCTTCGGGATCGATGATCCCGCCTTTGAGGATCTGCGGTTTCACCAGCGGAACGGTCTTTTTGCCGACCGTGAATTCACCGGTGGTGCTTTCCGCGTAGAGGCAGATCCCGACTGAGGAGTTGCTGAACGGGCAGGTGTTGAATTTGGCGTATTCGCCGGTCAGCGCCGCCGATGCCGAGCTCGCCGGCACCAGCATCAGAGCAGCCAGCGCTGCGGCTAGAAACAGCCTTTTCATGAGTGTCCTTTCGACTGGGTTGCTGCTGGACCCGAGGTTCAGCAGTGGAACTCCCTGTTCCGATCCCGAAAATGCTTCTACCAAACAGGGAATCCTGCGTTGCCCAAGGCACTCTGATCAGACAGGCTGTTTCCCTCTATGAGTCGAACTGGCCGCATGTCGACTTTTCGCGCGCGTAGCTCCGCGCCCGCTGGGAGCCCCAGCGTCGGCGATCAGACCTCGACGACGACCGGGAGAATCATCGGGCGTCGTTTCAGGCGCTGCCAGACGAACTTGCCGATGGCGTCGTGGAGGTCTTCCTCGACCAGGTGGTTCTCGCGTTTGCCGGCCTTGGCGGCGTCGTCGAGCTGGTCTTCGACCAGGTCCTTGAGATCTTCGACGAGGCCATCGGCCTCCTCGAGGAAGGCGACGCCGCGGAAGATCACCTCGGGGTCGGCGACGACGCTGCCGTCGTCGCTGGAGATCGTCGCGACGACGATGAAGATGCCGTCGGCCGAGATCTCGCGGCGGTCGCGCAGGGCGGCGTCATCGGGCTCGCCGATGTTGACGCCGTCGACGTACATCACGCCCGCGTGGATGTCCTCGCCGAACCCGGCGCCCTTCGCGTCGACTTCGAGCGGCAGGCCGTTGCGGCCCTGGAAGATGCGGTCGCCGGCGATTCCCACGGCTTCGGCCAGCTCGGAGTGCAGGCGCAGCCGCTTGTAGTCGCCGTGGACCGGCATCACGTACTGCGGGCGGGTCAGGTTGAGCATCAGCTTCAGCTCCTCCTGCCAGCCGTGGCCGGAGGCGTGGATCGGCGCGTCCTTGGCGGTGATCACCGTGGCGCCGATCTCGTAGATGCGGTCGATCGTCTCGTTGACCGCGCGCTCGTTGCCCGGCACCGGCGTCGCCGAGAAGACGACCGTGTCGCCCGAGTGCAGCTGCACGTCGCGGTGGTCGTTGTTGGCCATCCGCCGCAGCGCCGAGAGCGGCTCGCCCTGGCTGCCGGTGGAGATGACGACGACCCTCTCGTCGGGGAAGTCCTCGATCTCGCGCGGCTGGATGAAGATCCCCTGCGGCGCTTTGGCGATTCCCAGGTTCGAGGCGATGTTGAAGTTCTTGCGCATCGAGCGCCCGACCAGCGCCACTTTGCGATCGAGGCGCTCGGCGGCGTCGATCACCTGTTGGACGCGGTGGATGTTGGAGGCAAACGAGGTGACGATGATCCGTCCTTTGCAGTGGGAGAACTGCTCCAGCAGGGCCGGCCCGACCGAGGACTCCGAGGGGGCGATCCCCGGCCGGTCGGCGTTGGTCGAGTCGCCGCAGAGCAGCGTCAGGCCTTCTTCGCCGAGGGCGGCCAGGCGCGACACATCGGCCGGGCGCCCGTCGACCGGGGTCTGGTCGAACTTGTAGTCGCCGGTCATCAGGACCGAGCCGGCGTCGGTCTTCAGCAGCACGCCGCGCATGTCAGGGATCGAGTGGGCGAGGTGGATCAGCTCGATCTCGAAGGGACCGTGCTTCACCTTCTCCCCCGGGGGCAGCTCCTGCAGCGGTGCCGACTCGCCGAGCTTGTGCTCGTCGAGCTTGGAGCGGACCATCCCGATCGTCAGCAGGCCGCCGTAGATCTTCGGCGGCATGCCGATCTCTTTGAGGACGTAGGGCAGCGCCCCGACGTGGTCCTCGTGGCCGTGGGTGAGGACGAACGCCTCGATGTCGTCGGCGCGGTCGCGCAGGTAGCTGAAGTCGGGCAGCACGAGGTCGATCCCGTGCATCTCGGCGGTCGGGAACATCAGCCCCGTGTCGACGACGACGATGCGACCGTCGTACTCGATCACGGTCATGTTCTTGCCGATCTCGCCGAGGCCGCCCAGGGGCAGCACTCGCAGTTTGGTGCTTGGCACTAGTTGCTCACTCTCTTCAAGGTGGATGTCTAACTGGCTACTGCGACGCCTGCCGCATCGAGGCCGGCCTTGATGGCGCCTCGCTGCTCGGTGTCGGCGGATACCAGGGGAAGTCTCAGCCGGTCCGCGCAGAGGCCCAGCATCTCCAGGGCGGCCTTCAGCGGGATCGGGTTGGTGGTGACCGAGGTCGCCTCGTATACGGGGGTGATCTCGGCGTCGATCTGGCGGGCGCGCTCGAGGTCGCCGGCCTGTGCGGCGTCCCACATCTTGCGCATACGGTCGCCGACGAGGTGCGAGGCGACGCAGATGCCGCCCCCGCCGCCGAACTCGAGGACGCGGAGGAAGGTGTTGTCGTTGCCGGCGAGGACGATCAGGCCCTCGATCGGGCCCAGCTCGTCGTCGTTGGCCTGCTTGACGGCGACGATGTTCTCGACCTGGCCGAGTTCGCCGAGCAGCTGCGGGCTGGCGTTGATGATCACCCGCGAGGGGATGTTGTACATCACCATCGGCAGCTCGGGAACGGCGGCGGCGACGGTCTCGAAATGGGCGCGAATGCCGGCTTCGTTGGGCTTGTTGTAGTACGGAACAACCACCAGCGAGGCGTCGGCCCCAGCCTCCGCCGCCATCTTCGTCAGCTCGCAGGAGTGGCGGGTGTCGTTGGTTCCGGTGCCGCAGACCAGCAGCACCTCTTCGCCGACCTCGGCGCGAACCGCCTTCAGAATTTCTATCTCCTCCTCGTCGGTCAGGGTCGGGCACTCGCCGGTCGAGCCGGCGATCACCAGCCCGTGCGAGCCATGCTCGAGGAGGTATGCCGCCAGTCGCCGGGTGGCGTCGAGATCGACGGCCCCGCTCTCGGCGAACGGAGTCGCCAACGCGGTGAGTAATCCCTTGATCTCCTTCATCGCTTCCAGGGTATCCCGTCGGGCGGCAGCGCCGGGCTCAAAGCAGCTTCTCGAGCCCGACCGTGAAGCGGTCGGGCAGGTCGGCGACCTTGCGGCAGGCGAGGACGACGCCGGGCATGAAGGAGCGGCGGTCGATCGAGTCGTGGCGGATGGCCAGGGTCTGCCCCACCCCGCCGAAGATCACTTCCTGGTGGGCGACGAGGCCGGGAAGGCGGACCGAGTGGATCGGTTGGTGGACGTTGCCGCCGGCGGCGTCGATCAGCTCCTGGGTCCGCTTTGCGGTCCCCGAAGGCGCGTCGAGCTTGCGGTCGTGGTGGAGCTCGACGATCTCGCACTCGGGCATGTGCTTGGCGATCGTCTGCGAGACCTCCATCAGCAGCACCGCCCCGATCGCGAAGTTGGGCGCGACGAAGCAGTTGGCCTGGGAGGACTCAGCGGCCGCGCGGGCAGCGTCGAGGTCGAAGCCGGTGGTGCCGACCACGGTGTGGACGCCGGCCGCGAGGCACGCCTCGACGTTGGCGAGGGCGGTGTCGGGGACGGTGAAGTCGACGACGACGTCGGCGTCGGGCAGAACCTCGGCGAGCTCAACGCCCAGGGCCGGGTCGGCACGGCCGCTCAACTCCAGTCCGTCGGCCGCTTCGACCGCTTCGCAGACGGTCGCGCCCATTTTCCCGGCGGCGCCGGCCACAACGACCCGAGTCATGCGGCTACCAGGGCCTCGCTGACCGGTGCCAGCGCCGACCGGAAGCGGGCTTCGTCGCCGCCGACGCAGGCGGCCGAGAGGCGGTCGGCCCCGTAGAGCTCCTGTGCCAGCTCGGTCAGGTCGTCGACCGCGATCGCGTCGACTTTGGCCAGCATCTCGTCGAGGCTTTCGATCGGCAGGCCGAAGAGGGTCGCGCGGGAGATCCGGGTCATCCGCGCCGCGGTCGACTCGGAAGAGAGGACCAGCCGGCCCTTGACGCTCTCCTTCGCCCGGGTCAGCTCCTCGGTGGAGACCGGCTCTGAACGCAGGCGCCCCAGCTCGGCGCCGATGATCGCGCAGGCCTCCTCGACGTTGTCCTCGCGGGTGCCGACGTAGGTCGCGACCAGCCCCTGGTCGGTGAACTGCTCGTTGTAGGAGCCGACCGAGTAGGCGAGGCCGCGCTTCTCGCGAACCTCGCGGAACAGCCGCGAGGAGGTCGAGCCGCCGAAGATCGCGTCGAGCACGGCCAGCGGGAAACGGCGCTGATCGTCGCGACGCAGCCCCGGCGCCCCGAAACAGATGTGGTACTGCTCGGTCTCCTTCTGCAGGAAGCAGAGGCGGGAATCGCCCTCGAGGTCCGTCTCGACTGGTGCTCCCTCGCCCTCGGCGGGCGGGTTCACCAGCCGCTCGGCCAGCTCGACGATGCGGTCGTGGTCGAGGTGGCCGGCGGCGCCGACGACGATCTGCGGCGCCGCGTAGTGGGCGCTGCGGTAGGCCTCGATGTCGGGAACCGGGATCGAGGCGATCACCTCGGGTTCGCCGAGCACCCGGCGCCCCAGCGGATGGGCGCCGAAGACGGCCTCGGCGAGCACGTCGTGGACCCGGTCCTGCGGCTCGTCGTCGTACATCGCGATCTCCTCCAGCACCACCTGGCGCTCGGAGTCGATGTCGGGATAAGTGGGTGCCAGCAGCATTTCCGCCAGCAGGTCGAAGACCGCCTCGGTGTGCTCGTCGAGGAAGCGCGCGTGCAGGTGCGTCGTCTCCTTGCCGGTGGCGGCGTTGATCGAAGCGCCGAGGCCGTCGAAGCGCTCGGAGATCTCGATCGCCGAGTAGCGGGCGGTCCCCTTGAACAGCAGGTGCTCGAGGAAGTGCGAGACCCCGGCCTGCGCCGGGGTCTCGTTCCTGGATCCGGTCCGGACCCAGAGCCCGAGCGCCACGGATCGGACCGAGGGAACCTCCTCGGTCACGACCCGGACGCCCGAGCCGAGCTCGGTGAGCTTGGCGCCGCTCAACTAGTTGCGGCGCTCGCGTTCACGTCCACGACCCCGGTCGCGGCCTCCGCCGCCCCGGTTGCCACCGCGATCGCCACCGTTGCGCCGGCCGCCGTCGCCGGAGCCGACCGAAGCCAGCTCCTCGGGCGATTTGCCGGCGACCGAGGGATCGTCGGAGAGACGCAGGCCGATCCGCCCGCGCTCCTTGTCGACCTCGACCACGGTGACGTCGATCTCCTCGCCGGCGGTGAGGACGTCGTCGACGGAGTCGACCCGCTCACCGGGCTTGACGTTGGAGATGTGCAGCAGGCCGTCGGTGCCCTTGACCAGCTCGACGAAGGCGCCGAACGTCGTCGTCTTGACGACTTTCGCCGAGTTGTAGCGATCGCCGATCTCGGCCTCCTTGGTCATCGAGTTGATCCGGGCGACACAGCCCTCGACGAGGTCTCCGGTCGGCGCGTAGATCCGCACCGTGCCGTCGTCCTCGACGTCGATCTCGGCTTCGAACTCCTCGCACAGGGCGCGGATCGTTTCGCCGCCTTTGCCGATGACCGCCCCGATCTTCTCCGGGTCGATCTTGATCGACTCGATCGCCGGCGCGTGCTGGGAGAGCTTCTCCCGCGGCCCGTCGATCGCCTCGGCCATCTTGCCGAGGATGAACTGGCGGCCCTTCAGAGCCTGCTCGAGGGCGTCCTCGAGGATCTCGAAGGTGACGCCGGTGATCTTGATGTCCATCTGCAGGGCGGTGATGCCCTCGGCGGTGCCGGCGACCTTGAAGTCCATGTCGCCGAGGTGGTCCTCGACGCCGGCGATGTCGGTGAGGACGATGTAGTCGTCGCCCTCCTTGATCAGACCCATCGCGACGCCGGCGACCGGCGCGGTGACCGGGACGCCCGCCGCCTGCAGCGCCATCGAGGAGGCGCAGACCGAGCCCATCGAGGAGGAGCCGTTGGACTCGAGCGTCTCGGAGACCGCCCGGATCACGTACGGGAACGACTCTTCGTCGGGGACGGTCGCCAGCAGGGCTCGCTCGGCGAGCGCACCGTGGCCGATGTCCCGCCGCTTCGGGCCGCGCATGAAGCCCGCCTCCCCGACCGAGAAGGGCGGGAAGTTGTAGTGGTGCCAGAACCGTTTCGTGGTCTGCAGGCCGAGCGTGTCGATCCGCATGTCCATCCGGGTCGTGCCCAGGGCCACGTTGGAGAGGATCTGGGTCTCGCCGCGGGTGAACAGCGCCGAGCCGTGCACGCGCGGGGAGATGTCGACCTCGCACTCGATCGGCCGGATCTCGTCCTGGGCGCGGCCGTCGGGGCGCTTCTTTTCGACGGCGATCGCCTTGCGGATCGTGTCCTTCTCGATCGAGTTGATCGCGGCCTTGACCGCGGCGACCCGCTCGTCGTCGACCTCGCCGTCGCTGTGGGCGGCGGCGTAGTGGCCGACGACCTCGTCCTTGACCTCGTCGATGGCCTCGTAGCGCTCGAGCTTGCCCTCGGTGGCGATCGCGTCGACCAGTGCCTGGCCGTGCGACGAGCGGATCTCGCTGAGCAGACCCTCGTCGATCTTCGGGGCCTCGACCTGGAGCTTCTCCTTGCCGACCTTCTGCTGCAGTTCCTCCATCGCCGCGCAGAGCTTCTTGATCTCGGCGTGGGCGATGTCGAGGGCGTCGAGAATCTCGGCCTCGGTGACGCCGGTGGCGCCGGCCTCGACCATCAGGATCGCCTTGTCGGTGCCGGCGACGATAAGGTCGAGTTCGAGCTCCTCGTGAGTCTCCTCGGGCGGGTTGACGACGAAATCGCCCTCGAGTTTGCCGATGCGGACGGCGCCGACGTGGGCGGCGACCGGAACCGGCGAGATCGCCAGCGCGGCGGAGGCGCCGTTCATCGCGAGGATGTCGTAGGGGTTGACCTGGTCAACCGACATCGGGATCGCGACCAGCTGGGTCTCGTAGTGCCAGCCCTTGGGGAAAAGCGGACGGATCGGGCGGTCGATCATGCGCGCGGTCAGCGTCGCCTTCTCGCTCGATTTGCCCTCGCGACGGAAGAACGAGCCGGGGATTTTGCCCGCGGCATACATCCGCTCCTCGATGTCGACGGTGAGGGGAAGAAAGTCCACGTCGCGAAGGTTCCCGACGGTGGCGGTGCAAAGGACCATCGTGTCGCCGCTGCGGACGACGACAGCGCCACCCGCCTGCTTCGCGAGTTTGCCGGTCTCGAAGGAAATCTGGCTGTCGCCGATATCCGCCGAGACGCGGGTTACGTCAAACGTGCTCATTTAGTTGTTACCTCCGGCCGCCCGGTTGGCGGCCCATTGCGTTCAGAACTCTCGTTCTCTAACTGCGACAAGGGTACAGGCATCGAAAACCGCCGGAGTGCCCGCCACCCCGGCGCGAATGCCGGATTGGAAATCGCGCCTGATCCGCGCCTCGGTCCGCTCGGCGCGGCGATCGGCCTGGAAACGGTCGAGATCGAGCTCGAAGCGCTCCGCCCGCTCCCACAGATGCGGGTCGTCGATGCGGCCGCGGTCGGCGTAGAGCGAGTCGACCATCTCGAAGAATCGGCCCTGCAGTCCGGCGGCCTCGGCGGCGGCGTGCAGCGCCGGGGAGCGCGGGTGCTTGCTCTTGACCGGAAAGTGGCGGAAGACCAGGCGCCCCGGCCGCTCGTTCAGCCGCCGCCAGGCGCCGGCGCAGTGCGGGCAGCCGAGGTCGGCGTAGACGATCAGCCCCTCCTCCCCCGCCCCGCGGACGTGGTCGTCGGGCCCGGCCGGTGGGATCGGGGCCGAGCTGAGGTCTGCCATCGCGCTAGGAAAGCGCGTCGAAGATGACGTTGGCGCCGGGGAACTCGCCCGGGTTGGGCGATTCGTAGGTCCAGGCGACCGCCCCGTCCTCGTCGATCAGGACGAGGGTGCGGTTGGCGAAGCCCATCTTCTCGACGTAGGAGCCGTAGGCGCGGGCGACCTCGCCCTTCGGCTCGAAGTCGGAGAGCAGGGTGGTGTCGAATCCCAGCTTTTCCTGGAAGGCCTTGTGGGCGAAGAAGCTGTCGACGCTGACACCCACCAGCTCGACGCCCTTCGCTTCGATCTCGGGCTTGACCTCCTGGTAGATCGAGAACTGATCGCCGCAGACGGGGCTGAAGTCCCCCGGATAGAAGACCAGCATCACCTTGCGTCCGCGGTAGTCGGAGAGCGAGACCTTCTCGCCGTCCTGGTTGCGAAGAGTGAAGTCGGGGGCTTGTTCCCCGACGGCGATCATCGCCGCAGGCCGAGTTCTTTGACCAGCGCGCGGTAGCGCTCGAGGTCGGTCTTCTCGAGGTAGCGGAGCATCCGGCGGCGCTTGCCGACCAGCATCAGCAGGCCGCGGCGCGAGTGATGGTCTTTGCTGTGAGCCCGGAGATGCTCGGTGAGTTCGTTGATCCGCTCGGTCAGCAGTGCGACCTGGACCTCGGCGGAGCCGGTGTCCTTGTCGCCGCGGCCGTACTTGCCGATCAGCTCGCTCTTTTTCTCTTTGGTCAGGCTCATCTCGATAAAAAGCCGTGCACCCCGGGGGTCACGGCCGCTGGAAAGTAGCACAGACGCGCCTGGCGTCCTCGACGTCGCGGTGCATCTGGGCGATCAGCTCGTCGACCTCGGGGTAGGCGCGCTCGCCGCGCAGGCGCTCGACGAAGGCGACCCTCAGGGTCTTGCCGTAGAGATCCTCTTCGTGGTCGATCAGGTAGGTCTCGATCAGGACCCCCCTGCCGCTCTCGAAGGTCGGCCGCACGCCGACGTTGACGGCCGCCGGGACGCCGTTGGCGAAAGCGGCGTAGACCCCGTGGCCGGGGATCGCGAGGCGGTCGTCGGGGACCAGGTTGGCGGTCGGGAAGCCGAGCTCGCGACCGCGCTGATCGCCTTTGACGACCGTGCCCTCGACCATGAACGGCGCCCCCAGGCAGTGGCGGGCGCCCTCCATGTCGCCAGCCGCGACCAGCGCCCGGATCCGGGTCGAGGAGACGGTCTCGCCGTCGACCTCGACCAGCGGCACCACCCGGGTCTCGAACTCGGCATGCGCTTCCAGCATCGCCGGGTCGCCTTTGGCCTTGGCGCCGAAGCGGAAGTTCTCGCCGACCGAGACCTGCTTGGCGTCGAGCTTCGCCAGCAGGACGTCGCCGATGAACTCCTCGGCGCTCTGCTTCGCGACCTCCGCGTCGAAGGGGATGACGACGAGCTCCTGGACCCCGAGCCCCTCGATCACGTCGCGCTTGACCCCGAAGGGCATGATCAGTTTCGGCGTCGCCGCCGGATGCAGGACCTCGAGCGGGTGCGGGTCGAAGGTGAGGACGGTGTCGGCGCCGTCGATCACCGCCTGGTGGCCGAGGTGGACGCCGTCGAAGGTGCCGATCGCGACCTTGCGGGGCCGCGGCTCGACGTCGGGCAGCGAGGTGACCGCGATGCTCACCGCATCGCCTCCGCAACGGCCGGGACCAGCTCCGCCACCCGCTCGGCCGCCACCTCTTCGCCGGCGTTCTCGACTCGGAACGGGCCGATCGCGGTGCGGCGCAGGTCGGAGCAGTAGGCGTCACCGAGGGTCTCGACCAGGGTGCGGACGTAGGTCCCGGCCGAGCACTCGATCTCGTAGTGGGCGTAGCCGTCCTCGCTGGAGAGCAGCTCGGCGCGGTGGACCTCGACGTCGCGCTCGGGGGTCTCCACCACTTCGCCGCGATGGGCCTTCTTGTAGAGGCGCTCGCCCCCGACCCGCACCGCCGAGGTCATCGGCACCCGCTGGCGGACGGTGCCGGTCGGCAGCTGCAGCGAGGCGGGGAGCCGGTCGGTCTCGGTCAGCTCGCCGTCGGAGTCGCCGGTGCTGGAGCGCCAGCCCAGCCGGGCGGTCGCCAGGTAGGTCTTCGGCAGGCCGACGAGAAAGCGCTGCAGGCGGGTGGCGCGGCCCAGCAGGACCAGCAGCAGGCCGGTGGCGAAGGGGTCGAGAGTGCCCGCGTGGCCGGCTTTGAGGCCGCGCTCGCGGCGGACCTCGGCGACGACGTCGTGCGAGGTGACACCGGCGGGCTTGTCGTAGAGCAGCACGGTGCCGGCGTCGCCCGCCATCGTCAGGAGCCGAGCTGGCCGGAGACCTCTGCGGCCAGGAACTCGACCAGCTGCTCGTACTCCAGGTCGGTCGAGAAGCCGGCGGCGCGCTTGTGGCCGCCGCCGCCCTTGATCCGGGCGATCGCGGAGACGTCGACCTCGCCTGCGCTCGAGCGCAGGCTGACCTTGCGGGCGGCGCGGCCGCGGTTGCCGAGGTCGCGGATCACGGCGGCGACCTTGACGCCGTCGATCGAACGCAGGTGGTCGATCAACCCCTCGGTCATCTCCTCCCCCGCCCCGGTCGCCTCGTAGTCGGCGGTGGTGATGTAGCTGATCGCGAGCCTGCCGTCGCAGCAGCTGGAGATCCCGTCGAGGGCGCGGGAGACGAGCCGCAGCTTCTCGATCGGCACGTTCTCGTAGAGGCGGCGGTAGGTGTCGTCGACGTCAACCCCCGAGTCGATCAGGTCGGCGGCGACCCGGTGCGTGTGCGCCTTCGTGTTCTCGTACATGAACTTGCCGGTGTCGGTGATCAGGCCGACGTAGAGGGCCGAGGCGATCTCCGGGGTGATCTTCGCCCCCAGCAGGCGGGCCAGGTCGTAGACGATCTCCGCGGTGCAGGAGGCGCCGGTCTCGACCAGGTTGATGTCGCCGAAGCAGGTGTTGTCATGGTGGTGATCGATGTTGATCACTTCGTTGCCGTCGGCCGTCAGCCACTCGACCGGCATCCGGTCGATGTTGCCGCAGTCGAGGAAGATCACGGTGCGGTCGGCCATGTCCGCCGGCGCCTCGTGGAAGACCTCCTCCAGCGGCAGGAAGCGGTACTCGATCGGCAGCGGGAACTCCTTCGCCGCCATGAACATCACCGAGTCCTTGCCGAGCTGGGTGAGCACCTGGTGCAGGCCGAGGAGCGAACCGAGGGCGTCGCCGTCGGGCCCCTCGTGGGCGGTCAGCAGGAAGCGGTCGCGGGCGCGCAGCTCGGCGCCGACGCGCTCGAGGTCCGAGGTCGCGATCTCCGGAGTCGCGCTCACTCCTCCTCGCCCTCCTCCAGCAGCTCGGAGATGCGGGCGCCCTTTTCGATCGTGTCGTCGTAATGGAAGGTCAGGGTCGGGGTCCGCTTCATCCGCGTCTCGGCCGCGATCCGCGACTGGATCACGCCGTGGGAGGAGCGCAGCCCCTCCAGCGTCGCCGCCCGCTCGTCTTCGTCGCCGAGCACGCTGACGTACACCTTGGCGGTGCGCAGGTCGGGGCTGGTCTCGACGGAAGTCACGGTTACGAAGCCGATACGAGGATCGCTCAATTCGGTTGAAACTGCCGCCCCCACGACCTCGCGGAGCACCTCGTTGATGCGCCGCATGCGGGAACTGGCCATGCTACTCCAGGGTCTGCTCGACCTGTTTCGTCTGGAAGAACTCGAGCACGTCGTCTTCCTTGACGTCGGCGTACCCGTCGAGGACGATGCCGCACTCCTGGCCCTCCTCGACTTCCTGGACGTTGTCTTTGAAGCGGCGCAGGGAACCGAGCTGGCCGGTCCAGATCACAGTGCCCTCGCGGATCAGGCGGACGCTGGCGGTGCGAACCGCCTTTCCCTCGGCGACGATGCAGCCGGCGATGCGGCCGACCTTGGAGGCTTTGAAGGTCTGTTTGACCAGCGCCTCGCCGATCGTCTCCTCGACCTCGAGCGCGTCGAGCAGGCCCTCCATCGCGTTGCGCAGGTCTTCGGTGATTTTGTAGATGACCGAGTAGGTGCGGACGTCGACACCCTCGCGCGTGGCGGCGCGTTTGGCGTCGAGCAGCGGCCGCACGTTGAAGCCGATGATGATCGCGTCGGAGGCCGAGGCGAGCATCACGTCGGACTCGTTGATACCGCCGGTCTGCGAGTGGATGATGTTCATCGCGACCCGTTCCTGCGGCACCTTCGCGAGCTCGTCCTGGAGCGCCTCCAGGGAGCCGGCCACGTCGGCCTTGAGGACGATGTTGAGCTCCTTGATTTCGCCCTCCTGGGCGCGGGCGAAGACCTCGTCGAGGCTGACCTTGCGGCCCTGGCGACGGGCCAGCGCCTCGGTTTTCAGCCGGTGGGCGCGCTCCCCGGCGAGCTGGCGGGCCCGGCGGTCGTTCTCGACCGTCTGCACGAACTCGCCGGCGTCGGCGACGCCATCGAAGCCGAGCACCTCGACCGGCATCCCGGGCACCGCCTCGGATACTGCCGTGCCGGTGAAGTCCTGCATCGCCCGCACGCGGCCCCACTGTGGACCGGCGACGAGCGAGTCGCCGACGCGCAGGGTGCCGCGGGCGACGAGGACGGTGACGACGGGCCCGCGGCCGGGGTCGAGCTGGGACTCGATCACGTGCCCGGAGGCGGTCGTGTTCGGGTTGGCGGCGAGTTCCTCTAGCTCGGTGACCAGCAGGATCATGTCGAGCAGGTTGTCGAGGCCCTCCCGGGTCTTGGCCGAGACCTCGCAGAAGACGGTGTCGCCGCCCCACTCCTCGGGGCTGATCTCCATCTGGGCCAGCTCGCCGCGGACCTTTTCCGGGTTGGCGCCCTCTTTGTCGATCTTGTTGACGGCGATCAGCATCGGCACGTCGGCGGCGCGGGCGTGGTCGATCGCCTCCTTGGTCTGGGGCATGACGCCGTCGTCGGCGGCGACGACCACGACGACGACGTCGGTGACCTTGGCGCCGCGGGCGCGCATCGCGGTGAAGGCGGCGTGGCCCGGGGTGTCGAGGAAGGTGATCGTCTTCTCGTCGTGATGCACCTGGTAGGCGCCGATGTGCTGGGTGATGCCGCCGGCCTCGCCTGCGGCGACCTCGGTCTCGCGGATCGCGTCCAGCAGCGAGGTCTTGCCGTGGTCGACGTGACCCATGATCGTCACCACCGGCGGGCGGTCCACCAGGTCCTCGTCGGCGTCGGCGAAGGTTGGCTCCTCGGGCTCCTCGTCGGCGGCGTGGAGGATCTCGACCTTGCGGTCGTACTCGTCGGCGATCGCCTTCACCGAATCGTCGGTGAGGGTCTGCGTCAGCGTCGCCATCTCACCCATCATCATCAGTTTTTTGATCACCTCGGCCGGGGCGAGCCCCATCGATTCGGCGACCTCGCGCACGGTCGCGCCGGAGTTGACCTTGACCGCCTCGGGCTCGGCCGGGGTCGCCGGACCCAGCGGCGGCTCCTCGAGCAGCGGCCGGCGACGGCGTCCGCCTCGGCGGCGCGGCGGGCGCTGCGGCGGCGGGCCGCCACCCTGCTCGCGGCGGGAGGCCTGGGAGTCGATCACGACCCGCCGTTTTTTCGAAGCGGCACCGCCGCCTCCGCCGCCGCCCTGCTGGGCACCGGCGGCGCGCACGGGTTTGGTCGAAGTGTTGGGTTTTTTCGGCGCCGCGGGGGCCGGTTTAGCGGCCGGGGCCGGAGCGGGTTTGGCGGCCTCGGCCTCTTTCGGCGCCGCCGGTTTGGCGGCTTGCGGGGCCGGCGCTTTCTTCGCCTCGGCGCCGCCGTTGCCCTTCGCCGCCGCGATCGCCTTCAGCGCATCGGCCTCCTCGACGCTCGAGGCGGCGGCTTTCGCCTCCACCCCGGCGGCCTTCAAGGCGGCGAGCAGCTCCTTGGAGCTGACGCCCTGCGCTTTCGCGATCTCGTGAACCCGTTTCTTTGCCACTAAGCCTGCTCCGCCTCCTCGGCGACCGGCTCCGCCGCTTCGTCGTCCTCGCCGAGGGTCTCGCCGTCGACCTCCTCGGCTTCGGTCGCCTCCTGCTGGATGTCCTCTTCGATGGCCTCCTCGGTGGCGACTTCGTCCGCGCTCGCCTCGGCCGGGGCCTCGTCGGCCTCCTCGACCTCGTCGGTCGGCTCGACGAATTCGGACTCGGCCCGCTCGACGATCTCGGTCACCTGGCCTTCGTCGGCGTCGGGGTCGGCGAGGATCGCCACCTCGGTCTCGGAGATGTTGGCCAGGATCGCGGTCTGGCTGGTCGCGAAGCGCGAGAGCGCCTGGTGCGGCTCGAGGCCGCAGTAGGTCGAACCGGGGATCGCCGCGTTCGGACAGCGGCGCCCGTTGGAGAGGACCGCCATGCAACGGCCGTCGAAGGTTTCTTCTCCCTCGACCTCCACGTCGTGTTCTTCGGAGGCGAACTCGGTCTCGGACTTGATGTCGACCCGCCAGCCGGTGAGGCGGGCGGCGAGGCGGGCGTTCTGGCCGTCGCGGCCGATCGCCAGCGAGAGCTGGTCGTCGGGGACGATCACGGTCGCCTGGCGCTCCTCGTCGTCGACGATCACCTCGCGGACGCGGGCCGGCGAAAGGGCTTTGGCGACGAAGCGGGCGGGCTCGTCGTTGTGGGGAATGATGTCGATCTTCTCGCCGCGCAGCTCGGAGACGACCATCCGCACGCGCGATCCGCGGGGGCCGACGCAGGCGCCGACCGGGTCGACCCCGTCGGCGTGGGAGACGACGGCGATCTTCGAGCGGTAACCGGGCTCGCGGGCGACGCCGACGATCTCGACCAGCTTGTCCGCGATCTCGGGCACCTCGAGCTCGAACAGGCTTTTGATCAGCTCCGGGCTGCGCCGGGAGACGACGATCGCCGGCCCTTTGGTCGAGTCGGAGACGTCGGTGATCACGGCCTTGACCCGCATCCCGTGGTCGTAGCGCTCGTTGTAGACCTGCTCGGACTTGGGCAGCAGCGCCTCGACCCGCTCGCGCAGCTGGACCAGCGTGTAGCGCTTGTCGGACTGCTGGATGATCCCGGTGATCAGCTCGCCGACCCGGTCCTGGTACTCGTCGTACATCATCTGCCGCTCGGCCTCGCGGATCCGCTGCAGGATCACCTGCTTGGCGGTCTGCGCGGCGATCCGGCCGAAGTCTTCAGGAGTGACGTCCTTGGTCTCGATCTGGTCCTCGTAGGGGGCGATCATCTCCGGGTCGAGCTCGGGGTCCTCCGGCTCTTTCATCTCCCCCGTCTCGGGATCGATTTCCGGCTCCTCTTGGAGCTCGGCCGCCTCGGCCAGCAGCTTCTCCTCCAGCTCGGGAGGCAGGATCAGCTCGAAGACGAGGAAGTCGCCGGTCTCGTGGTCGAGGTCGACGCGCGCGTATTTCGCCGCTTCGGGGGTCTTCTTGTAAGCCGAGAGGAGGGCGTCCTCGAGGGCGTCCATCAGCGTGTCGGCCGAGATTCCCTTCTCCTGCTCGAGCGCTCTGACGGCGTCGACGATCTCTTTGGTCACTGCGCTGACTCCTTGCTTTCGGAAGCGGTGGCGTGGCGGCTGTACTTCGGCCCGGGCGACGAGACCTCGAGCGAATGATCGGCCAGCAGGTGGCTCAGGTGCTTGGTGACTCTTTCGCAAAGTGCGAGGTCGACTCCGCCGGGACGGTCGATGAAGAGTCGCAGCGAGTCGTTTCCGGGCTTCTCGAGCGCGACGAGCTCAACCTCGTCGTCGAGGTCGGCCAACTGCTGCTGAATGTTCTGCTGGAGGTCGGTCATGCCTTGGGGTGTTGCGGGTGGAGGCGTAAAAAAAGTGGGCCAGGCCCACTTCTCGACACGCACATGGAACAGAAAAGCTTGTGGCCAGTATAGCCCGCTCAGCCACTCGGCCGGCTTGCATTCGACCGCAAGCGGACGACTTCGTCCAGGATCGCCTCGGCGACGGCGTCCTTGGAGTCGATCGGCACCTCGGTCTCGCTGTCGGCGGCGATCAAGGTGACCGCGTTGCGATCGCTCTCGAAACCGATCTCCGGATCGGAGACGTCGTTGAGGACGATCAGGTCGGCGCCCTTGCGCTCGCGCTTGCCGCGGGCGCGCTGCACCGCCTCTCCCCCGTGCTCGGCGGCGAAGCCGACGACCGTCTGGCCCTCGGCGCGGCTCGATGCCAGCGAGGCGAGGATGTCCTCGGTCGGCTCCAGCGAGAGTTCCAGCGAGCCGCTGCGCTGTAGCTTGCCGGAGGCGGGGTCGGCGGCGCGGAAGTCGGCCGGGGCGGCGGCCATCAGCAGCACGTGCGTGGAGGGGAACTCCTCCCCGGCCGCGGCGGCGAGCTGGGCGGCGGTCTCGACGTCGATCCGGCGGACGCCGGCGGGAGACGGGAGCGCGACGTTGGCGGCGATCAGCGTCACCTCCGCCCCGCGCCTGGCGGCGGCGGCGGCGAGGGCGATCCCCATCCGGCCGCTGGAGCGGTTGCCGATGAAGCGGACCGGGTCGATCGGCTCGCGGGTGCCGCCGGCGGTGACCAGGACCCGCAGCCCGTCCCAGGGGCGGCTGCCGGCCGGCAGCGCCGCTTCGACCCGCGCCAGCAGCAGCTCGGGGTCGGGCAGGCGGCCGCGGCCGAACTCGCCGCGCGAGGCGAGCTTGCCCTCCTCGGGCTCGATCACCTCGACGCCGCGCTCGCGCAGGACCGCGAGGTTGGCCTGCGTCGCCGCATCGCTGTACATGCGGTCGTTCATCGCCGGGGCGAGGAGCCGCGGCGCGGTGCAGGCGAGGAAGGAGGTGGTGAGCATCGAATCGGCGGCGCCTGCGGCGAGCTTGGAGATCGTGTTGGCCGAGGCGGGCGCGACGAGGAAGGCGTCGCAGCGGCCGGCGAGCTCGAGGTGGCCGATCGGATCGTGGGCGACCTGCTCCTCGCCGGGGAAGGCGCCCCGCATCGGGTCGCGCTCGAACTCGGAGGTCAGGACGGGGGCGCCGATGATGCCCTCGAAGGACGCGGCGCCGACGAAACGGGTCGCGGCATCGGTCATCACCACGCGCACACCGTGGCCGGCGAGCGTCGCCAGCCGGGCCAGCTCGAGCGCCTTGTAGGCGGCGATGCCGCCGCTGACGCCTAGGAGAAGTCGGGCCATGGCCCCTAATGAAAGCGCCCCGCGGCTGGCGGGGCGCTGAGACCGCTAGGTCCGGTACTCGTATTTCAGCTTGCCCTCGGCGAGCTCTTCGAGCGACATCGAGAGGTAGTTCCTCTCGGCGTTCGTCTCGACCATCGGCGGCGGGTACTCGCCGAAGCCGCCCTCTCCGAGGTTGTGGAAGTAGCTGTTGATCTGGCGAGCGCGCTTGGCCGATACGACGACTGCGGCGTAATGGGAATCGGCGTGCTCGAGAAGCTTGTCTACGCGTGGTTTGATCATCGAGGCGGCAGTCTAGATGATCAGCCCGCCGGGGCCGCGCCGAGCTCGGCGCGGACGATCGCCACCAGCTCGGCGGCGGCGCGGGGAACCTCGTCGTTGACGACGCAGTGGTCGAAGTCGCCCTGGGCGGCGAGCTCCTGCTCGGCGACCTTGAGCCGCTCGTCGATCGCCTCCCGGGAGTCGGTGCCGCGGGACGAGAGCCGCGCGCGCAGCACCGCCGGATCGGGCGGGGCGATGAAGATCTGCACCGAGTCGGGTTTCGCGGCCCGCACCTGCTGGGCGCCCTGGACCTCGATCTCCAGCACGACCGAGTGGCCGCCGTCGAGGCGCCGCTCGACCTCGCTGCGCAGGGTTCCGTAGCGGTTGCCGCTGTAGGTGGCCCACTCGAGGAAGTCTTTTTCCTCGGTCCGCCGTTCGAACTCCTCGGGCGTGAGGAAGTGGTAGTCGCGCCCGTTCACCTCACCCTCGCGGGGCGAGCGCGTCGTTGCCGAGACCGACAGCTCGAGGTCGGGAACGGCCCGCAGCAGCTCCTTGATCAGGGTGCCCTTGCCGACCCCCGAGGGCCCGGTGATGACGAAGACTTTGGCCATGCGGCCGCGGATATTGAACGCTGGAGCGGTCGCTACCGGCGAAGCTGGGAAATGAGCTCCGCGCGCTGGCGCTCGGAGAGGCCGCCGATCGTCTTCGACGGCGAGATCCGGCACTGGTTGAGGATCCGGTTGGTCTTCACCCGGCCGTACTTGGGGACGGCGAGGAGCATGTCGAACACCTTGGCGGTGAGGACGTACTCGGGTGGGTCGAGCAGGATCGTCTGGATGCTTGCCCGGTTCGCCTTCAGGTCCTTCTTCAGTTTGGCCCGGGCGGTGCGGATGTCATTCGCCCGTTTGAGGGCCTCCATCCTCTGATCGAGGGACCGTTCGGGGGCCGCGAGCGAAGATTTGACTGAGGAGGCCGTCATGTGGGCGGCGAGTATAGCCGCGGTTGGGGGCTCTGCAAGGTGACAGGGGCCGATTGCCCCAAAATTCATCTCAACCTCTACTTCAGGTCGAGTACCCCTACGCGCGGCGGTCTTCCCGACACGCCGGTTTGCAGTTCTTTTGCTATCCGCGACCCCGCCCGTGGATCGCGAAAACTCTCGGTCCCGACCGCCACGAGGCTCGCGCCAGCCGTCAAGAACTCGGCGGCGTCGGCCCCGCAGGAGACCCCACCCATACCGATCAAAGGCAGCTCCACAGCGGCGCGGACCGACCGCAGCTGCTGCAGCGCGATGGGCCTGACCGCGGGCCCTGAAAGCCCCCCGTGACCTGCCGCCAGGGCGGGCTGTCCCGTAGCCGGATCGATAGCGCTCGCCTTCAGCGTGTTGATCAAAGAGACCGCATCGGCTCCCCCCTCTTCGGCGGCGAGCGCCACCGCCTCGGGAGTTGCGACGTTGGGAGTGAGCTTCACGATCAAGGGCTTCTCCGTCAGCGGCCGCAGCGCCTCCAACAGGGCCATCGTCTCGCTCGGCTGCTCACCGACGATCAGTCCCGAGTGGACGTTGGGGCAGGAGACATTCAGCTCGATCGCTGCAACCTCGTCCCGCTGCGCGACATCGCCCACCAGGCGAGAGAAGAGCTCCCGGTTGGTCGCCATCACCGAGACGATCAAGGGAACCGGCAGTTCGGCCAACCGCGGCAGATCCTCGGCCAGAAAACCATCCAACCCCTTGTTCGGCAGCCCGATCGAGTTGATCATCCCCGCCGGCGTCTCCCAGATCCGCTGCGGCTCGTTCCCCGCCCGCGGCTCGGGGGTGATCGTCTTCGAGACGAAGGCGGAGAACGGGAAGTCCTCGAGCAGCTCGTCCCCAAACACCCCACGAGCGGCAATCGCGTCATACGTCCCGGATGCGTTGATAACCGGGTGGGCGAGGTCGATGCCACAGAAATCGAGCGCCTCTGGGCCGGCGGGTCCTGTCGCCGATTTGGTCCCACCATCCCTGCGCTGCAGTAGCTGCTCGGGATGGTCCCCCAAATCCGCGCCACCCCCCGGCAGGGACCCGGTTATCGGACCGTCTACGCACAAGCGGAGATAGCCGCCGCCGGGCTTGGGGACCGCGCAGCCGAAGCAAGCCCCGTAACCACAGGCCATCGGGCTCTCCTCGGCGAGTTGATAGCTGACTCCGTACTCCTCGCAGAGGGATCGGACCGCGGCCAGCATGGCCGGCGGCCCGCAGGAGTAGATGACTGCAGAGGTGGCGTCGTCGCCGGCCAGCATCGTGACCAGGAGGTCGGTGACGTAGCCCTGATGGCCGGCGTGGCCGTCCTCGCTTGCCAGGCGAATGTCGGGGCAGAGGGCACCGCCGGCGCAGAAGAGCTCGTCCAGGCCGCCGGAATGGGCTTCATTGCGGAAGCCCAGCAGGACTCGAAGGGGGATTCCTTTTTCGACCAGCTGCCGCCGCCAGATGGCCATCGGGGCGATGCCGATGCCGCCGCCGACGAGGATTGCTCCGGCGGCGTCGGGGTTGACCTGCTTCGGGGTCGAGAAGGCGTTGCCGAGCGGGCCCGTGACCCAGACTTGCTCCCCTGATTGCAGCTCGCAGAGCCTGTCGGTGCCCGGGCCGACTCCCTCGACGAGGAAGTCCAGGCGAACGCCGTCCTTCGACGGGGCGGTCTCGGCGGCTGAGATAGCTCTAGGCAGATACGGCCTGCCTCCCCCCTCACCCCAGCTCTTCTCGCTGGCGAGCATGTAGAACTGGCCCGGCTCCGGCGCCGGTCCCTCGCGATCGATCAGGGAGAAGATCCGGTAGCCGCCGGAGACCTGGTGGCTCGCCACCTCGCAGAGCCGGCGTCCGAACGGGGCGCTCATCGCGCCTCCGCGGCCCTGACCTGACCGGCGTGGATCTCCTGCAGCGAGCGGACCTCGGCGTCACCCTGCTTGGCGGCGGCGATCGCGCGGACGGCGGCGGTCGCTCCCGTCATCGTCGTCACGCAGGGAATCCCCTGGCGGACCGCGGCCGAGCGAATCTCGTAGCCGTCGGTGCGGGCGCCCGACCCCGTCGGGGTGTTGATCACGAGGTCGCAGCTGCGCTTGCGGATCAGGTCGAGGACGTGCGGCGAGCCTTCCTGCAGCTTGTTGATCGGGGTCACCGGCACCCCCATCCGCTCGATCGCCTGGGCGGTGCCGTGGGTGGCGATCACCTCGAAGCCGAGGTCGTGGAAGCGCGTCGCCAGCTGCGTCGCCGCCGCCTTGTCGGTGTCGGTGACGGTGATGAAGACCGAGCCCGAATCGGGCAGCCGCACCCCGGCGGCGGCCTGGGCCTTGCCGAAGGCGGTCGGGAAGTCGCTGGCGATTCCCATCACCTCGCCGGTGCTCTTCATCTCCGGGCCGAGGACCGAGTCGGCGCCGGCGAAGCGGGCGAAGGGCAGGACCGCCTCCTTGACGCTGACGTGCTCGGGCAGGCCGTCGGGCAGGTCCTGTTCGGCCAGCTTCTCCCCCAGCATCAGCCGCGCGGCAATTTTCGCCAGCGGCACCCCGATCGCCTTGGAGACGAAGGGGACGGTGCGCGAGGCGCGTGGGTTGGCCTCGATCACGTAGAGCCTGCCGCCGGCGACCCCGTACTGGATGTTGATCAGGCCGATGACGCCGAGCTCGAGTGCGATCCGCTCGGTGGTGGCGCGGATCTGCTCGAGCATCTCCTCGCCGAGGCTGAGCGGCGGGATCACGCAGGCCGAGTCGCCGGAGTGGACGCCGGCCTCCTCGACGTGCTGCATGATCCCGGCGACGTAGACCTGCTCGCCGTCGCCGAGCGCGTCGACGTCGACCTCGATCGCGTTCTCGAGGAAGCGGTCGAGCAGCAGCGGGTGCTCCTGGTCGGCCTTGACGTGCTTGCTCAGGTAGGCCTTCAGGTCCTCGGTCGAGTAACAGATCTCCATCGCCCGGCCGCCGAGCACGTAGGAGGGCCGGACCAGCAGCGGGAAGCCGACCTCTTCGGCGATCACCTCGGCCTCCTCGGCCGAGAGCGCGGTCCCGTAGGGCGGGTGCTCGACCCCGAGGCGGCGCAGCAGGGCGCCGAAGCGGCCACGGTCCTCTGCCAGGTCGATCGCATCGACCGGCGTGCCGAGGAGCCGCACTCCCGCCTCTTCGAGGGTGCGGGCGAGCTTCAGCGGGGTCTGGCCGCCGAACTGGACGATCACGCCCTCCGGGCGCTCCTGCTCGCAGACCGCGAGCACGTCCTCTGCGGTCAGCGGCTCGAAGTAGAGGCGGTCGGAGGTGTCGTAGTCGGTGGAGACGGTCTCCGGGTTGCAGTTGACCATCACCGCGTCGCGGCCCAGCTCGCGGGCGGTCATCGCGGCGTGGACGCAGCAGTAGTCGAACTCGATCCCCTGGCCAATCCGGTTCGGGCCGGCGCCGAGGATCACGACCGAGTCGTTTCCGCCGCGGCGGACCTCGTTGGCCGGCGGCGAGCCGTCGTGGCGCGGGCGCTCGTGGGCGGAGTAGTAGTAGGGGGTCGCCGCCTCGAACTCGGCGGCGCAGGTGTCGACCGCCTTGTAGGTGCGGACGAGCCCCTCGGTCCCGTCGCCTTCGGCGGCCAGCGCCTGCAGCTCGCGCAGGAACCAGGGATCGACCAGGCAGGCCTCGTGGACGGCCTCGACCTCCAGGCCGCGCTCGAAGGCGGCCTGGATCAGGTCGAAGCGCTCGGCGCAGGGGACCCCGATCGCAGCCAACAGGTCGGCGTCGGACTCGGGGATGTCTGCCGCGCTGTCGAGCTCGCGCGAGCGCATCGCCTTGGAGAAGGACTCGCGGAAGGTGCGGCCGATCGCCATCGCCTCGCCGACGCTCTGCATGTAGGTCGAGAGCCGGCCCTCGGAGCCGGGGAACTTCTCGAAGGCAAAGCGCGGGATCTTGGTGACGACGTAGTCGATCGTCGGCTCGAAGGAGGCCGGCGTGGCGCGGGTGATGTCGTTGGGGATCTCCTCCAGCGCGTAGCCGACCGCCAGTTTCGCCGCCATCTTCGCGATCGGGAACCCGGTCGCCTTCGAGGCCAGGGCCGAGGAGCGCGAGACGCGCGGGTTCATCTCGATCACGGCGATTTCGCCGTTCTCGGGGTTGACCGCGAACTGGACGTTGGAGCCGCCGGTCTCGACCCCGATCGCCCTGATCACCTCGATCGCCTGGTCGCGGAGGTCCTGGTAGAGCGGGTCGGTCAGCGTCTGCGCCGGAGCGACGGTGACCGAGTCGCCGGTGTGGACGCCCATCGGGTCGACGTTCTCGATCGAGCAGATGATCACCACGTTGTCGTTGCGGTCGCGCATCACCTCGAGCTCGAACTCGCCCCAGCCGATCACCGACTCCTCGACCAGGACCTGGTTGATCGGGCTGGCGGCGAGACCCTCGGAGACGACCTGCAAGAGCTCGGTCTCGGTGTTGCCGATCCCTCCCCCCTGGCCGCCCATCGTGAAGGCCGGGCGGACGATCGCCGGCAGCGAGATCTCGCCCGCGGCCAGCTTCTCCTCGACCTCGGCGACGTTCTCGACGGTCACCGACCACGGGATCCGCAGCCCCGCCTCGTTCATGGTCTGGCGGAACTTCTCCCGGTCCTCGGCGCGGCTGATCGACTCGGCATTGGCGCCGATCAGCTCGACCCCGAGACGGTCCAGCGTCCCGTCCTCGTCGAGTGCCATCGCGATGTTGAGCGCGGTCTGGCCGCCGAGCGTCGGCAGCAGCGCGTCGGGGCGCTCCTTTTCGATGATCTTCGTCACCGGACCGGGCAGCAGCGGCTCGATGTAGGTGCGGGTGGCGAACTCCGGGTCGGTCATGATCGTCGCCGGGTTCGAGTTGACCAGCACGACTTCGTAGCCCTCCTCGATCAGCACCTTGCAGGCCTGCACGCCGGAGTAGTCGAACTCGGCCGCCTGGCCGATCACGATCGGCCCGGACCCGATCAGGAGGATCTTCTGGATGTCCTCGCGTTTAGGCACTGCGCACCTCCCGCGCCCCTGCCAGGCGCTGCTCCAGGTTGTCTTTCACCGAGCTCCATTCGTCGTCGACGATCGAGTAGTAGGCCGAGTCGCGGACGCCGGTGAGCGGCATCAGCATGTGCTTGCGGAAGATCCCCTCGAACTTCGCCGGCAGGGCTTCCATCGCCCCGCGCGAGCGCTCGTTGCGGGCGTCGGTCTTCAGCTCGACCCGCATGCAGCCGAGCTTCTCGAAGGCAAAGCCCAGCATCAGCAGCTTCGCCTCGACGTTGGCGCCCGTGCGCCAGGCCGAGGGCGTAAGCCAGGTATTGCCGATCTCGACCCCGTGGTGGATCGGTCGCGGGGCCAGATAGGTCGAGCTGCCGAGCGGCTCACCGCCGGCGGCGCGCAGGGTCGCGTAACCGAACTCCGTCTCCGAAGCCCGGCCGGCAAGGCGTTCGTCGAAATAGCGGTCGAAGCCGTCTTCCTCGCTGACCCGGCGGTCTTTCCACTGCCAGATCTCGGGATGCCCGGAAACCGAACGCAGCGGCTCGCGGTGCTCCTCGGTCAGCGGCTCGAGGCGGACCAGGCTGCCCTCCAGCGCTTGTTCCGGCGGCGGCCAGATCACGCTGCGAGCTCCAGGAAGCGGTCGAAGAGGTGGCGCGCGTCGTGCGGGCCGGGGCCGGCCTCCGGGTGGTACTGGACGGTGGCGCCGGCGACGTCGCGGAGGACGAGGCCCTCGACGGTGCGGTCGTAGAGGTTCAGCTGCGAGAGCTCGGCGACGCCGAAGTCGGTATCCCAGCGGACGGGCTCGTCGCCCTCGATCTTCGGCTCGCCGCCGGGCCCGACGACGGCGAAGCCGTGGTTTTGGGAGGTGATGTCGATCCGTCCCGTCTCCAGGTCCTTGACCGGGTGGTTGGCGCCGCGGTGGCCGAAGGGCAGCTTGTAGGTCTCGAGGCCGACGGCGCGGCAGAGCAGCTGGTGGCCGAGGCAGATGCCGAAGACGGGTTTGCGGCCGATCACGCCGCGGACCGTGTCGACTACGTAGTCGAGGGCGGCGGGGTCGCCGGGGCCGTTGGCGAGGAAGACGACGTCGGGGTCCTCGGCCAGCACCTCATCGGGGCTGCTGGTGCAGGGCAGCAGGGTCAGCTGGCAGCCGTGCTCGCGCAGCTGGCGGACGATGCTGAGCTTGACCCCGGTGTCGATCCCGACCACATGCGGACCGTCGCCCTCGAAGCGGATCGGGGCGTCCGGGGTGACGGTGCGGGCGAAGTCGGCGCCGTCCATCGAGGGCTCGGCGGCGATCCGTTCGCGGGCCTCGGCCTCGGGGGTCTCGGCCGGGAAGATCCCGCCGCGCATCGATCCCTTGTCGCGCAGGTGACGGACCAGCGCCCGGGTGTCGACGCCGCTCACCGCAGGGACGCCGCAGTCACCCAGCCAGTCGAGCCAGCCACCCTCGGCGGTGGCGACGTCCTCGCGGTTCTTGGCGTCGCGCATGACGACGCCGCGGGCGTGGACCGCGTCGGACTCCATCGCCGCCGCGGAGACGCCGTAGTTGCCGATCAGCGGGTAGGTGAAGACGATGATCTGGCCGGCGTAGGAGGGGTCGGTGACCGACTCCTGGTAGCCGGTCATCGCGGTGTTGAAGACGACCTCGCCGGTGACCGCGCCGTCGTGGCCGCAGGCGAGCCCGTCGAGCCGGGTCCCGTCCTCGAGCAGCAGGTAGGCGCTCATTCGCCTGTTCCTTTCTGGTGTATGGCAAGGGAAAGGAACAGACGAATGATCACGAGGCGACTCCTAAGGAGAAGGAGCGGAGGCGGAAGGCGACTTGGCCGGCCGCGACGGTCATCAGGACGCGGCCGGTGAGGGTCTGCCCGGCGCACCAGGAGTTGGCCGAGCGGCTCTCGTAACCGTCCTCGCCGACGGTCCACTCGGCGCCGAGGTCGCAGAGGACGACGTTGGCCTCCGAGCCCGTCGCCAGGGTCGGGCGCTCGAGGCCGAAGGGCTCGGCACCGCCGGCCAACCGCTCGACCAGCAGGGCGAGGTCGATCGCTCCTGGGATGACCAGCTCGGTGTGGAGTGCGGCGAAGGCGGTCTCCAGGCCGGTCACCCCCATCGCCGCCTGCTCGAAGGGGACGTCCTTTTCCTCCGGCTGGTGCGGGGCGTGGTCGGTGGCGATGCACTCGATCGTGCCGTCGCGCAGCCCCTCGATCAGAGCCTGGCGGTCGCTCTCTTCGCGCAGCGGCGGGTTCATCTTCGCCCGGTGCGGGTCGAGACTGCGGACCGCCTCGTCGGTGAGGCAGAGGTGGTGCGGGCTGGCCTCGGCGCTGATCTGCACGCCGGCGGCCTTGGCGGCGCGGACCGCCTCGACCGACTCGGCCGCGGAGAGGTGCTGGACGTGGATGCGGGCGCTCTCGTAGCCGGCCAGGGCCGCGTCGCGGGCGACCATCGTCGACTCCGAGACCGAGGGGATGCCGGCGATCCCGAGCGCGGCGGAGACCGGGCCCTCGTGCATCGCGCCGTCGCGGGAGAGCGCCGGGTCCTCCTCGTGCAGGGCGATGTTGCCGCCGCAGAGGTGCTGGTACTGCAGGGCGCGCCGCATCACCCCGGCGTCGACGATCGGCAGGCCGTCGTCGGAGAAGCCAATCGCGCCGGCTTCGCGCAGTTCGACCATCTCGGTCAGGTCGGCGCCCTGCATCGCCTTGGTCACGGTGGCGAGGAACCCGACCGGGACCGAGGCGCCTGCTCGCGCCTGCTCGCGCAGGGCGGAGATATCGGCTGCGGTCGAGACCGGCGGCTGGGTGTTGGCCATCGCCAGGATCCCGCAGTAGCCGCCCGCGGCGGCGGCCCGGGTGCCCGTCTCGACGTCCTCTTTGTGCTCGTGGCCGGGGGTGCGCAGATGGACGTGGGGGTCGAAGAAGGCCGGGAAGGCGTGCAGACCCTCGGCTTCGACCACCTCGGCGCCCTCGACGTCGGCCTCGCCGGGGGCGGCGAGCGACGCGATCTCGCCGTCACGGACGACGACGTCGTGGACGGCGTCGACGCCGGCGACCGGGTCGAGGGCCGTGACCCGGCGGAGCACCAGGTGGGCGGCCTCGCCGGCGCGGACGTCGAGTGCGTCGGTAAGGCTCATGCGGGCGTTCCGATCGGGGTCGGGCGGCTGCCTTCGCCCTGGTCGGCGGTGTTGCCGCCCTCGGAGCCGGCCAGCAACTCGTAGAGGATCGCCATCCGCACCACCAGGCCGGCGGCGACCTGCTCGGCGATCAGCGACTGGGGCGAGTCGATCGCCTCGCCGGAGAGCTCGACGCCGCGGTTGACCGGGCCCGGGTGCATCAGCAGCTGGCGCGGGTTGAGGCGGCGGGTGTCGATCTGGAAGTTGGCGGCGTACTCGCGCAGCGAGGGGACGAAGCTCTCGCTCATCCGCTCCTTCTGCATCCGCAGCGCGTAGACGACCTCGGCCTCCTCGATCCCGTCGAGGCTGTAGGAGACCTCGCAACCGAGCGCCTCGATCCCGCGCGGGATCAGGGTCGGCGGGCCGCAGACGGTGACCTCGGCGCCCATCCGCGCGAAGGCGATCAGGTTGGAGCGGGCGACGCGGCTGTGGAGGACGTCGCCGACGATCCAGATCCGCGTCCCCTCCAGCGAGCCGAGGCGGCGGCGCAGGGTGTAGACGTCGAGCAGTGCCTGGCTGGGGTGCTCGTGCTTGCCGTCGCCGGCGTTGACGACCGCGGCGGAGGTCCAGCCGGCGACCATCTGCGCGGCGCCGGCGTAGGGGTGGCGGATGACGATCGCGGCCGGGTCGTAGGCGGAGAGGGTGGCGACGGTGTCCTTCAGCGACTCCCCCTTCTCGACCGAGGAGCCGGCGGCCTTGACCGAGACGAGGTCGGCCGAGAGCCGCTTGGCGGCGAGGTCGAAGGAGCTCGAGGTGCGGGTGCTCGACTCGTAGAAGAGCGAGACGACGGTGCGGCCGCGCAGGGTCGGCACCTTCTTGATGTCGCGCCGGCCGACCTCGGCGAAGCTCTCGGCGCGGTCGAGGATCGACTCGATTTCCTCGCGCGAGAGCTGTTCGATCGAGAGCAGGTGCTTCATGGGCTCACCTCCACTGGGCTGGGCTCGGAGATCGTCACCTCGTCTGTGCCGTCGGTCTCCTCGAGGCGGACGTTGACCCGCTCCTCGCGGGCGGTAGGCAGGTTTTTGCCGACGTAGTCGGGGCGGAACGGCAGCTCGCGATGGCCGCGGTCGCAGAGGACCGCGAGCTGCACCCGCTGCGGGCGGCCGTAGTCGAAGAGCGCCTCGATCGCGGCGCGCACGGTGCGGCCGGTGTAGAGGACGTCATCGACGAGGATGACCGTGCGGTCGGAGAGGTCGAAGTCGATGTGGGAGGCGTGGACGACCGGCTGCGAGGCGGGCGCCTTGGCGCCGACGTCGTCGCGGTAGAAGGAGATGTCGAGGTCGCCGATCGGCAGCTCCGAGGAGCCGGTCAGCTCGCCGAGGAAGACGTGGAGGCGGCGGGCCAGGCCGGCGCCGCGGGTGTGGATGCCGACGATCGCCAGACGATCCGAATCGGGATTCTTCTCGGCGATCTCGTGAGCGATCCGCCGCAGCGTTCGCTTCAGATCGTCGTGCTCCAGCACGACCTTCTCGTTCACTCCGGTTGCTTCCTTCCTGGCCTCGCGGGACCGGGTTAAAGGACGGGGGGAATGTAGCAGCGGGCCAGGCGGCGAGGGGTAGGGGTCCTCGCCGGACAACTGCGGGGAGGGTCCGTCGAGGACCCCTACCCCTCGCCGTTCGGGGCCCGGGCTCCGTTTGGGATGAGCTCGGGTTCACCTCGCTCCGGGAAGGGGAGGTCGATTACGTCGAAGTCTTTGGGGGCGACGGTGGGTTCGAAGACGTCGCGGGCCTCCTCGATCACCTTGCCGACGTGGTAGCGGGAGGAGATGTGGACGAGGGCTAGGAGCTTTACGTGGGCCTCGTCGGCTACTGCGGCGGCCTGGGCCACGGTCGAGTGGCCGGTCTCGGCGGCGCGCTGAATCTCCTCCTCGGCGAATGAGGCGTCGTGGATCAGGAGGTCGGCGTCGGCTGCGGCGGAGACGGTGGCTGGGCTGGGGGCCGTGTCGCCGGTGATGACGAGGGTTCGGCCGAGGCGACTCGGTCCCATCACCTGGTCGGGCGTGACGGTCCCTTTTGAGCCCTCGACCTCCTCCCCGCGCTGGAGCGCCGCGTATGCGGGGCCTTCGGGGACGCCTGCGGCTGCAGCGGCAGCGGGGTCGAAGCGGCCGGGCCGCTCGGCCTCGACCAGCGCGTAGCCGTTGGCGCGGGTGTTGCGGTGCGAGGCTTCGAAGGGCCTGATCTCGTAGCCGTCGTGCTCGACCGTGTCGCCAGGCGCCAGTTCGGCTAGCTCCAGACCGAACCCCAGGCGGCCGACGAGCGGCGAGAAGACCTGGAAGAGCTCGGTCAGCCCCGGCGGCCCGTAGATCTTCAGCGGCACCTGCCGGTCGGTCAGGTCGTAGGTCTTCAGCAGCCCTGGGATTCCCAGCACATGGTCGGCGTGGAAGTGCGTCAGGTAGATCTCGTCCGCCTGCACCAGCCCCAGCGAGCGCTGCATCTGCCGCTGCGTGCCTTCCCCGCAGTCGAAGAGCAGCCGCTCCCCCCCACGCGCCACCAGCACACTCGCCGTAGAGCGCCGCGCCGAGGGCACCGACCCCCCGGTTCCAAGAAAAGTCACCGCCAAATCCATCGGCGGCGAGCCTACGCAAGTTATGGCTAAGCTGCGGTCGGGCGCCCGTAGCTCAGCTGGATAGAGCGCTTCCCTCCGGAGGAAGAGGCCACAGGTTCGAATCCTGTCGGGCGCGTCCTCTGCTGTGTCGCTTTAGTGGCCTATGGGTCCACAAAAGCGACACCGCTAGCTCTCGGCGGACTTGAACCTTGCTCGCCACTCGTCGCGGTCGAACTCCGCCGGCTCGGTTTCGGCGAGGAAGCGTTCGAGGACGGCGATGAAGCGGCCTGGGCGCTCGAGCTGGGGGACGTGGCCGGTGTCCTCGAAGATCTCGAGGCGGCTGCTGGGAAGCTGGGCGTGGGCCTCGCGGGCGTGGTCGACGGGGATGATCGGGTCGTTCTCGCCCCAGACGATCAGCAGCGGCAGGGCGTCGGCGAGGTAGAGCTTGTCGAGGGCCGCGACGCGCTGGCCCTGGGTGCCGACGACCGAGCGCAGGGTGGCGACGAAGGCCTTGCGGCGCTCGGGGTCGGTCAAGGTCGCGTAGCCGCGGGTGACTTCGGCCAGGTCCGTGCTGGGGCGCAGGCCGACGAGCCCGAGGCCGCGGCCGACGACCGAGCCGATCCTGCTCCCGACCCCGGCGGTCGCCGAGATGAAGAGCTCCGCACCGGGCAGTGCCGCCGCCCGCAGGACCGGGCTGACGTCGGGTCCGAGGCCGCCGCTGGAGACCAGCGCCAGGCGCTCGACCATCTCCGGAAACTGGTAGGTGAACTGCAGGGCGACGCCGCCGCCGAGGGAGTGGCCGACCAGGGTCGCCCGCTCGTGCCCCAGGGCCAGCATCAGGTCGCGCAGGCCGCTGGCGAGGCTGCCGAGGGAGTAGTCGCCGCCTCCCGGGGCCGAGGCGCCGTGGCCGGGGAAGTCGGGGGCGATCACGGTGTGGTTGATCGCCAGCGGCTCGATCACCGCCTCCCAGTTGTCGCAGGTGCCCGCCATCCCGTGGATCAGCAGCAGCACCGGCCCGGAGCCGGCTTCGATGAAGTTGATCGGGTGCCCGTGGACCCCGATGGTCCGTGGCCTCGCCTCGGCCACCCTCAGACGGGTCACTTTGCCTGCCATGGGGGGAACGTACCCATGAGGGCGGTCGAGGTATCGCAGCGCCGCGATTCTGTGACCGATTCCAATACCGTGGCGCTGTGACCGACGCCCCCCCAGGCAGCGCCGCGCCGGACCGGCGTCCCCCCCGCGGCGCCCTGATCGTGGTCGCCGTCGGCCTCCTCGCCTGCCTCGTCGCCGCGCTGGCCAGCACCGGCAAGGGCGAGGGCGAAGCCGCGAACCTGGAATGGGTGCAGTCGACCGACGGCCCCGACTCGAAGGTCGTCGCCGTCCCGGGCGGCAAGGGCGAGATGCAGCTGACCGAGACGCGGATCCGCAGCACCGGGACCAACGTCAGCGGCTACTCGCTCTACATCGCCAGCTCGAAGCTGACCGTCTCCGCCGGCTCCCCGATCGGCGGCGGCCGCATCGTCTGCACGGTCAAGGCGCCGAAAGGGACCGAAGTGGCGCAGAGCTCCGGCGGGCTGCGTGGTACCTACCCCCGCTCGGCCGACGGCATTTACAGCCAGGAAGTGCCGGCAACGGTTCTGATGGACTTCAGCTCGAAGAGCAGCGAACTGGCGGTGCTCGAATTCCCCGATCGGCCACCGCGTTTCACTACCGAACAAGGGGTCAAGGTCGAATGGCCTCAGTACAAGGTGGGCGAAGAGCGGATCGAATACCTCATCGTGGGGTCGCCCAAGCAGGACATGGAGCTCCCCTTCTTCACGATCTGGCGCAGCCAGGACGTGCCCTCGGCGAAGATCGCCTGCACGCTGAAGACTGACGATGGCGGATCGACCGCAGACACCGAGGTCGCCTTCTCCCAGCACACGCCGCCGATCGACGAAGAAGCCGAAGAACTGAAAGCCGAACAGCGCGAGGAAGCTGAAGAAGAAGGCGAAAGCGGCGGGGACGAAGGCTAGGCGTCGAGCGTCGTCTGCGGGGCGACCAGCAGCTCCGGCCCCTCCGACGTCCCTTTGCCGACCTTGTTCAGCGCCGGGTTGGCCGGCGCGCTCGACATCCGCCGCGGGTCGAGCGGCCCGCACATCGCGACCGCGTCCTCGGCGCTGAGGTCCGGCCGCAGCCAGGCGGCCTCCGCCTCGGGGCTGGGCAGGATCGAGGGCATCCGGTCGTGGACCGGGGCGACGACCTCGTTCGGGGTCGTCGTCACCAGGGTGCAGGTGTAGAGGTAGCCGTCGTCGTAGCCGCGCTCGTCGGGGTCGGACCACTCCTTGCGGGTGCAGAGGCCGGCGAAGGCGAACGGCTCGCCGCCGTCGACCTGGAAGTGCCAGGGCTGGCGCGGCTGCTTGGGGTCCTCGGCCTTCATCCACTCGTAGAAGCCGTCGGCGACGATCAGGCAGCGGTGGCGATACTTGCCGAGCAGCGGCCCGTAGGCGCGGCTCTTCAGCAGGTTCTCTTTTTTCGCGTTGATCATCCGGTAGCCGACTTTGAGGTCCTTGGCCCAGACCGGGACCAGGCCCCAGCGCATCAGCCGTGCCTCCCGCTCGCCTTGTTCGGCCTCCTCCGGCTCAGGCGAGGCGCGGACGACGAGCACCTCCTGGGTTGGAGCGACGTTGAAGCGGCCGAAGCCGGGCGGCGCTTTCTCCTTCGACCCGCCGCCGTCCTTGGCCGACTCCTTCGCCGGCGCCGCGGCGATTTTCCGTTCCAGCGCCTTCTCGAGCTCGACCTGAAAGCGGTCGGCGACCTTCTTCGTGTCCTTGGTCGTATTGGTGAAGCGCCCGCACATGGCGCCCAGACTAACTGGACGCGGCGGTCGCCTCCGGGCGCAGCTCGGCGTGGTCTCGGTACCAGTCGAGGGTGCGGATCAGGCCGTCGCGGAGCTCGACCTCGGGTGCCCAGCCGGTCATCTCGCGCAGCTTGGTCGAGTCGACGAACTGGCGGTCGATCTCGCCCTCGGGGTTGCCGGTGCCGAGGTATTCGGGGGAGAGGTCAGTGCCGGAGACGGCGACGATCGTCTCCAGCACGTCGCGCACCGAGTGCGGGGTCTCGCCGCCGGCGTTGAAGGCCTCCCCCGCTCCCGGACCGCCGGCGCCGACGGCGCTCTCGACCGCCAGGTAGGCGGCGACCGCGTCGCCGACGTAGAGGAAGTCGCGTTCGGGGCTGCCGTCGGAGCGGATCTGCGGCCGGCGGCCGTCGAGGACGGCGGCGATCGCCTCGGGGATCAGCCGCGAGAAGTTGGGGTCGCCGCCGCCGTAGATGTTGGCGAAGCGGGTCACCGCCACCGGCAGGCCGTAGGCGGGCCGGTAGCTGAGCGCGATCGCGTCGGCCGCGGCCTTGCTCGCCTCGTACGGCGAGGCGGGCTGCAAGCGCATCTCCTCCCGGTAGGGCAGCTCGTCGCTGGGACCGTAGGCCTTGTCGGAGGAGGCGACGACGACGGCCGGGACGTCGGCGCGGCGGCAGGACTCGAGCAGGCCCCAGGTGCCGCGCACGTTGACTTCGAAGGTCTGGGTGGGGTCGGCCATCGCCGGGCCGACGAGGGTCTGGGCGGCGAGATG
>DATAMR010000005.1:0-71976 GCA_036260485.1 Solirubrobacterales bacterium | reverse complement strand
CGTTCGGGGCAAGGCCGGTGGGTTCTGCGGCAGAGGGGGGAATCGCGATCGGGGCGGTTCCTTCAGCTTCGGCCCCGACGATGTCGCCTTCGGCCACGGGGCCCCAGGTGCCGGGGTCTCCCGTTTCGGAGATCTCGATCGTCCAGTGGATCGGGACCGGGTTGCCGGGCGAGTTGAGGTTGCCGCCTTCGGGGTCGACGGTGCCCGAGAGCCGGGCGGAGGTGTAGAAGGGGACGGCGGGGTCGAGGGCGAGGGCCGGGGCGTTGGGGGCGGGGTCGGTGGTGAAGGGGGCGCTGGAGGCGGAGGTCCCCAGCCCGGAAGCGGCGAGGCGGACTTCGTAGGCGGTGTTGGCCTTGAGGCCGCTGAGGTCTTCTTCGACGGCCTGGGGGTTGGTATCGGCCGGGATGAGGCGGGTGAAGGCTTCGGGGCCGAGGTTCCATTCTTCTTTCCCGGCTTCGGTGAATTCGAAGTAGTAGAAGACTTCGGAATCGGTGGTGATGGTGCCGGTGGCGTGGGCGGTGGTGATCCCGTGGGTGGCGACGGGGTCGACGGTGACGGTGGGGTCAGCAGCGAGGGCGGCGCCGGTGCCGAACACGAGGCTGGCGGTCACGGCCAAGACGGCGAGAAGAACCCGGGCGCGGCGGGACGAGGGCGCACCGGTCCCTTTGGAGCCACGAGAGGCACCACGGGTTGCGAGGGCACGGCGGAGGAGGCCGCGGCTGTTGCCGCTGCCATCGGTGGATCCCGCGGACGGTGCCTTCGCGTGATGCGTCAAGAGACGTTCTCCTTGTCCTGCGCTGCCTTGCACTCTGCTCTCCTTGCCTGACCGGCCTTTTCCCGGTCCCCCGCCACTGCCAGGAGGACCCTGGGCCCCTGGCCCGGTCGTCGTTCGAAAACTCAGGCCCGCTCCCTGCGGACGTCCGGTATGTAAGCACAGGTACATGTCCTCGTCAAGGGCGGTACTCGACCAGCTCGGCGCGCGACGGCGACGTACCAGGTACTAACCGAACGACCAAGCAGCAGCTTCGCCGGTGAGGGTGAACTTCGCCGAGACAGTTCCCGGCACGGAGAGGAAATTCCCGGCATACGCCGCATTTGCGAGATTGATCGAGACCGGTGCTTTGGCCGTCGTCGGCTGCTGCACGAAAACGCCTTTCGCGGGCGGGCTACCGGTGGCGCCGGTGAAATTCGCAAGCCAGCTTTCACCGACTTCGGGCAGGCTCCAGGCAAAACTGAATTTCGTCCCCAGCCAAGCGCTTTCGGTCCCGTTGGCGGTCGAGCTTCCGGTCACCGACAGCTCCTGCCCTGGTGCTTTTTCTTGGTTTACCCATTCCATATTCAGCCAGGCACAATAGGTTTTAGGAATGGTTGCCCCAGTAGGTACTGCCTTGAAGGTTCCATTGTTCTGGGTCACTTGGAAGGTAATGCCCTACCTCGAGCACATTGGATAGTGCTCATATGCTGCTCCTACCAAGCTACGGAACCGGTTCTCACAGGGCAACGCTTTGCGTCAAACATGACGTAAAGCCCTATGCCTCAGTACCGAAAACCGCAAGGACGCCGGCCCGGATGTCCGCGGGGAGGCTGAAGCGAATGGGTGGTCGCCCGGTGGTCAAGCCGTCGCTTTCGCAACCCTGGCGGTGCACGAGCCCAAGTGTGACCAAAGCATTCAGATGCCGACGCAGGGTTGGCTTACTGGATATCCCGGTGGTAGCGAGCTGATCGGCCGTAGCCTCATCGGTCTGGGCGAGGGCATAGATGATCTCCAAGCGGACCGGATCCACGATTTGCTTGAGCCATCTGGAATGGCTTCTGAGATCGGCATCGATGTTGCTCACAGCAACGTTCGCACGAAGGTCGATAACTTCCGCTCGCTTCCCGGCGGACATCGATATGTAAGCACAGGTACATAGAGCGTGTCGAGCACGGTACACGACAGGCTCGGGGATCCAGGAAGGCGAGCCGGGCGCCGGGATTGGGGACTCTCCCGACGCCCTGGAGCCGCCTGTTAAATGCGGTCCCGCCCTCAGGGTAAGAGCGAAGACCGGTGATGGGATCCCATGCCCATGGCATTGTTCTCCCGCCGTCTTGTAAACGGCGGTACACAATATAGGTGCCGGTGCACCGCCCTGTCAAGGGTTTTGTCAACCTAGGTACATAGCGAGAGCGTCCGGGCGGGTGCTCGATCCGGTCAGGGGAGCGGCTCGATTCGTCAAGCCGCGTACATGATTCCCGGCATTGCGCGGACTATCGTGAGCGCCGGGATGGCGACACACGACCCAGCAGCGCGGCCGATCGAGCCGCTTTTCCCGCGACTTGCCAGCGGCCCTGGGCAGATGACGCCCGAGAGCGTCGCCCGCCACCAGAAGGCGCGGCTTCAGGGAGCGATGGTCGAGGCCGTCGCCCGTCACGGCTTCGCCGGCACCACCGTGCGCGAGCTGGTTGCCTTGGCCGGGGTGTCCAAGACCACCTTCTATGCGCACTTCGATTCCAAGCAGGACTGCTTCCTCTCCACCTTCGACGAGATCGTCGCCGCGGTGAAGGAGCGGGTCGGGCAGGCCTACCGCGAGCACGAGGGCTTCCGCCCCAAGCTGGTGGCGGCCTTGGCGGCCTTCATGGATCTGGCGGCGGAGGAGCCGGCGGCGGCCCGCCTCGCGGCGGTCGAGTCGCTGACTCTGGGCGCCGCCGGCGTCGAGCACCGGGAGCGGGGATCGGAGACCTTCGAGCTGATGATCGCCCAGAGCTTCGAGCATTCCCCCCCAGGGCGCGAGGTGCCGGCGATGACGGTGCGGGCGATCGCCGCCGGGATCCGCGGCGTGACCTATCGCCGCCTGCGGGCCGGGCGCCAGGAGGAGCTGCCGGGGCTGGTCGAGGAGCTGGTCGACTGGGGGCTGCGCTACCGGGAGCCCGATTCGGAGGCGGTGGCGCGGGCCTGCGCGGCGGCGGCGGAGCCAACGCCGCCGCCAGAAGCGGAGCCGGAGGGCGAGGAGGCAGAGAAGCCCGACTGGAGCGAGCCGCCGGACTCCCCCCGCAGCCGAGCCCAGCTGACCCAACGCGAACGGATCGTCCGTGCAGCCGCCAGAGTGGTGGTCGACAAAGGGTACGAGGGGCTCAGCATCCCGACGATCTCAGCCACGGCGGGAACCTCCAACCAGACCTTCTACGAACACTTCCGCAACAAGCGCGAGGCCTTCATCGCCGCCTTCGAGATCCTCAACGGGGAGATGCTGGCGGCGTCGGTTGCCGCCTTCACGGCGGCGGGCGACCGGCCGGAGGCGATCGGGGTGGGACTGCGGGCGATGCTCGGGCACGTCGCCGCCAACGAGCTCTTCGCCCGCCTCGCCTTCTTCGAGCTGCCGACCGCCGGCCCGGCGGCGCTCGACTTCGCCGATTCGGCGATGGACACCTTCACCGCCTACCTCACCCCCGAGCTCCTGCCGAGCGAAGTTCCCGGCACGGTATCCAGCCCGATCCGGGAGGCGATCGCCAGCGGCATCTGGGCGGCAATCCAGCACGAGATCGCCCACGGACGCGAGGCTGAGCTGGCGGAGAGGGCTCCGGAGATCACCCGGATCGCTTTGGCGCCTTTGGCTTAGGCGACGGATGCCGGGCCGCTGCCGTCCCGCCGAAAAGATTTTCCGGACCAAGAACGCCGGGAGCTATCTTGGATCGCGATGGGGGCAGTCGATCCAACCAGGGAGAGCAGCGAGGCGATCTTCCCCCGCCTGCAGTCCGGGCGCCAGACGATGAGCACCGAGAGCATCGCCCGCCACCAGAAGGCGCGGCTGCAGGGAGCGATGGTCGAGGCCGTCGCCAGGCGAGGCTTCGCCGACACCACCCTGCGCGATCTCGTGAGCCTGGCCGGCGTCTCCAAGGCGACCTTTTATCAGCTGTTCGATTCCAAGCAGGACTGCTTCATCTCCACCTTCGACGAGATCGTCGCCGAGCTCTCCAGGCGGGTGATCGAGTCCTATCGCCGCCCGGGCGACTTCCGCCAGAAGCTCCTCGCCGCCCTCGACACCTTCATGGAGATCACGGTGGAGCACCCGGACGCGGCGGCGCTGGCCGCGGTCGAGTCGCTGACCCTGGGACCGGCCGGCGTCGAGCACCGCGAGCGCGCCTCGATCGCCTTCGAGACCCTGGTCGGGCAGAGCTTCGACCACTCCCCCTCCTCGCTCCCAGTCTCCCCTGTCACGGTGCGGGCACTCGTAGCCGGCGTCCGCGGTATCGCCTACCGCCGTTTGCGCAGCGGCGAGGAGAGGGAGCTGCCGGGGCTGGTCGAGGAGCTGGTCGACTGGGGGCTGAGCTACCAGCGCTCGCCCAGCGAACTGGTCGAGGCAGCGCTATCCGCGGCGGCGGAACCGGTTCCCCGCGATGAGCCCGAGGCCGGCGGGAGCGACGATGCACCAGGCTGGACGGAGCCGCCCGACAGCCCCTGGAGCCGGCGCAGCCTCAGCCAGCGCGAGCGGGTTGTACGAGCCAGCGCCCGGCTGGCGGTGGAACACGGTTACGGGGCCCTGAGCATCCCGGCCATATCCGCTGCCGCCGGGGTTTCGAACAAGACCTTCTACGAGCACTTCGAAAGCAAACGGGAGGCGTTCCTGACCGCCTTCGAGCTCCTGGCCGGCAAAGCATTTGCCGACGTCTCGCGAGCGATGGACGCCGCCGGGCCGCGGGCGAACGGAATCGGCCTACGGGCGATGCTCGAGCACGTCGCGGCGAACGAGCTCTTCGCTCGCCTCGCCTTCTTCGAGTTGCAGGCCGCCGGGCCGACCGCGCTCGATCGCGCCGACGCCGTCCTCGACGCCTTCACGGCGCTGATCAGGCTGGCCCCTGACTCCGAGGCGCCGGCGGCGGAGCCGGGACCGGTGATCCGCGAAGCCGTCGGCAGCGGCATCTGGGCTGTGATCCAGCACGAGATCGCTCACGGTCGCCGCGCACAGTTGCCGCAGCTTGCGCCCGTGGTGGTGTGGCTGGCGATGGCGCCCCTGGAGGAGGCCGCTGCTCTCGGCGGCGGCGCGCCCGAGGAGCGAGCGCTTCAGGCAGCCGCGAGGCGGCGCGCCTCCTCGTCGCCCACATAGGGGCTGAGAAGGAGTTCGACCAGCTGGGAGCGCAGGCGTGGGATCGCCTGCGGATCCTCCGCCAGCAGCTGCTCGCAGACGATCGAGACGGTACCGCCGACCAGGGCACGCTCGGTCGTCTCGGGGAGGTCGGCGGCACGGGGGTAGAACCTGCGGGCGCTTCGCAAGCGAGCGGCGAGGAGGTTGAGCGCGGCGAACTGGCGCTCGGCCGCAGCGAGGCTGGCGGCGGGCGCTTCGATCGCGAAGACGCGGGCCACGGCGCTGGTTTCGACCAGTGACTCGGTCACAGCGGTGACCGAGTCGCGAACCTTCTCCGGCCAGGCCGCTGCCCCCTCGCACGCACTTTCGACGTCGAGCCATAGGCGCCCCAGGAAGTCCTCCTGTGCGACGAGAAGCGCCTGCTCGACTCCTGCGAACTGCTCGTCGAAGTCGGCGGCACGAAGACCGGCGTAGCGGACCACGAGGTCGACGTCGACGTGGGCGTAGCCGCACTCGCCAATGGCTTTGGAGAAGGCGGCGACGAGGCGGGCGCGTCGATCGAGCACAGGTGTGTCGACGGTCTCGATCATCGCGGCGGATGGGGGGGTGGGCAGTCTTGCCGACGAGTCACGTGTTAGCGCCCTTGTTCATGATTCATGAGCCATGTCTCTTGCCTCTCCCTGCGAGTACCGACTCGTTCTCCCTGTGCGCCTAAGTTAGGCACTCGTGCCCACTACTGTCAAGTTGGGTACAGTATTTTGAGGTGCTTCAGCAGGTTTGCGAGCGATGCAATTAGCTCTACAAAGGGATTTGTGCCGCCGAGCTCTGGTAGGTTGTAGAACGTGACCTTCTCCACCCAATCCAATGGGGCGAGGGGTGCGACGGCCTCCAGGGGCCCCGTGGGAGGGGTCGAGACTCCCTGGGGGAACTCGGCGAGGCTGCGGCAGCGCAGGCTGCCCCCCGGCCCCGGGACGCCCGCCGAGGAGGTCGCCGACAACCAGCGTGCGCGCCTGTTCGCCGCGCTGGTCGCCAGCGTCGCCGAACGCGGCTACGCGGCGACGCGGATCAGCGACCTGACCGAGCTCTCGGGGGTCGCGCGCAAGAGCTTCTACGCGCTCTTCGCCGACAAGGAGCAGTGCTTCGTGGAGGCGGTGCGGGCGATGGTGGCGGTCGCGATCCAAACCACGACGAGGCCGAGCGGAAGCTGGGAGGAGCTGGTCCGCGGCAGCGCCGCAGCGTTCGCCGAGCTGGTCGTGGCCCACCCGGGGGCGGCGCGGATGTGCCTGACCGAGACCTACGTCGTCGGCCCGGCGGCGCTGGCGCCGGTCGAGGAAGCGACCAAGCACTTCGAATCGCACGTTCTCCCGGAGGCGCGGGAGGCGGGGCTCGACGGCGAGGCCCTGGCGCCGATGATCGGCGCTCATGTGGGGGCGCTGATGGAGATCGCGCGGGTGCGCCTGCGATTGGGCCGGGAGGCCGAGCTGCCGAAGCTGGTCGACGACTTCGTCGACCTCGCGCTGAAATATCGCCCTCCGCCGCAGCCGCTGCGACTGGCCAGCAGGCCACCGACCCCGGCGCCCGAGACGCTCGAGGCCCACGGCCATGTCGAGCGGACGCTGCGCGCCTTCGCGGCGGTGGTGGCCGAGCGCGGCTACGCCGCCACCACTATCGAGCTGGTGCTGAAGCGCGCCTCGATGTCGCCGACCACCTTCTACGCAAACTTCGCCGGCAAAGAAGAGGTGCTGTTCGCCGCGATCGAAGGCGCCGGGTTGCAGCTGCTGGCGGCGATCCTGCCGTCCTTCCATCGCAACCCGTCCTGGACGCACGGCGTGCGGGCGGCGTTCGGAGACTTCTTCAATTTCCTCGCCTCTCGCCCCGCCCTGGCCCGGCTCCTCCTGATCGAGGTCTACGCCGCGGGACCGGCGGCGCTCGAGTGCCGCGAGGAGACGCTGCGCCCGCTGGAGATGCTGCTCGCCGAGGGGCGGGCGCGGAGCGCGAGGCTGGCACCGGTGGCGATGGAGGTGATCGCCGGGGGCGTGTACCGGCTCGCCTACCAACGGGTCCGCGAGAGCGGGCCCGAGTCGCTGCCGGGCCTGGCGCCGCTCTGCACTTACCTGACCCTGGCGCCGCTGATCGGGGCCGAGGAGGCCTGCGAGGTGGCCAACGGGGACGGGCGGAGTCGCAGCGCGCCGGGCGATCCCGACCGGCAGGCGTTGTCGCGGGTGGGGCTACTACTGAATGAACACAAGGCCAGCGTCGAGATGCTCGCGCAAGAGCTGGCCGTCGCGCCCGAGAGCCTGCGCGAACATCTCGACAACCTCGAGCGGAGCGGTCTGGTGATCGCGCTGGAGGAGGAGACCGAGGGCGGCGCCACGGAGGTCCTCTACCACTCCAACACCGACTACATCGACGGCGAGGCTTGGGGGCAGATGGGGCTGGGCGAGCGCCAGGCGGCGTCGAGGCAGGTCACGAACCTGATCACGGCCGAGATCGAGCAGGCGATCGAGCTCGGCACCTTCGACGCCCGGATCGACCGCCACCTGAGCCGGATGCCCATGCTGGTCGACGAGCGCGGCTGGCGCGAACTGGCGGCGATTCACCTGCGCACCTTCCACGAGGCGGTCGCGATCCAGGCCGCGAGCGCCGAGCGCCTCGGGCGCTCGCACGCCCGGAGCATCCCGGCCAGCAGCGTGCAGGCGCTGTTCGAGGTTCCGAAGTCGCCGTACTAGGCAGGTAATTCGATCGTCGCCCCCGACTAGGCCGAGGCGACGCGCCTGGCCTCCCTCTGGCCCAGGTAGGGCATCAGAACGAGCTCGGTCAGCTGCGGCTCCAGAGAGGTGAGGACCCGGGGCTCTTCGGCCAGCAGATGACCGGAGACGATCGAGGCGATGCCGCCGATCAGGGTGCGCTCGGTCGCCGCCGGCAAGCCGGCGGCGCGTGGATAGAGGCGGCGGCCCTCGCGGAGCATGGCGGCGAAGCTCTCGACGGTGGTGAGCTGGCGCTCGGTGGCGGCGAGGTTGACGGCAGCGGCCTCGATCGCGAAGACGCGGGCCACGGCGCTGGACTCGGAGAGAAAGGAGAGGGTGACTTCGAGCGTGGCTCTGACCTTCCGCGGCCAGTCCGCGTCGGTTTCGCAGACCGCATAGACCTCCACCCAGAGGCGGTCCAGGTAGGCGTCGAAGGCGAGCATCAGGCCCTGCTCGGTGTCGGCGAAGTGCTTGTAGAAGGTGGCGGACGGGACGCCGGCGTAGCGGATGACGTGCTCGACGGTGAGCTTGTCGTAGCCGTGCTCGGCGGCGGCGCGGGAGATCGCGGCGAGGAGGCGTTCGCGCTCGTCCCCGGGGTCGCCGGAATCCACAACTGGTCGATGCTGAGAGTCCCCGCCTGGCACGTCCGCCGAGGAGCTTAGGTGGCAGGGTGGGAGGTGTCAAGGTTGGTACATAGCTCTCCTGGGTCTCTAAGGGAGGTCGATACACACTCACTTGATGCACCAGTCGACCCTAAAATGAACCTATGAGCGGTCCGATCCCCGGAGGCGTGGTGCACGAGCTGCCCGCGGACCTGCGCGAGGCGCTCGTCGGCAGCGACACGGCCCTCGACGCCTGGCGGGACATCACTCCCCTGGCTCGCAACGAGTTCATCTGCTGGGTCTTGGACGCCAAGCAGGCGAAGACCCGGGAGCGCCGCATCCGCCGGACGCGGGAAGAGCTGGAGGAAGGCCAGCGCCGGCCGTGCTGCTGGCCCGGGTGCGCGCACCGCGAGCGCACTGGCGCCCCATAAGCCTCAGCGGCGGACCCGGTAGCGGAGGTGGGTGACGCCGGTCCCCTCCAGGACCCGAACCGGCTCGAGCTCGACGTGGTCGGCGCCGAGGTGCTCGAAGAGGCGGCGGCCCTCGCCGAGGAGGACGGGGACGAGGTGGATCTGGATCTCGTCGAGGACTCCGGCGGCGAGGGCGAGCTGGGCGACGGTGGCGCCGTGGACGAGGACGTCCTTGTCGCCGGCGGCCTCCTTGGCCCGGGCCATCGCGGTCTCGACGTCGGGCACGTAGGTCACCAGCGGCCACCCGTCCACCTCGGTCCCGGCCAGGCTGCGGCTGAGGATGAAGATCGGGACGCCGTCGTGGTGGTCGCCGCCCCATCCTTTCGCCGGCTCGAAGGTGCCGCGGCCGGCGACGACCGCGCCGGTGGCCATCGCCTCGTCCATCACCGCGCCGTTGACGCCCTCGGGACGGGCGGGCAATCCCCCGTGCTCGCTGGGGGCGCCGGCGAAGATCCACTCGTGCAGGCGCTCGCCGTCGTCGCCGAGGCCGTTGTCGACGGACTCGTTGGGACCGGCGACGAAGCCGTCGAGGGACATCGACATGTAGAGGACGGTCGCAGACATCAGCTCTCTCCTTCGGTCTTGGCGGCGAGGACGTGGGTGACGACGCCGTCGGGATAGGCGGTGGTCGAGATCGGCGCGAAGCGCTGGGGCTCGGGCAGGCCGTGCCAGAGGGGCAGGCCTTCGCCGAGGGCGACGGGATGGACCGTCAGCCGGTACTCGTCGATCAGGCGGTGGCGGGCGAGGGAGTGGGCGAAACGGGCGCCGCCGAAGTCGCCCTCGCCGGCCTGCTTGCGTTCGGCGATCTCCTCCTCCACCGGCCGCCCCGAGCGGCGGGCGTTGGCCCACTCGAACTCCGGCTCGGTCTGCGAGAAGACCAGCTTCGGCAGGGCGTTGATCCGCCGTGCCATCGGGCTCTCGGAGCTGCTCCAGGCCGGCGCCATCTCGTCGTAGGCGCCGCGGCCGAGGACGATCTCCCCCACCTGGCCGATCAGCTCGAGATTGGCGCCATGGCGCGCCTCACCCGCCCGGTCGGCGGCCTCACCCGGCTCGTCCAACCAGTCCATCTCGCCAGGCGCCCGGGCGAGGAAGCCGTCCAGCGAGGCGGACATCAAGAGGATCAGTCGGGATGCAGCGGTCGCAGACATCTGGCCATCTCCTTGTTCGTCTCAGGGAGCACGGTTTGCCCCCCTCTACCCAGATGACGAACGAGGACAGCCGAAATCGACACCGCCGGGAGCGGGCGTTCGATGTCACCGCCGTTCCCCCTTCAGCTCGTTGCGCTGATTGAGCTGTAGCTCCTCATAGGAGTTCCGAGAAATTGCCGATTCGCTTCAAGATATTTCCGAAGTCCGGCCACTGAGCTTTTCCTGCGATCGGTAGGAGCTCGGCCGCAGCGTCGTAGTGAGCGCTCAGCGTCCGGCGGATCTCTACCGGCGGATCAAAGGCAGGACCTGCGGTGAAGCCACCCGCAGGCCTCGGCGTACAGCCGCCAAAATGCGCCTTGGAAATTCGTTCCACATCCTCGAGGAGCTGCTCGAAGGCGTCGCGATCCTCCAGTCGTTTGCGGACTGACGGATCGTCCAAGAGTCGATCGATATCCCAGTAGTGGCGCCCACAGCGTGCGTCATCGAGCTCCGGATCCTCGAGCATCCGGGTCGCCAGGTGGTGCATGCCGCAGACCTTCTCCATCAACGTTCTAACGGGCTCCAGCGCCCGCACTTGAAATGCCATCGTGTCCTCGAACTCGGCAGGATCGATTTTGAGCGGCTTGCAGATCATCGGCTCGATCCAGACCATCTCCGATGGTTCCATCCCGCCGGCGAAGCCCGTCTCCAGCAGAACTCCGTCCTCGCCCAGGCCGGTCTGAATCGTCGTCGTGGTGCGAGGCGTGTAGAGAAGCAAATCAGCACGATTCGCTCCACGCCCACGGCCCGGCTCCCGTTTCTCCTTGAGCTCCAAGCCGAGCTTCCCAGCGACCCTCGCCGAGATGTCGGCGAGCTTCTTCTCTCTGGACTTAGCGCTGTCACCAGCATCACCGAGGATCAAGATGTCGACGTCCTCGGAGAATCGCTCAATCAGGCCATAGCCCTTGGAGAGGCTGGTTCCACCCTTGAAGACAAAGTGCCCGGCGAACTCACTATGGAGAGCCCGGATCGCTTCGGTTACCCAGTAGTCCTTCTCCAAGTACTGGGGTCGTAGCCCGAGAATGCCGGCGGCTTGTTCGATCGCACCCTGGAAATCCTTTCCGTCGCGCAGTCGGGCCACTAGGCGGTTGCCGGGATCGACATCGGTTCCGGGAAGACCGAGAGGGCACGTCGACGGGCGTCGCTGCTCTTTGCTCTCTGGATTCGGTTGGCCTCGATGTCCATACCGGCAAAGAGCAAAACATGTCGGAGCCGCTCGCGCACCACAGCCGGCTCAGAGTAAGCGGCGGCGGCGAGCTTCACGGCCCGCACTTCATCGTTGATGACCAGGTCGCGGAACCGAACGAGTGCCTTTTCGGCCCCCTCTTCGACATAGGTTTCCCAGCCCTCGAGTGCCTCGAGGATCGTCACCTCGAGTTCGTTCAAACGCTCATCTCGCCGGCCGAGTCGCCCCGAGCGATCGATCAGCTTCAGATGCGAGAAGCCAGTCGGTGGGCGGGTGGTAATTGCCAAAACCTCGATCGGTGACACCTGGGTGGAGAGACCCAGCAGGTTTGCCGCGTACCAGCCGGCGGCGCCGATCGCGGTATGGCGATCAAGCAGCTTGCGCAGGGCGCTGCCCTCGCTCGCCGGCGTCATGCCAAAACGCGTCTTTTGGCCACGCCAATAGATACCGCGGCGCACATGGTCGAGCTCTCCTGCCCTGACCAGCCGGCGGAGCTCGGCTTGGATCGCATCGTCGCTGCCTTCGAAGTCCTCGATCCGCCAGATGCGCTCACGCGAGCTGAGGATCCGCCGACGAATCTTCGCGGCCGTGCTTTCGTGAGCGTCGATATCGGTTTTCATGACGGTTTTATGTTACAAGAAACCGTCAAAATAACAAGCGCAGATCCCACTGCAGGCCGAGAGCAAGGTCTGCGAGCGCATCGGCGGTAGCCGGCCCCGCGGCTTCGATTAGCCCGTCGCGCTCAGCTCGCGCAGCTCCTCCTCGTAGGAGACGGCGTGGCGGCGGAGGCGGCCGTCGGGCTCGATCGCGTAGCTGCCCATTCGAACCAAGGCCGGCGAGTAGGCGTGGATCGTGACCGCGGGCTCGGTGCCGGCGTGGAGGACGCGGTGGATGTCGCTGGCGCCGAAGGCGAAGGAGGAGCCGGCGTGGGCGGTGCGGGAGATCGGGGCCTCGGGGGAGCGGCCGAGGACGAGGCGCTCCTCGCGGACGCTGCCGGAGACGACGGCGACCGCGCCCGCCGAGAGGTCGTGGTCGTGGAAGCCGGTGTCGTGGTCGTGGGACCAGCAAAGCAGCCAGACGTCGAGGTGCTCGTCGCGCAGCAGCTGCCGGTAGGTCCGGTGCGTCTGGTCGTGCTCGACGAGGTGGGACCAGGCGGCCGGGCGGGCGGCGAACTCGTTGGCGACGGCGAGCAGTTGCTCGTCGCTCAGGTCGTGGCCGTGCGGCCGGGCGATGTCCTCGATTCCCTTGGTCATGCGAAGTCTCCTTTCTGGCGTGGGGTCAGCAGGGAACGCGGGTTCCTACATCGCAGCAGCCGTCCCAGCTCGGGGCCGAGCGGCGGCGCGGCGGCGTCGACGACGGGCCGGTCGGAGCCGTAGACGAGCTGCTCGACTCCGACCGCGCCGGCCATCGCCTCGAGCATCCGTGTCCCGTAGGAGGAGGTGTCGTAGAAGACCGCCGGGTCGGGCGCGAGCGGCGCCGTGCCGCCGCGGGCGACGAAGCGCTCCAGCTGCAGCGGCGCGCCGCCGGCCAGCATCGCGAAGAGGACCCGCAGGCGCGGGTGCTCGCGCCGGCCGGCGTGGAGGAAGGCGAACCAGGCGGCCTGCATCTGGGCGACGTAGTCGGTCAGGGCGGGCCACCAGACGGGCACCGGCTTGACGGGTCCCGCTTCGCCGGGCGAGGCGACCGGGCCGGGATGGACGAACAGCGGCGCGTCGAGCGTTTCCAGCCGGGCGAGCAGCGGCCCGACATAGGCGAGCGCATCGGGGCTGGCGAGGGACGTCGCCGGCAGCGAGAGGCCGACGCAGCCGCGACCGATCGCGGCGTCGACTTCAGCCGGGTCGGGCGCCTCCAGCTGCACCGCTCCCCAACCGCCGAAGCCGGCCGGCAGGTCCTCGATGCCCCGGTGGTGGGCCTCCAGCAGCGGCAGCGCCTCCTCGGCCGGCAGCGTCTCGATCCCGAGCGCGGTCGAGAGCGCGACGAGCGCCCGGTCCACGTCCTCGCGCCGCATCTCCACCGTCCGCAGGGCGACGTTGTTCGCGTCGAGCGAGAGGACGCTGTCGGGCTCGCCGCCGACCCGGAACGTCCAGCCGTCGCGGCGGCGGATCAGCATCGGCGGCCGCTGCCGCCGCGCCAGTTCGGCGATCAGCTGCTCCGGCAGAAGGTGCTGATGGACGTCGACGTTCTCCATTGTTGTCTAAGTTAATCAAGATTCTCGACTTTATGCCAAATGAGCGGTCGGCTGGGTGAACCGAGCCTCTATGGCACCGGCACGTAGCGCACCGGGATCGCCTCGGTCCGCGAGGCGACGAACTCGGGGAGGAGGGCGAGGGCGGCCGCCTCGTCGGGGGCCTCGACCCACCACCAGATGCTGTGGCCGCCGGCAAGGCAGGTGGAGGGGGCGGGGCGGCCGCGGAGGGGGCTGTCGAACGAGCGCCAGGCGGCGAAGGCCGTCTCGCACTCGCCGGGTTCGTGTCTGTGTTGCAGCAGGAAGTCGGGCATCGTCGTCTCCGATCCCGCGACCGGCGCCCCCTGGGGAGCGCCGGTCGCGGATTGGTGTGGATCGCGCTCAGCCGCGGGCCGGCTCCGGCTCGGGGCCAACCTTGGCCGGGCCACGCTCGCGCAGCTGCGGCATCCGCTCGAGCCAGCTCGGCAGGTACCAGTTGCGCTCGCCGAGGAGCTTCATCGTCGCCGGCAGCAGGACGCCGCGGATGATCGTCGCGTCGATCAGGATCGCGACCGCCAGACCCACTCCCATCTCTTTGAAGTCGAGGAAGGAGAGAGTGGCGAACACCGAGAACACGGCGATCATCACCGCGGCGGCGCTGGTCACCGTGCCCGCCGTCTGCGAGATGCCCTCGCGGACCGCTTCGTCGGTGCTCATGCCCCGGTCGTAGAGCTCTCGGACCCGGGTGAGGATGAACACGTGGTAGTCCATCGAGAGCCCGAAGAGGATCACGAAGAGGAAGACCGGCAACCAGTTCGTGACTCCGCCGTTGGACTCGAAGCCGAGCAGCGACTCCGCCCAGCCCCACTGGAACGCCATCACCAGCACCCCGTAGGCGGCGCCCACCGAGAGCAGGTTGAGGACGATCGCCTTGATCGGGATGACGATCGAGCGGAACGTGACCAGCATCAGCAGGAACGCCAGCCCGAGGACGAAGGCGATCACCAGCGGCAGCCGCTCGGAGATGACCTGGGCGAAGTCCTCGGTCGCCGCGGCACCGCCGGTGACGTTGGCCTCCACCCCGCTCGTGCCTTGCAGCGCCACCGGGACGATCTCCTCACGGAGCTCGTCGAGCGCCGCCACCGAGGCCTCGTCGGTGCCGTTGCCTTCGCTCGGCACGGCGACGTTGGCCACGGTGCCGTCGTCGCTGTAGGTGATGTCGGGCGCTCCGATGAACGTCTCGGACCGCTCGGTCGCCGCGACGACCCGGTCGACGACGCTCTCGCCGTCGCCGCTGCGGACGTCACCAGCCTCGACCACCACTTCGTTGACGTTCGCCTTGTCGGGGAACGCCTCGGTGAAGCGGTCGTAGGTCTTCATCACCGGCAGGTCCTGCGGCATGTCCTCGACGCTCGTCTGCGTCGTCTCCATGCTCAGGGCCGGAATCGCCAGCGCGATCAGGATGCCCGCCGAGGCGAGCGCCGAGACCAGGGGCCGGCGGGTGACCGCGGCGACGACGCGGCGCCATACGCCGGTACCGCCCCGCTCGCGCCGCTTGCCGAGGAACGGCAGGCGGCCCTTTTCCACCCGGTCGCCGAGCCAGGCCAGGACGGCCGGCAGGACGAGGAGGGAGACGAACATCTCGACCGCGACCACGACCACCGTCGCGACCGCGAAGGACTCGAACGTCGCCTCGCCGGTGAGGAACATCCCGGACATCGCGATCATCACCGTGATCCCGGAGATCATCACCGCGCGACCCGAGGTCGCCGCGGCGGCCATCAGCGATTCATGCGGGCTCTTGCCGGTGGCGCGCTCCTCGCGCTCGCGGCGCATGTAGAACAACGAGTAGTCGACCCCGACGGCGAGCCCGATCAGCAGGATCAGGGCGTCGATGTTGCCGTCGAGCGGGAACAGGAGGCTGGGCACGACGACCATCGCCATCGTCGCCAGCACCCCGGTCAGGGCGAGGATCAGCGGCACGCCCGCGGCGACCAGCGCCCCGAGTGCAACGACCAGGATCAGCAGGGTAAGCGGCAGCGAGATCATCCCCGCCTTGCCGAGGTCGGAGGCGAAGGCCCCTTCGAGGGCTCCCTCGGAGGACCCCGACCCGAACTGCTCGACGCTGAAGCCCGGATCTCCCCGGTTCAGAGCGGCAACCGTCGTTTCGCTCGGTTCGACGTTTTCCGCCACGTCTTTCTCAGGCCCGGAGATCTCGAAGTCGATCAGCACCGAGTGCCTGTCCTCGGAGATCCCACCGCCCCCTTCGCTCGGGGTCTTGACGTTGACGACGTGGGCGGTCTGCCCTAACTCGGCGGCCGACCGCTCGACCATCGCCTGAAACTCGACCTCGTCGGCGGTCGTGGAGTCGCTCTGGATCAGCAGAACCTCCTCGGTCGGGCGCAGCCCGGCGTCGGTCAGGGCCCGCTCGGCCTGCTGGGACTCGCCGGAGAAGGTGTCGACGGTCGCGATGTCCTTCCGTTCGATCAGTTCGCCGCCCATGAAGACGCCGAGCAGGACGAAGACGGTGGCCAGCCACCCCCAGATGGCCAGCTTGCGGTGAGATGAGCTCCACTGTGCGGCACGAGCCGCGATGTTCTTGCGTTGCATGAGATCTGCTCCTCTGCGGTTGGGTGATTGCATGGCCGCAGGTTCGCCTCGCGCCGCCTCCCGGACATCAGGGACAGACCCTGATTCGACCCTGAGATCCCGATTTCAGGGTTAGGGTTGGCTTTGAAAGGAGACTGGGGAGATGGCGACGGCGCTGGTCGGCAGGGATGGCGAACTGGAGTTCCTCACCGCTCGGCTCGCGGAGGCCGAGGGTGGAGCCGCGCGCTTCGCCGCGGTCGAAGGCGACCCGGGGATGGGGAAGACGCGGCTGCTGCGCGAGCTGGCCGAGCGGGCGGGCGGTCGCGGCTGCGTCGTCCTCCACGGGCGCGCCGCCGAGTTCGAGCGGGAGATGCCCTTCGGTCTCTTCGTCGACGCGCTCGACAGCTTCCTCGAGGCCGCCCCGGGGTCGGCCTTCGGCGCGCTCGACCAGGAGCAGGTCGACGAGCTCGCCTCCGCCTTCCCGGCGATGCGGCCGCTCGCCTCCGGCGACTCCCCCGCCCCCGCCCCCGAAGACCGGATCCGCGTCTATGGCGCGGTCCGCGAGCTGCTGGGCTGCCTGGCGCCGGGCAAGACGGTCCTGATCACGCTCGACGACCTGCACTGGAGCGACCGCGCCTCGCTGGAGCTGATCGGCCACCTCCTGCGGCGGCCGCCGCGGGCGCGGGTGATGCTCGCCTTCAGCTACCGGAGCCGCCGCCTCGACTCCTCGGCGATGAGCGAGCTGCGCGCCGCGGCCGACGCCGGCAACCTCGGCCTGCAGCGCCTCGGCCCGCTCGACCCCATGGCCGCGGGCGCGCTGCTCGACGGCAACCCGCGGGCCGCGGAGATCGTCGCCCAGGGCGGCGGCAACCCCTTCTACCTCCTCGAGCTCTCGCGGGCGGAGCACGTCGCCGACCCGGTGCGCGGGGGCGGGCGGATCGAGGGCGTCCCGGAGGCGATCGCGATCGCGATCGACCGTGAGCTCGGCGCCCTCTCCGCGAACGGGCGCGCCCTCGCCAACGCCTCCGCCGTCGTCGGCGACCCCTTCAGCCTCGACCTCTCGATCGGCGCCGCCGGGCTCGACCCGGGCGACGGGCTGACCGCCCTCGACGAGCTCGCCGCGTCCGACCTGGTCCGGGCGACCGACGTTCCCCGCCGCTTCCAGTTCCGCCACCCGCTGGTCCGCGCGGCCGTCTACGACGCCGTCCCGGAGGGGACCCGGCTGGCGATCCACGCGCTCTGCGCCGAGCTGCTGCGCGACGGCCGCGAGGGGCTCTCGGTGCGGGCCCACCACGTCGAGCAGTCGGCCCAGTTCGGGGACTCAGAGGCGGTCGAGGTTCTGCGCGAGGCGGCGCTGGGGTCGGCGGCGCGGGCGCCGGCGAGCGCGGTGCGCTGGCTGCGGGCCGCGCTGCGCCTGCTGCCCGACGACGCCCCGGTGGAGCTGCGGCAGGAACTGCTGATGCCGCTCCCGGGCCTACTCACCTCGCTGAGCGATTTCAACGGCGCTTACGAGGCCACGCTCGAGGCGCTGGCGAGCGTCACCCCCGACCAGCGCGACCTGCAGGTTGCGCTGACGATCGGTTGCGCCTCCTTCGAGCACGCGCTCGGCGACCGCGACCGGGCCGGCGCCCGCCTCGACGGGGCGCTCGAAGAGGCGCTCGCCGAGGGCAGTCCCGACGCGGTCGCGCTGCTGATCGCGAAGCTGATGGACCGCTTCTACGACCGCCGCTTCGAGGAGATGCCCGAGTGGGGAGAGCGGGCGGTCGCGGCCGCGGCGTCGATCGACAACCGGCCGCTGCGGGCGGCGGCCGCGGGCGCCCACCTGATGGGGTGCGCGCTCGGCGGCCGGGTCGAGGAGGCCCAGCGCAACCGTCCCGAAGTGATCGATCTGATCGACGAGCTCTCCGACGAGGAGCTGGCCGAGCGGCTCGACGCGATCGGCTGCCTCGCCGCCGCGGAGATGTACCTCGACGAGTTCGCCGACGTCGTCGCCCACGGCAAGCGGGGCATCGAGGTCGGCCGGGCCAGCGGGCGCGCCGCCTTCGCCCCGACCCTGGTCCCCTGCGTCGGGACCTGCGGCTGGGTGCTCGGCGACATCGACCTCTCGCTCGAGATCCTCTCCACCGCGGCCGAGGCCGCGCGGGTCAGCCGCAACCAGCTGCAGCTGGCCTGGAGCCTGCTCAACCTCGCCTTCGCCCAGGCGGTGCAGGGAGATGTCGAGGGCGCCAAGGCCAGCGGCGAAGAGGCGACCGGGATCGCCGCCGAGCTGGGCGACAGCGCAATCAGCAGCTGGGCCGGCCTCTGCCTCGGCATCGCCCTGCGCGAGGCCGGGGAGCACGAGCGGGCGACCGAGACCTTCACCTCGATGATGGGCGGCAGCGGCGCCCATCAGATCCCGGGCGGCTGGCGCGCCCACGCGGCGATGGAACTGACCCGGGCCGCGGTCGGCGCCGGCCAGCTCGAGCTCGCCGACGAAAGCCGCCGGCACGCCGACGAGGCGGCGCGGGAAACGGGCCTGCCGATGGCACGGGCCTGGGCCGACCGGGCGGAGGCGGAGGTGCTGCTGGCCCGCGGAGAGTCCGAGGCGGCGGCCGAGCTGGCGCTCTCGGCGGCGGCTGGCGCCGGGGAGCTGAACGCCCGCATCGACCGCGCGGTCTCACGCGAGCTTGCCGGGCGCGCCCTCCTTGCGGCGAGCAACGAGGAGGCGGCGACCGAGCAGTTCGCCCTCGCCGCCGAGGAGTTCGACGAGTGCAAGGCCTACCGCCACCGCGACCGGGTCGAGCAGGCGCTCGGCCGGCTCGGCCACCGCACCTCGCGCCGCAGCCGCCCCGCAGCCGAGGGTGCCGGCCTCGAGTCCCTGACCGGCCGGGAGAAGGAGGTCGCCCAGCTGCTGGTCGAGCGGCTGACCAACGCCGAGATCGCCGAGAAGCTGTTCCTCAGCGAAAAGACCGTCGAGAGCCACCTGCGCAACATCTTCCGCAAGCTCGACGTCGGCTCACGGGTGGAAGTGGCGAAGCTGGTCGAGGCGGCCCGACCGGAGATCTGAGCCGCTCGGCGGAGGACCTCAGCTCGGCTTGAGGTTGCCGATCACGCCGATGCGGATTCCCAGCCAGGGGTAGGTGGCGGTGAAGAAGGCGTTGTCCTGGGGCTGCAGGCCGACTGCAGAGATCCAGAGCTGGTAGTTGGGAGCGTTGGAGATGCCGCCGTGGAGGCGACGCCAGACGCGGACGCCTTTGACGCCGAAGGGCGGCGGGGTGATCGTGTCGGTCCACTCGACCGCGTTGCCGCCCTGGTCGAGGGTGCCCCATGGCGAGGGGGTGAGCGCCTGGCCGACCGTGCCGAGGCTGCCGGCGAAGGCCGCTTTGTACGTTTCGGGATCGAGGCCGAAGGGGTTGGTCGCGGTGCAGGCTTCGGTCGAGAGGCCGGCCGGGCACCAGTACGGCGCCGGCGTTTCGCCGCCGGCGCGGAAGATCGAGAGCGGCTGGCTGGAGGCGTTGACGACGTCGCCGGTGGTCGGGTCGAGCTGCGCCTGGACCGGGCCGTCGGCCATCTTCTTGCCGAATTCGCCCGGGTTGGTCGGGTACTTCCAGTAGGAGTAGGTGCCGCCGCCGTTGGGGTCGAAGTAGGCGGCCTTGATCCACTCGTTCTGGCTCGGGATGACGAAACCGGCCTTGGCCTGGCGGGTCGTCTTCGGGTTGCGCATCTCATACATCCCCGTCTCGGTCCTGCGCGAGAGGCGCACGCGATAGGTGCTGAACTTGAACGTCCCGGCGCTGCTCTCTTTGCGGCTCAACACCTTGCCGTTGAAGAGCGAGTTGGCGAAGCGGGCGGAGCGGAGGAAGTTGGCGAAGCCGTAGGGCTTGTCGGCCCACGCGGGCGAGGCGACGAGGTAGTGGTGGCCCGAGCCGGCTTTGGCGGCGAAGTCGATCTGGCCGAAACGCGGCCAGGCGGTCGAGCTCTCGGTCGTGCTGTAGAGCTTGCGCTTGTTCTTCCCCTTGGGGTCGGCCGTGTTGAGGAAGTCGACGTACTGGTCGACGGTCACCTCGAACTTGCCGATCCCGTAGCGGTAGCCGACCCCGCCGACTTCCATGCACGGTTTCTTCGGGCTCGACGGCGCTTCGCCGCAGTTCTTGAAGAGCTCGTCTTCGAAGGGGACGACCCCGACGGAGGGGTTACCCGGCGCGCCGATCTTCGCCACCGTGAAGGTGAGCACCGCCGGCTTCGGAAGCGCGACAGCGAGCGCCGGCAGCAGCAGCGCCGCAAGCGCGATCGCCCCCAGCGCCACGGTCACGCGAGCGGACAGGGCACGGGGAACCACGCGAGCGGTCAGCATGGGTGACTTTTCGGCAGCGGCCGTGTGAGACCTTTGCCGGTACCGCGTTGCCTACTCGGTGGTGTCTTTTCGAGAAGGGTCTGAAATCCAGTGCGATCCGACCCCCAGATGGTCGCCGAGGCGCTCGAGGTGCTGGTCGAAATGCAGGATGTCGATGCCCGCGTCCTGGGCAGCTGCGGCGACGGTCAGGTCGGTGAGAGGAAAGCGATGTGCGCCGTGGGAGCCCGCGGCTGCCAGCTCGCGCATCGTCGCGAGCATCGCGCGCTGCACACTGCGATCGACAGGAACCTCGCGCAGGCTCTCCAGGGTGCGATCGACCGCGGCGATCCCGTCGGGGCCCCGTGCATCGACCATCAGCTCATAGCGCACCGGCCAGCACCAATAGACGTCCCCACGCTCGATTGCCCCCATCAACCGACCGCGCGCGCTGGCATCTCTGCGAGCCTGCATCCAGGCGGAGGTATCCGCGAGCACCGGACCTCCACCGTCCCAGAGACGTTCGGACATCAGGCCGCAGGCGGCGCGTTCAGGCGATCGACCGCTGCGAGGTCGAGGTCGAGGTGCCCATCATCCATCGCCTCAAACAGGGCCTCGGCGGCGACCCGGCGGTTGCGCCCGGCCTCCAGCTCGGCCTCCGCCCCCTCGACGGCGAGACGGCGGAGCAGCGTTGCGTCGGGCTCGCGGGTGCCCGTGGCGGCGCGAACCCGGGCCAAGGCCTCCCCAAGCTCAGGGTCAGCGGTCACGGCGATTCGGGGGTGCTTGGAAGGCATGCCGATTAAGTGTAACTCATAGGAGTCACACCTTTCCCCGGCTCGGCTCGCGCCTGTGCGTCCCCTACCGCGGCCGCAGGCGGCGGCTGGCGGCGCCGAAGAGCTGGTCTACCGGCCGGCCGAGCAGATCCGCCAGGGCGTCGACCCGGCTTCGCAGCGGCGCCCACCAGAGGGCGAGGGCTGCGGCGGCTCCGAGGGCGGCGCCGGCGAGGACGTCGCTCGGGTAGTGGACGCCGAGGGCGACCCGGCCGATCGAGAGGACCGTCGCCGCAACCAGGGCCGCGATCCCCCAGCCCCGCTTGCGCAGCAGGATCGCGACCGCGATCGCAAAGGCGGCGGTGGCGTGGTCGCTGGGGAAGCCCGGGTCGGCGGCGTGGGGAGTGAAGAGGTGGACGCCGTGGGGATCGGCGACGAAGGGGCGGGCGCGGTCGACGACTTCGGAGATCAGCTTGCCGACCGCAAGGGCGAGCCCGGCGCTGAGCACCGCCGCGACGGTCGCCCGCCGCCACAGCATCCGCCCCGGCCCCCGGGCGAGGAGGAAGACCCCGAACAGGGTCGCGACGAACAGCGCCTCGGAGGCTTCGACGTAGAAGAGCAGCACGTCCTCGACCCCGTCGTGCCCGGCCATGAAGTCGTTCAGCGAGTGCAGCAGGGACCAGTCCACGCTTGCATCTTGTTCACAGCTTTCTAAACGGAAGCTGAGCCGCGCCCGCTGTAACAACCGTCAGGGTGGAGGACATCAACCCTCAGATGCCCTCCTCCGGCGATCGAGCCCAGCCTCCGCTCGACGCCGAGCGCCGCTTCGAGAGCTGCTTCCGCGACCACTACGCGGCGGTGCTCGCCTTCGCGATCCGGCGATTGCCCGACCCGGCGACGGCCGAGGACGCGGCGGCGGAGACCTTCGCGGTCGCCTGGCGCCGCCGCGGGCTGATTCCCGATGAGCCGCTGCCCTGGCTCTAGGGGATCGCCCTGCGGGTCGCGGCCAACCAGCGGCGCTCGGGCGAGCGGCGGCGACGCCTGCGGGCGATGGCCCGCGCCGTCGCCCTCGGCCGGACGCCGTCGCAGCCGGTCCCGGTCGGGGATCGCGTCGCCCTGTCGGGAGGGACGGCGCCGGGGCGCCGCCGCCTCGCGCTCGGCCTCGCCGCCGTCGCCATGCTCGCCGCGCTGCTCGTCGCCGGCGGCTGGCTCCGGGACGGTGGCAGCGGTGGGCATCCAGAATTCGCCGCCGCCGCGATCCGGGTGGCGGAGGCCAACCCCCGCCTGCTCGTCACCGCGCCGGGCTGGAGGATCGTCCGCGCCGACGAATTCGAAACCGACAGCGGCGAACTCACCTTCAGCGACGGCAGCCACCGCTTCGACGTCCACTGGTACCCGGCGAAGCTCTACGGGTCCTACCTGCGCGACCGCGCCGACGTCAGCGCTCCCGAACGCGGAACGCTGCTCGGGCAAACCGCGACCACCGTCTACTACGGGCGCGAGGAATACGCGACGATGCTCTCCCCCCAGGGCAGCGTCTTCATCGAGGTCCGCGGCCGGCTCGGCAGCAGGTCCGCCTACGACGAGATCCTCCACTCGCTGCGGGCGGTCGACGTCGACACCTGGCTCGAGGCGATGCCGCCGAGCACCGTACGCCCGGAGGCGCGCTCGCAGGCGGTCGACCGGCTGCTGCAGGGAATGCCGCTGCCGCCCGGCTTCAGCGCCGCGACGCTGAAGGGCGAAGACTCGATCGCCGACCGGTCCACGCTCGCGGTCGAGGTCGGCAACGCGATCGCCTGCGGCTGGGTCGAGAGCTGGATCGCCGCCCGCGCGGCCGGCGAGGAAGCCGCCGCCCAGCGGGCGGTCGAGGCGCTGTCGAGCTCGGACGGGTGGCCGCTCGTGCGCGAGGCCGAGGTCCCCTGGTTCTCGAACTACCGGATCGTCGCCCACCAGCTTCGAGCCGGCGAGCTCGACCGTGGCTACGCCGGCTACGAAACGCGGAACGACGGCAGGACCTTCGGCTTCGGTCCCGCCTGGAAGCTCACCCTGGGCTGCGAGGGCACCTACCGTCGCGAAGTCGACGCACCCCGCTAACCGAGACCCCGACCGGGTACTGGCGTTATATGGGCATGGGCCGCTGGGCATTCGTCGTGCTGCTCGCGATCGCCGCGATCGCGGTGCTGCCGGCTGCTGCGGGCGCGGCGCCTAGCTGCGGCGAAGGGCCGGAAACCGTCGGGACGACGATCGTCGGCACGCCCTGCGCCGACGTCATCCGCCTGCCGCGCAACGCCACCACGGTCCGTGGCGAAGGCGGCGACGACGTCCTCTACGGCCAGCGCGGCAACGACAGCCTCTTCGGCGGCGAAGGCGCGGACCGGCTCTACGGCGGCGTCGGCGACGACCGGCTGCGCGGCGGGCCGGGCGACGACCGGCTCTTCGGCGGCTTCGGCGGCGACTCGCTCGACGGCGAAGGCGGCAACGACCTCGTTCGCGGCGACGCGACGGTCGACTCGATCGCCGACTCGGGCGGCGGCACCGACACGCTCAGCTTCGCCACCGGGGTGACGCCGGGCTTCCCGAACACGGGCTCCTTCTTCGCCGACGCCGGCTTCCCGGCGGGCGCCGAGGGCCGCGGCGTCTACGTCGACCTCGCCGCCGGCTTCGCCAACGACGGCCTCGCCCCCTCGGGAGGCGGCGTCGACCAGCCGCTGGAACCGGCGACGGACTTCGCCGATTTCGAGATCGTCGTCGGCACCCCCTTCTCCGACTACCTCGTCGGCACCTCCGGGCAGGAGACCTTCTACGGGGGCGGCGGCGCCGACCTGATCGACGGGGGCGGCGGCGGCGACATCGCCAAAGGCGGGGCCGACGGCGACGGCTGCGTCGAAGTCGCCACCGAGGACTGCGAGAACAACGGCGAGGAAATCGACCTTCGCGACCCCGGGGCGATCGCCGTCGGCGTGATGGCGCCGGGCGGTCCCGGCGGCCCGGCCGTCTACCTGACCGGCAGCGACGAACTCGACCGGGTGACGGCGAGCTACGCGACCGGCGCGGTCACCTTCACGCTGGGCGCGGGCAGCGTGGGACAGTTCGAAGCCGGCACCGCGGGAGGCTGCGCGGCGCCGAGCGGGGGAACGGTCACCTGCCCGGTGGCCGAGGCGCCGGACTCGGTCCTGCTCGCCGGGCTCGACGGCAACGACATCCTCTCCGCGCCCGGCCTCCCGGAGACGGCCGCGGTCGTCGCGCTGGGGAACGAAGGCGCCGACGCGCTCACTGGCGGCGAGACCGAAGACGCCCTCGTCGACGGGGCCGGCAACGACACCGTCGACGCCGGCGGCCGCGACGACGCGCTGCCGAACAACGGCGGCGCCGACCAGCTTCACGCCGGGCCGGGCGACGACCTCTTCATCTCCAACGCGGTCTGCGACGGCGACCTGCTCGACGGCGGCGCCGATCGCGACAACGCCAACTGGGCCAACTTCGAGACGCCGGTGGCGATCGACATGGCGCAGGGGTTCGCCGGCCTGATCGGACCGGCGGGGGAAGCGCGCTGCACGAACCCGGGCGAACGCACGAGCCTGCAGGGGCTCGAGGACGTCGAGGGGACGAAAGTCGGCGACAACATGGTCGGCGACGGCAACGACAACCAGTTGCTGGGACGCGGGGGGCCGGACAACTACCGCGGCGGCGCCGGCGACGACCTGATCCTTGCCAACTCCGGCGACTCCGACCCGCTCGTCGACTGCGGCGAAGGCTTCGACACGGCGCTGATCGACTTCTCCCCCATCATCGACGGCCCGCCGGTGAACTGCGAGTCGGTCGAAGAACGCGCCCCCAACAGCTTCCGCCCGCCCGACACGCCGACGGCCCCCGAACCCCAGCCGCCGACCGCTGAACCCCCTCCCCCGCCGCCGCGCCCGCGCCCGAAGCCCGACCGGACCCCGCCGGCGACCCGACTGCGCCACCACCCAGCGGCGCTGCTCCTCGCCGCGGGCCCGCGGCGCAGCGTCTCCTTCGCCTTCACCGCCTCGGAGCCGGACTCGAGCTTCCGCTGCAAACTCGACCGCCTGCCTTGGCGCCCCTGCCACTCACCCCGCGCCTACATCGTCCGCCCCGGCCGCCACACCTTCCGCGCCTACGCGATCGACGCCGCGGGGAACCGCGACCGCACCCCGATCCTCTTCCGGTTCAGGGTTCGCGGGGCGCTTTAGTCAACCAGTGGTTGACAAAGGCGCCCCGGCGCGAGCGGTCAGCTGCAGAATCGGGATCGTGCGGCCGACCTCGGCGGCTTCGCGGCGGTAGCGCTCGAACGGCGGGAAGACGTTGTCGGCGAGCGCCCAGAGGCGGGCGCGCTCGGCCTCGTCACTGACGATCTCCGCCCGGTAGGGCCGGCCGTTCAGCTTCACCTCGGTGTTGGTGCGGGCGTTGAAAAACCAGGCGGGATGCTCCGGGGCACCGGCCTTGGAGGCGACGATCGTCGGCCGCTCGCCGTCGTGGAAGTAGATGACCCCGTTGCGCCGCGGCTCACCGGAGCGGGCGCCGGTCGTCTCCAGCAACGCGGTGGGAATGAACATGCCCGTGCCGAGGCGCCCACCCGTCGCCCGCAGCAGGTACGGATCGACCCGCCAGCCGATCGTCCGCGAGAGCCAGAACCCGAGGCGGCTGGCGGTGAAGCACGCGAAGGCGTTGTAGGGGCGCCCGCGAGGACGCGTGGGGTCGACTCGGCGCAGGTTCCCGGCGGTTGGCGCCATCAGACGGGGACTCTAAACCGGCGGCTACGATTGGCCCCATGTTCAGGGGAAAGCGCGCCGCTGCACTGGTCGGGCTGTGCGCGTGCCTGCTCGGTGCCTCGGCAGCGGTCCCCGCGGGCGCCGCTGTCTCCAACCCCACCGACCTCTACTGGCTCGGCCCCTACTTCGCCGGCATGCGACTGACCAGCACGCCTGAAAAGTACAACTACGCAACCTTCTCCTACGGTGACTGCGAGCTACCCGAGGGAGAGGGCGGCTGCTCGGTGCCGGCCCAGATCCAGAACTGGAGCTCATGCGCGCGCAACCCGCTGCGGATCTCCTTCCCTCCCTACCAAGTCTTCCCGCTGCGCGGCGGCGGGATCGTCTCGGTCTACGAATCGTCGCGGGCCGAGGTGGCGACCGGCGATCGAAACGTGGTCGTGTTCGCCCGACCCGAACTGGTCGGCGCGGCCCTGCTGAGGCTCCAGCTCCAGTCTCAGCCCGGTCCGGAAGCGCTGGCGCCGCCCGAATATCCGTTGCCCGTCCTCCGCGAGCTGAAGCGCGTGACCGGGCCGGCGGCACGTGGCCTCGACGTCGCGGCGATCGCCAAGAAGACCGAAGTGCCCGCGGAAGACGTGAGGCTGCGGCTGCGGCTCGCCGAGCTGCTCGGGCCCGAAGCCCTCGCCCATGTCCCCATGCCGACGCTGTCGACGAAGGAAGTCGAGTGGCTGGGCAAGCTGGCGCACCGGGCGATCTACAAGCCCGCCCTAACCGCGCGCAGGCAGGGCATCACGGTCGCGCAGCTGAAGAGGAGGATCAGCCAGGTCCGTGGCCTCGCCGGCGAGTGCGGAGAAACCGGCCCGCTGCCCGAGCCGCCTTAGTCGAACTGGTATTCGGGATAGAGAGCCGCGCCGAAGCCGCGGCCCGTCCTCAGCGGAGGGGATCCCAGCAGCGGCACCCGGATCGTGCTCCGCCAGAACCCGCCGCGTCGATCGCCCCTGAAGCTGGCGTGTCCCTTCAGCGGCAGGGGTGGGTCCAGGGTCGCGGTGTGCACCCGGTGACCGAAGTCGAAGTCAAAGTCGGAGGCCGGGCCCTGCACGCTCGTCGCGCGGAGGATCTCCACCCCTTCGCGGCGTTCTTCCCGGGCCCCGAAGAAGATGCTCCGGCCGCCGCTGTGGCGGTGGTGCACGCCGGCGCCGAAGGCGCCGTGGAAGCCGCGCGTGAACGCAACCAACGACGCCGATTCCCGTTCGCCGCGGGCAGGTCTGGCGGTCATCCGCGAGAAGCCGGGGACGGGTTCGAAGGGATTCAGCCCGTCTTCCTTCGGGCACTGCCACGGCGCGATCACGCTCATCGACCCCGTCGCCTGCGGCGCCTCGATCCGGACATAGCCGCGCTCCCCGGCCAAGGCGATCGTCCCGGCGAACACGCCTTCCCGGAGGGTGCGCGGCGCGCCGGTGCAGCCCGGCGAGGGGGCGGTTTCGTCCAGCGTCACCGTCGGGGTGAAGGCGACGTCGATCAGGCCCAGCCGGCCGAAACGGACCTTCAGACCGGCTTCGCTCACCTCGCCCGGAACTTCGTAGGTGACACTCTGGCTCACCCCGTCCCCTCCGCGCCAGATCTCCAGCGTCACTTCTCCCTTTTCGGAGGTTTCGAGATGCGCGTGGAGGTCGTTGTTCGTCGGCAGGTCGAGTTCGACCCGGACGACCGGCCCGGATTCCGGACTGGCGCCGGATGCCGTGCCGACCAGCAGACCCGCCAGCAGGACCGCAATCGCAGCAACCCGGAAGAGCCGCTCCGAGATTTGGGCCCCCATAGGGGCCCGAAGTTCGGAGGGAGCACCTGGCGTGGCGGGCGAGGGTCGGGTCATCGCTCCAGCCCGTGCGGGTGCAGGTGGCCTTCGGCCAGCCGCTTCAGGCCGGTGCGGTCGATCTTGCCCGTGGGGTTGAGCGGCATCTCGTCGAGGAAGAGGATCTCCTCCGGCGCCTTGTAGCCGATCCGCTCGCGGCAGTGGACGATCAGGTCGGCGGCGCTTGGGCGCTCGGCGCCCTCGCGCAGGGTCACGTAGGCGCGGACGTTCTCGCCGTGGACTTCGTCGTGGACGCCGACCGCGCCGGCGAGGTCGACGGCCGGGTGGTCGACCAGCGCGCCCTCGACCTCGTAGGGGCTGATGTTGGAGCCGTCGTGGACGATCACCTGCTTCTTGCGGCCGAAGAACCAGAGGTAGCCGTCCTCGTCGGCGCGGGCGAGGTCGCCGGAGTCGACCCAGCCCTCGCGCAACACCTCGGCGGTCGCCTCCGGCGCTTCCCAGTAGCCGGCCATGCTGGCGGGGGTGCGGATGAAGATCCGGCCCACTGCCTCTGCCCCGACCGGCTCGCCTTCCTCGCCGCGCAGGGCGATGCTGAAGCCGCTGATCGGCCGCCCGATCGAGCCCTGTTTGACGACGCCGGAGGGCGGGTTCAGCGTCGCCAGGCCGACCTCGGTCATCCCATAGCCCTCGACGATCGGGAAGCCGGCGGCCGCGGCGAACTCGTGCAGCAGCTCGCTCGAGACCTTGTCCGAGCCGCAGCGGCAGACCCGCAGGGAGGCGAAGTCCTCCGGCTGCAGGTCGTGGTCGCGGACCAGGGCCAGCAGCGCCGCCGGGATCATCGCCAGCACCGTCGGCTGGTGCTCGCGCAGCAGCGGCAGGATCTCGTGGCTGTCGAAGGTCCGCGCCACCACCACCCGGCCGCCGACCGAGAGCATGCTCAGCGCCCAGAGGAAGGAGCCGATGTGGGACATCGAGGAGCCGGGCAGGAAGACGTCTGAGGCGTCGAGCTCAAAGGCCGCGGCGGCGCTGGCGATCATCCAGCGCAGGGAGGAGCGGGTGTGGGTGACGCCCTTCGCCGGCCCGGTGCTGCCGGAGGTGAAGAAGATCGCCACCGGTTCGTCGGGGTCGGGGTCGGGGCCCGGCGGTAGCGGCGCGCTCGCGAGCAGGCGCTCGAAGTCCCCCGGCCACTTGAGAGTCGACGGCAGCTGGGTGGCGAGCTGGCTCGCCCCCACGTCCTCGCCCCGCTCGGCGTGGAAGAGCAGCGCCTTGGCGCCGCTGACCTCGAGCGCGTGGTCGATCTCGAGGTGGGTGTAGCGGTAGTTGAGCGGCGTCACCACCAGGCCCGCCTTGAAGCAGGCGAGGTAGTGGACGATCAGCGCGTCGCGGTTCGGCATCAGCGAAGCGATCCGGTCGCCCGGCTCCAGCCCCATCGCGCGGTAGCCGCCGGCCAGCCGCTCGGCCTCGGACTCCAGCTCCCGCCAGCTCATCGAGCGCTCGGCCGAGACCAGCGCCGGCTCCTCCGCCCCCGCCTCGAGCCCGATCCGCAGCAGGTCGTTCAGCGGCGCGGCGGGCGCCTCGAGCGGAAGGCCGTCGATCAGCATCGGCTACTTATATAGAGCCTCGATCTCGGCCTCGTACTTGCGGGCGATCGGGCGGCGTTTGAGCTTCATCGTCGGGGTCAGCTCGTCGCCGCCGGGCTGCCAGTCGGCGGGGAGCAGCTTGAACTTCTTCACCTGCTCGACCCGGGAGAGGCCGGCGTTGCCGCGCTCGACCGCCGCCTCGACCTCGGCCAGGATCGCCGGCTCGGCCGCGAGGCTCGCCGGCGAGTGGTCCTCGATGCCGTGCTGCTGGGCGAAGGCGGGGGCGAAGTCGGCGTCGAGGGTGAGGAGGGCGACGTTGTAGGGGCGGTCGTCGCCGACGGCGCAGACCTGGCCGATCAGCGGGCTCGCCGCCTTCAGCTTCGACTCGATGTTGGCCGGCGACATGTTCTTGCCGGCCGAGTTGATGATCAGCTCCTTCTTGCGGTCGACGATCGTCAGGTAGCCGTCTGCGTCGATTTCGCCGACGTCGCCGGTGTGCAGCCAGCCCTCGGCATCGATCGCCTCGGCGGTCTTCTCCGGGTCGTTGCGGTAGCCGGGCATCACCGCGCTGCTGCGCAGCAGGACCTCGCCGTCGGAGGCGAGCTTCAGCTCGGCCCCGGGCGCGGCTGGCCCGACGGTGCCGATCTTGATCCGCTCGGGCGGGTTGCAGGTGCCGGCGCCGGTGCTCTCGGAGAGCCCCCAGAGCTCGGCCAGCGGCACCCCGATCGCGTGGAAGAACTCGATCGTCTCCCGCGGGCAGGGGGCGGCGCCGGCGTGCGCCCAGCGCAGCTGGTCGAGGCCGACCCGCTCGCGCAGCGAGGCGAGCACCGTCTCCTCGGCTTTCGCATGTTCGGCGGCGAGCTCGGCCGAGGGCTCCTCGCCGGCCTGCACCGTCTCGACCATCCGCCGCCCGACCCCCAGCGCCCACTCGACCGCCTGGCGGCGGTCGGCGTCGGCCTCGGCGCCGATCCCGATCTCCATCGCCGCCTTCAGTTTTTCCCAGACCCGCGGCACGGCGAAGAACCAGACCGGCCGCACTTCGGCCAGGTAGGCGACGACCTGGCGCGGGTCGGGGCAGCAGGTCGTGGTGTTGCCGTAGCCGATCGGCCCGTAGTGGGTCGCGTTGCGCTCGGCGATGTGGGCCATCGGCAGCCAGGAGACCACCCCGCCGTCGCTCGGCATGCGGAAGATCTCGTCGAAGGAGCGGAAGGCGCCGAGCACGTTGGCGTGGGTCAGCTGCACGCCCTTCGGCGGGCCGGTCGTGCCGGAGGTGTAGATCAGCGTCGCCAGGTCGTCGGGCTGGACCGCCCGCCAGGCGGCCTCGAAGTCGAAACCCGCCTCGCCGCGGGCTTCCAGCTCGGCGAGCGAGATCGCCCCGTCGCGCGCCTCGCCGTCGACGACGACCACGTGCTCGAGATCCTCGGCCGCCTCACGCACCGCGAGGGCGGTGTCGAGGAAGGCCTGCTCGGTGACGAGCACGGAGTTGGCGGCGTCGGCCACCAGGTGCCCGATCTGCTCCGGGGTCGAGGTGTTGTAGACGGAGAAGGGAGTCGCGCCGAGGTGCATCGCCGCGGTGTCGGCGAAGTGGAACTCGGGCCGGTTGGTGAGCATGATCCCGACCGTGTCGCCGCGCCCGACGCCGAGCGCAGCCAGTCCCGCGGCGGCGGCCCGGACCCGCTCCCCGTACTCGGACCAGGTGGCGCTGAACTCGTCGTCCTTGGTCCGCAGCGCCGTCCGCCCCGCGTTCTCGGCGACCGTCACCTGGAAGGCCTCGGGAAGCGTCGCGGACTCGAGCGCCCGCGGCCGCGGCACAGTCGTCTCTTGGCTCTCGCTCAACCTTTCACCCAAGCCCGAGCATATTCCTCCCACAGCGAACTGCATCAGATTTTCTACCTGGGAGATAGAGAATCTGATGCAGTTCGAGGACGAGGGTTGGTAGCCGGCGGTCCGACTCAGAGGATCGCGAGCTGGCGATTGCTCTCCAGGTCGAGCAGGGCTTGCTTGCGCTCCAACCCGCCGCCGTAGCCGGTGAGGGAGCCGTCGGCGCCGATCACGCGGTGGCAGGGGACGATCACCGCGACGGGATTGCGGCCGTTGGCGGCGCCGACGACGCGGGCTCGCTGCCACGGCTCGACGTCGGTCTCGAAGAGTGTGGGGTCGATCTTCGCCGCCTGCTCGCCGTAGCTCGCGGTCTCCCCGTAGGGGATCTCCAGCAGCGCGGCCCAGACCGCCTTCTGCAGCGGCGTGCCGTGGAGATCGAGACCCAGGTCGAACTCACGCAGCTCGCCGGCGAAGTAGGCGTCGAGCTGGCCGGTGACCTCGGGCATCGGCGCCTTCCTCGCCTCGGCGGGCACCCGCGTGCGCCCCGGGAAGCTGAGGTCGGTGAGGCCCCGCGGTCCCGCGACCAGAGTCAGCGGCCCGATCGGGCTCTCGTAGACGGTCCAAGTGGCTTGCGTGGGCTCCATCGTGCTCGCGTCCATATATATGGAACGGCGCGGCGGGCGAGAACGTGAGGCTCCGTCAGGCCTCCCCTTCCCCAAGGGCACCCGCGAGGTCGGTTCGCTTCGCCACGTCGAGCTTCTGGTAGACGTGGCGCAGGTGGGTCTCCACCGTCTTGGCGGTGACGAAGAGGCTCTGGGCGATCTCGCGGTTGGTCATTCCCCCGGCTGCCATCCGTGCCGCCCGCAGCTCGCTCGGGGTCAGGGACTCGACCCCGGTGAGGACCGCTCGGCGGGGTCGCGCGCCGGTCGCCTCCAGCTCGACGCGGGCGTGTACTTCCAAGGCACGGGCGCCGCAGCGGGCGGCGAGGTCGAGCGCCTCGCGCAGCGGCTCCCGCGCCTCCCCCCGCCGGTTGGCGCGGCGCAGGGCGGCGCCAAGGTCGGCCAGGGCCACGGCGTACTGCAGCCGCGCCCGCGTCTGGCCGAGCAGCGTCGCCGCCTCGCGCAGCAGCTCGATTCCCTCCTCGCCGGGAGTCAGCGAGCCCAGCCCGCGCAGGGCGATCCCGACCCCCCGCCGCCCACCTACCTCGCGGGCGAGCCGCACGGCCTGCTCGGCGAGCAAGACCGCCTTCCCGTGGTTGCCGAGCGCCTCTTCGGCCTCGGCAAGCCCCAAGCGCCAGCCCAGCAGCTCGGGATTCGGGTAGGGCAGCCAGCGGAGGCGTTCGGCGGCGGCGAGGAAGTCGTGCCGCGCCTCGGCGGGCAGGCCCCTCGCCAGCCGCACCTCCCCCCGGGCGATCAACAGCACCGCGCCGGGGATTCCCGGGCCGGGGTCGCGGCCGCTCCCGATCCGGTCGAGCAGCTTCACGGCCGCGGCGAGATCCCCCTTGGCGACGTGGACCTTGAGCAGGAGACCGGCCCAGGCGACGATCTGGACCTGGAGGCCGGTCTGCTCGATCAGCCGCAGCGCGAGCTCGGCGTCGCTTTCCGCCGCGCCAAGTTCCCCGTCGACGAAGCGGCAGCAGGCGCGGGCGCCGTAGCCGGCCATGAGCCCGGTCAGGGTGCCGCGCCGTTCGGAGGCCTCGAACGCCGCCTCGAAATACGGGCCAACCAACTGGCCCTGGTCGATCAGTGCCTGGGCCATGTACACGTAGTGCGCGGGCAGGCCGACCTCGACGTCGACGGCGTAGAGGGCGATGTCGGGGTTGATCCGCTCGACGATCTCCTCGGTCTGCTCCGCCGATCCGTACCCGATCGCGAAGAGGAACGCCATCAAGCGCATGACGACGCGGCTCTCCACGCTGTCTCCCGTGGGCCAGGCATCCGGCTCGAGGTGCAGGGAAGCCGGAATCCGTTCCATGCCGGAGATCAGCTGGATGAGGAGGTGACCACGCAGGAAGAGGGCGAGGGACGGGCTGATTCCCCGGACCTCGGCCAGCGACTCTTCCAGCATCGCGACCCCCTCTCCCCCCGGCCGCCGGAAGGCGAGGGAGACGGAGAGCTCGGCGGCGATCTCCGCTTTGGCGACCGGGTCGTCGAGCCCGGCGCGGACCGCGGTCAGGACCTCGATGCCTTCCGGCTCGTCGGCGAGCAGCAGCGAGACACCGAGCTCACGGCTGACCGCCGCCCTCTCCGCCGGCGGTGGCGGCTCGCGCAGCGCCCGCCGCAGGTAGGTGACGGCGGCTTCGGCGGCGCCGCGCCCGCGCGCTTCGGTCGCGGCGGCCCGCAGCTGCGCGAACGCCCAAGGGTCGGCGCGGGCCTCGCCGAGCAGCAGGTGGGCTGCCACGGCGTCGGCCGCGGCGCCGTCCTCGCTGAGCAGGCGGGCGGCTTCGGCGTGATCGGCGGCGAGGCGCGGGCGAGGCAGCTCGTCGAGAACGGCCGCCCTGATCAGCGGATGGACGAAGCCGACCGGCGCGGTGTCGGTGAGCAGGTTGGCGACGACGAGCCCCTCGCAGGCGGCCGCGACCGCCTCGCGGCCGAGACCGCTGAGGGTCGCGATCCGGCGCCCTTCCGCGTGCGGCTCGAGCACTGCGACTGCGCGCGCGACGGCGACCGCCTCATCGCCCAGCCGCGCCAGCCGGGTGAGGACCGTCCTCGACATCCCTCGCGCGGCAACCTCGGCCAGCCGCGGAGCGGCGACCGCCTTCCCGTCCTGCTCGGAGTCGAGGGCGCGCAGCAGCTCGACCATGAGGAAGGGATTGCCCGCGGTCGCCTCGCAGCAGGCGGCTGCCAGACCGTCCTCGGGTTCGGCGTCGGTCATGCGGGCAAGGAGCACCGTGGCGGCAGCGGGCGAAAGGGGCGCCGGGCTGAGGGCCAGCGCTCCGGTCTCGCGCCGCAACTCGTCCAGCATGGGTTCGTGCCCGCCCGGCTCGCCACAGCGCACCGCCGCGACCAGCGCCGCGGACTGCCCGTCGATCCGCCGGCCGAGGTAGGCGAGGACGCGCAGGGAAGCAGGGTCCGCCCACTGCGCATCGTCGACCAGGATCAGCAACGGCGCGGTTTCGGCCAGCGCCAGCACGACGCCGTAGAGGCCGTGCTGGATCGCGAACGGATCGCCGCCCGCGGCGGGGGCGGCCGCGGGGTCGAAGACCGGTGCCACCGCCGCGCTGACGCCGAGCAGCTCGTCGCGCCTGGCGGGGTCCGCCAGCAGCGGCTCGAACAGCTGGCGCACGACGCCGTAGGGGAAGTCCCGCTCGAACTCCCCGCCCCGCGCCCGCAGCACGGTCATCCCGGCTCCGCGCTCGGCGGCGGCGTCGAGCAGAGCCGACTTGCCGGCGCCGGCTTCTCCCTCGATCGTCAGAAGGCCACCCTCGCCCGACGCCGCCGCGGCGAGCACCCGCTCGATCGTCGCGAGCTCATCGTCTCTCTCCAGGAGTGCCTGTGTCGCCGGCATCGATGCTCGCGACGATCCTACGCCCGGTTGAGGATTTCAAACCAAAGCGACCGGGCTCTCCACCCCCGGGGTGGAGAGGACCGCCAGGGCGAATGCCAGTGACCAGGGCGCGTCCTCGGTCGACCTGGCCCCCTCCTCGAGCAACCGGGCGACGAGCTCGCCGGACTCGCCGAGGGACGATCCGTCACCGATCGCCAGCCGGGCCATCTCCAGCATCGGCGCCGGGTCGCCGCCGGTCATCTTCGCGCCGCCGGTCGCGATCAGGGGCGTCATCACCCGATTGGCGAGCGGCGAGACGACGGGCTGCGGCGGGCCGGGAGGTGGGCCGGCGTCGGACGCGGGCTCACCGGCGAGCAGCCGCCTGAGCTGTCCACCGGCGACGAGCTCCAGGGAGTCCGTCGAGAGGCCGGCGAAGCGGGCGCAGCGCAGGGTGATCGCCAGGACGACCTCGCAGTCCATATAAGGGGCGTCGCTGCCGTAGAGGATCCGCCCGGGCGGCACCAGGGAGAAGAGGGCGATCAGGTCGCTCGCGCTCCACCAGGAGGTGTCGAAGAAGAGGTTCGGATGCGCCGGGACCTCCTCCCAGAGCCAGCAGAGGTCGGAGATCCCGGCATGCGCCAGGACGATCGGGCAGTCGGGGTGATCCTGGGCCAGCGCGAGGATCGAGGGGCCGAACGATCCGACTCCGAGGCCGGCGTGGATCAAGACCGGGACACGCGCCTCCGCGGCGACGGCGGCGACTGCTCCGACTCCCGGGTGGTCGAGCCGGAAGTCCTCCGAGCGCGGGTGCAGCTTGAAGCCCCTGGCCCCGTCGTCGAGGGCCTCGGTTGCCTGGCGACCGACGCCCTCCACCCTGGGGTCGAGCCGGGCGAAGGGCACGAGGCGTTCGGGTGCCCGCCGGCACTCCTCGAGCACGCGGCGGTTCTCGGCCTCGTAGCCGCTCCGCACGCAGAGCGGGAAGATCACCGAGGAGGCGCCGATCGGCTCGAGGGCGCGGAGGTGCTCGTCGCTGCTGCGCGTGGTGCCGTCGACGTCCGTGCCGGTATGGGCGTGGACGTCGAAGGGGACGAGGTCGCCGGGGAAGGACTCCAGCTCCGCCCCGACCGCGGCCCGCAGGCTCACTGCGGCCCCATCCCATGCCGGGGCGGTTCGATGTAGTCGCCCAGCTCACGCCGCATCCACACCTCCATCCCGGTCGGGAACAGCAGGGCCATCTGCGAGGCGACCGAGAGGGTCTGGACCATCCCGGCGCCGACCCGCTTCACCCGCCCTCCGTTCTTCTTGTCGCGCTTGAGGTTCATGGCCCGATGGTCCGCCAACGGGCCACGCTTCACATCAGGGACCCACCCTGAACTTTTGGCCTCTGGCCGCCTGGGACCTGGCCCGCCTCTACCGGCTGGGCCTCTAAGTCCTAAAGCAAGCGGAGACGACCCGGGGGGATATGCGGCCCCGGGTCGCCTCCGTTGCCCTGCCGGCTCCCGCCGTCAGCCCTTCGAGGTGCAGGTGCGGATGATCCCCGCCGAGACTTTGGTGCCGTCGGCGAAGATCGAGCTTGCGTTGGCCTGCAGCTTGCCGTCAGCGCACTTGGCCGAGAGCACGCTGACCTTCTTGCCCTTGTAGGTGTAGGTCTTGCCGATCTTCAGGTCGAACGATTTGACCGAGCCGCTGCCGTTGGCGATCTTCGGGATGCTGGCGACCGATTTGAGGCCGTAGCGCCCGTTGTGGATCTTCTTGATCTTCACCGTGGTGACGATCGCGCCGGTGATCGGCGCCGTGAAGAAGGCGTGGATGTAGAAGGTCGTGGTGCCGCCCTTCTGGCCGCCGTTGAAGACGGTCAGGGCCGAGTCGACCGGGATCGGTTTCGATTCCGGGAAGAGGACCTCGACCGAGGTGTGGCCGCTGCCGATGATCGCCTTCGGACAGGCCTTCCTCGCCGCCCCGTGATCGGCGCCAGCTTCGACTTCGGCAGCGCCGTCGGCGAGAAGCCGCCGTTGAAGGTGAACTTGAGGTTCCCCGCTTCCGCCGTCACCGGCTTGTTCCCCGCCAGCGCCGTGCCGCCTGCCACCAACACGGCCAACGCCATCACCGCCGCCAACGCGACGAGCGGCCTCTTCCCCCTGCCAAAACTCTTCATCTCTGCCTCCTCTGGTGAACGAGAGCGAACTAGTCGCCGGCAGCCTGAAAACCCCGGTGTCTATGGAACCGAGCCACGCCCCCAGGGGTGCGGTGTCGAGCATGCAACTCCTCCGCCTCGGAGCTGTTTGAGAAACAAGTCCGTCTAGCGAGGGGAGACGCCATGGTGCGCCTCCGTGACCCGGTGCGTGGCCGATCGACCCGTTCGAGGTCTGCCGCCCGACGAACTTCGTCTAGTGCGTCAACGTCAACAGCTCCAGTCGCTGACGCCGGTGACGGGGATCTTCCCGGTCTTCGGCTTCAGCGAGAGGCGCACCCAGCGGGTGCAGACGAAGTTCCCCTGCTCTTCGGTCTTGCGGTGGTCGAAGATCCGGCAGAGAACGACGCGGGCGCTGTGGCGGCGGCAGCTCTTGACGCCGGCCTTGGCGCAGCTCGAGTCGTGCTCGCAGGTGGTGTCCGCGTACCTGGCGGCGCGCTCGCGGGCGTCGGGGATCGAGAGCCTCTCGCCCGCCTGGGCGGGCACGGCGAGGAAGGTGAGCAGCGCCGCGGCGGCGAGAGCGATCCGCAGCGCTCGGCTCACGGGAACTTGCTCGGGTTGAGGCGGGGGATCGGCGCTTTGGCGATGTACTGCTCGCCCGCGGTCAGGACGACCGTCTTTTCCTTCAGGAAGTCCCGCGCCCAGACCGTCCCCTCGGCGACCCGGATCAGGGTCGAGGCGTCGCAGCGGTCGACGACCAGCCAGGTGGTGCCGCGCACCGTCGCCGAGCCGTAGCTGCCGCTGGTTTCGTAGTTGCCCTTGCCGCTCCCCCACGCCCGGCGGCCACCGCGCTTGGAGCGGCTCGAGCGGGCTACCGCCTTGCGCTCGCTGCTGCGCTTCTCGCACATCCGTTTGCCGGCCAGCTTCAGCTCGACCTCCTGGTCGTCGCCTTCCTGCTGGGTGACGACGAAGACGCCGCCCCAGAAGTCGGCGTCCTGCAGGTCGCCGGAGGAGCCTTTGGAGGAGGTCAGGCCGATGGTGCCGTGCCGGGTGTTGACCAGGCAGCCCATCGGGATCTGCTTGAAGGAGGTGAGCCGGGAGTAGGCGTCTTCGCCCGGGCACTGCAGTTCGACCGTCCCCTCGACCGGTTCGACGTTGAAGCTCTGGCCCGCGACCGGTTTCGGCGGCCCGCTGTCGATCGCGATCGCGGCGGGGACCGGGGGGACGATCGCCGGCGGCGCGGGTTCGGGTTCGGGCTCGATCGTCTCGACCGTGAAGCTCCGCGACGAGGGGGTCGGGTCGGGGTGGCCGGCCCTGTTCAGGGCCCGGACCCTGAAGGTGTGCGGCCCGTCGGCGAGCCCTTCGTAGGACTGCGGCGAGGTGCAGGCGGTCCATTCGGAATCGTCGAGGCGGCACTGGAAGCCGCCGTCCTCGGGCGAGGTGAAGGCGAAGGCGACCGGGTCGGCGGCGACGGTGCCGGTCGGCCCCGAGACGATCCTCGTGTTCGTCACCGAGGCCGCGGCGCCGCCTGACAGGGCGGCGAATGCGAGCGCAGCGAGCAGGGTCGCCAGGACGGGCTTACGAAACATTAGGAAAGAGAACCTATGTGAATCGGCAGGAAAGCGCCAACACTTTAGGTACAAGCTTTTATGTGGCCATTTGTCCAGTTGGCCAGGCCACCCGCCTGGTCGCATAGCCTCCCGAGCATGAGGGCGACCGCGGGGCAGAGCCGATGAGCTGGGTCGAGGTCTTCGCCGTTCTGGTCGTCTCCCACCTGGTCGGGGACTTCCTCCTGCAGACCGACTGGCAGGCCCGCTTCAAGGAAAACGGCCTCGGGCCCGAGGCCGAGCACCGCCGCGCGCTGCTCTCCCACGTCGCCACCTACATGGCCGCCTTCCTTCCCGCCCTGGTCTGGATCGGGATCGAGACCGATGCCGCCTGGGCGGTCCTCGCCGCCGCCGTGATCGCGGTCCCGCACCTCGTCCAGGACGACCGCCGCCTGCTCGACGCCTACATGCGGAAGGTCAAGGGCCTGGCCGATTCGAGCCCCGGGCTGCGAATCGCCGTCGACCAGGCCTTCCACGTGCTCTTCCTCTTCGGCACCGCCCTGCTCGTCGCCGCCTAGGCCATCTCGCGGCTGGCCCAGCGGTCCGCGACGACGCCGCCCGCCAGCTGGCGGCTGCGCCGGTGGCCGGTTACCGCGGTGAGGAACTGCTCGCGCTCCAGCGCCAGCAGCCGGGTCGGCTCGGTGGTGCGGACCGTGGCGGTGCGCGGCACGTCGTGCAGCAGGGCGATCTCGCCGAACGATTCCCCCGGTCCCTCGTTGCGGCGGAAGTCGCCGTTTTCGAAGACCTCGACCTGGCCGGACTCGATCAGGAAGAAGCGGTCGCCGTGGTCGCCCTGGACGATCACCTCGCGCCCCGCGTCGAGCTCGACCGCCACCAGGTCGTGGCTGAGCCGCTCGACGGTGGCGATCGGCAGCGGCGCGAAGATCGAGTTGTCGCGCAGCAGGTGGTAGGGCCCCTCGGCCACCGGGGCGCCGACCTCGTAGGAGCGCAGCCGCGCCCAGCAAAGGGCGACGAAGATCGGCATCAGCGCGCCCAGGGCGATCAAAGCGCCGTCCGGGTGCAGCCATTCGACCAGGAGGATCGCGCCGAGCGAGCCGATCGCCATCGCCATCAGGCGCCCTGCCTCCAGGGCGCTGATCACCCGCCCCATCGTCTCGTCGGAGGCGAGCCTGTACATCAGCGTCTTGCCCGCCACCTCGACGAAGGTGAAGCCGATCCCGATCCCGAACCAGGCCAGGTAGGAGGACCACTCCTCGGGGACGAAGCCGGGCAGCATCGTCGCCGCACCGAGCAGGATGCTGCCGCCGGCGATCGCCGCGACCAGGCGACCGCGGTCGAGCATCAGGGCCAGGGCAGCGCCGCCGACCAGGGCGCCGATCCCCCAGCTGGCGTTGAGGAACCCGACGGCGCCCTCCTCGAGGTGCAGCAGCTCCAGCGCCAGCGAGATCAGGATCACGTCGGCGAAGCCCTCGAAGAGGAGCAGCAGAATCAGAGTCAGCGAGGAGAGCCGCAGCGCCGGGTGGAAGATCAGCGCCCGGGCGCCGCGACTGAGCTCGCGGGCGACCCCGGCGAGCTCCTCGTCCTCGTATTCGGGACGCTGGTCGCGGCGGACGAAGGCGAGCAGGACGATGGTCAGCGCGGTGACCGCGGCGGCGACCGCGAAGACCACTCCGGGCGAGGTCGCGGTCAGCAACAGGCCGGTGGAGATCGCGGCGGCGATGAAGCCGGCGTTTTCCATCGCGCTGTGGTTGACGTTGCTCGCCGAGAGCTCCTGCGGGGTCCGCGCCAGCAGCGGGAACATCGCCGCCTCGGCTGGGGCGTAGCCGCTGGAGGCGACGGCGAAGAGCGCCGGGAAGACGAAGACGACGCCGGTCGGGGCGTCGAAGCCGGCGGCGAGCGCGGCGCCGGCGAGGATCGCCGCCATCAGCGCGGCGCTCGCCAGCAGCACCGTCCGCCGCGGGTAGCTGTCGGCGACGAGGCCGGCGAAGGGCGAGGAGATCGCGCCGGGCAGCAGCCGGACCAGGGCGACGAGGCCGGCGCCGACGACCCCGTGCGCCTCGAACCCGTAGACGCCGAGGGCGATCGCGAAGCTCCAGCTGGCGAAGGAGAGGCCGATGCGCGCGGCGCCGAGCAGGCCGAGGTCGCGGTTCTCGAAGTCGATGACGAGCGCGTGGAGGACGATCCGCAGTTGACCCAGGGCTCTCGCCATCGTCAGCGGCAAGATAGCCTGGCGCGACCTTGAGTGCGATCGGATCCCCGCGGCGCCGGCGCGAAGTGGCGATGCTGCTCGTGGTCCTGATCGCCGCGGCGCTGGGGGTCGCCGCCTACGCGGCCAATCTGATGCGGGCGCTCGAGCTGCAGAGCGTCGACGCCCGCTTCTCGGTCCGCAGCACCCAGGAGCGGCCCGACGACATCGTCGTCGTCGGCGTCGACGACACGACCTTCGGCGACCTCGGGCTGCAGTGGCCGTTCCCGCGCCGCCTCCACGGCCGGGTGATCGACCAGCTGCGCGAAGCGGGCGCCAAGGCGATCGCGATCGACATCCAGTTCACCGAGGCGACCGAGCCGGGCGAGGACAGCGCCCTGATCGGAGCGGTCGCCCGCGCGCCCGGCGTCGTCCTCTCGACGACGGAAACGGACCGGGCGGGCGAATCGAACATCTTCGGCGGCGAAGAAGTGGTGAACGAAATCCACGCCCGAGCCGCCAACACCGTCGTCCGGCCAGACCCCGGCGGCACCTATCGCAAGATGCACTACGAAGAGGGAGGGCTCGTCACCTTCGCCGTCGCGGCCGCCGAAGCCGGCAGCGGCGAGAAAGTCGACCGCGACGAGATGGAAGGCGACGGCGAAGCCTGGATCGACTACCGCGGCCCGCCGGGAACGTTCCTCGAGGTCCCCTACTCGCGCGTCCTCCGCGGCCAGGTCCCCGACTCGGTCCTGCGCGGCAAGACGGTGATCGTCGGCGCCACCGCCCCCTCGTTGCAGGACGTCCACGCGACCTCGACCAGCGGCGACGAGCTGATGTCGGGGCCCGAGATCCAGGCCAACGCGACCTGGACCGCCGAGCACGGCTTCCCGCTCAGCTCCGCCAGCGCGGTGGTCGACCTGCTGCTGATCTTGCTGCTTGGGGCGGTGCCGGCGGCGGTGACGCTGCGGCTGCGCCCGGCCGCGGCGCTGCTGACCGCCCTCGCCCTCGGGCTCGCCTACGCCGGCTTCGTCCAGCTCGCCTTCAACACCGGCTGGATCCTGCCGGTCGTCTACCCGCTGCTGGCGCTGATCCTCTCGACGCTCGGCGCGCTGGCCGTCAACTACGTGCTGACCGCCTTCGAGCGCCAGCGGGTGCGGGACACCTTCGCCCGCTTCGTCCCCGAGGCGGTCGTCGCCCAGGTGCTCGAGCGCAGCGACGGCGACCTGCGCTTCGGCGGCGTGCGGCGGGAGTGCACGGTCCTCTTCAGCGATCTGCGCGGGTTCACCAGCTTCGCCGAGTCGCTGCCGCCGGACACGGTGATCGAGGTCCTCAACCACTACCTGGAGGAGATGAGCGACGCGATCATGGACCACGGCGGCACCCTCGTCGCCTACATGGGCGACGGGATCATGGCCGTCTTCGGGGCGCCGCTCGAGCAGCCCGACCACGCCGACCGGGCGATCGCGGCGGCGCGCGAGATGCTGAGCGCGCGTCTGTCCCGCTTCAACGAGTGGATGCAGCGCGAGGGCCACAAGGGCTTCGCGATGGGCATCGGCCTCAACAGCGGCACGGTGATGTCGGGGCAGGTCGGCTCCCAGCGCCGGATCGAGTACACGGCGATCGGCGACACCACCAACACCGCCGCCCGGCTGGAGGGGATGACCAAAGGCTCCGGGCACCAGCTCTTCATCGCCGACGCGACCCGCGCGGCGCTGACGGAGGACCCGGGCGATCTGGAGTTGATCGGCGAGCGCGAGGTCCGCGGCCGCGAGCACAAGATCACGGTGTGGACCCTGCGCGGCGAACTGAATCCACTGGCGCGCGACGAGCAGAGCCAGGCGGAAGTCGAAGACAAGGCGCGCGGTCAGCTCTCGGACTAGGCTGGGCGTCGTGAACGTCCTGATCGCCGCCGACATGGAGGGAATCGCCGGGATCGAGGACTACCGCGACTGCCTCCCCTCCCACCCCGCCGCCTACGCGCGCGGGCGGCGGCAGATGACCGACGAAGTGCTGGTCGCGATCGAAGCGTTGCGGGCCGGCGGCGCCGCGGCGATCAGCGTCGGCGACTGGCACATGGTCGGGACCAACGTCGAACGCGAGCGGATGCCGGCGGGGGTCGAGGTGCGGCCGATCGCCGACCTGGCGCTGGATGAGGCCGAGCCCTCGATGGCCAAGGCCCACGGCGGCCCGCTCGACGCGGTGGTGATGGTCGGCCACCACGCCAAGACGCCGAGCCCGCAGGGCTTCTGCTCCCACACCTTCATCTGGGGAATGGAGGTGCTGCTCGACGGCGACTCCCTCAGCGAGACCCAGACCTACGCCCAGGCGCTGTCCGCCGAGGGCATCCCGATCCTCGCCGCCGCCGGCGACCGCTGGCTGCTGGAGGAGATGGAGGTCGGCGAGCTCGGCAGCGCCCGCCTGGTGACGACCAAGGAGGGCGAAGGCCGGGCGCGGGCCAGCTCGGTCGAGCCGGCCGACGCCCACGTCGCCCTGCGCAGCGCGATCGCCGGCGCCCTCTCCGAACCGCTTGAGGCGCCGCCCGCGCGCAGCTACCCGGCGGAGCTGGTGGTCAAGGTCGACGGCGCCGAGATCGCCCGCACCACCGTCGCCGAGCCCGGCGAGCTCCTCACCGCCGTCGCCACCGTCTTCCGCACCAGCCAGGTCTCGAAGGAGTACCGCCAGCTGGCCAAGCTCCTACCGCCCGAAAGCTCCCGCCTGCGCGCCTTCCAGCGCCGCGCCGGCAGCCTCCTCGCCACGCCGACGATCCGCTCGAAAGAGCGCGCCTGGCTCGCCGCCGACTGAGGAGATTCAAAGGCTGCCGGCGGATGCCAGCCAGACGCTCTCGAAGCGCAGGTCGGTGTGCTCGGCGATCAGGTCGAAGTCGCGGTCGTAGTGGAGGACGCCGGTGCCGTTCGCCTCGGCGAGGGCGGCGAGGATCAGGTCGGGCGGCGGCAAGCGGTGGTGTCCAAGCGCCGCGAGCTGACGCTGAGCGGCGAGAGCCCGGGATTCCGAGTCGGCGTCGAGGGCGGCGGCGGGAAGGGCACGAAGGCCGTCGATGAGGGTGACGTGTTCGCGGTGGTTGCGGGCCGAATAGCCCGCCTCGAGCAGAAACGGCAGGCAGACAAACAGACGCCGTTCGCGCATTGCCATCCGAACCTCTGCGGCCCGATCGGGTGGGAGGTTGCTCTGCTGCAGGCGAGAGAAGGCAGAGTTGTCGACCAGCAGCGAGCCGGTCAGCGAGGGATCGGCCGTGCTCACGGCGACCAAGCGCCGCGGGCCTCCTCGGCATGGACGGGATCGAGCTTCACCGCACCCGCCTCCATCGCCTCCAGCAGTCCGTCGAGTCGGCGTTGACCGTCATCGTGCTGGGCGCGCACCTCTCGCAGCCGCTCGCGGGCGCCGCGGATCACCAGATCCGGCAGCTCGATCCGGTCCTCCCCGAGCTCGCGACGTAGATCGTCGAGCGCCGCCTGAACCGGTGGAGTCTCGGTGATGGTGTGGCGTGGCCTGGTGGTCGGCATGGGAACGAGTGTAGCACCGTGCTGCACTCAACAGCAGAAATTACTGCGACTACCTATCTCCGATCCCCAACCCCGCGTTTGAGAAGCTTCCTGGGTGACCGACCAGGACGCCTTGCTGCAAAGGAGGATCTTCAACTGGTCGCAGGGGCTGCCCGCTTGGCAGCGCGGCCTGATGCGGAAGCTCTGCGACGGCCCGCTCGACGCGGCGGGGCGGGCGGAGGTGCTCGCGGTGCTCTGCGGCGAGGCGGGCGCGCCGGAGCTGCCGCCGCTGGAGCTGGCCAACCTGCCGGCTGACGAGGCCGAGCACGGGACGGTCGAGCTGCGGGAGATCCGCAACCTCGAGAACGTCAACCGGCTGGCCGGCGACCAGGCGCTGCGCTTCGGCCCCGGGCTGAACATCGTCTTCGGAGAGAACGGCGCGGGCAAGAGCGGCTACGGCCGCCTCTGCCGCCGGGTCTGCCGCGCGGCCGAAGTCGGCGAGGTGCTGCACGACGTCTTCGACCCCGGCAAGGCCGAGGCGCCGCAGACCGCCGAGTTCGTCCTCGCGGTCGACGGCGCCGAGCGGGTGCTGGAGGTCGACCTGAACGCGGAAGCGCCGCGGATCCTCTCGGCGATGACCGCCTTCGACGCCAGCTGCGCGGAGGTCCACATCTCCAAGTCGAACGCGATCGAGCACACGCCGCGGCCGCTGCGGCTGCTGAAGGAAATGGCCGAGGCACAGGACCAGCTGGCCGCGGAGCTGGCGGGGCGGATCGCCGCCCGGCGGGAGGCGATGCCGCCGCTGCCGGGAGAGCTGACCGTGGAGGAGGCGAGGGTCTTCGCCGGCCTCGGCGAGACGGAGCGGGAGGAGCTGGCCGAGCTGGAGCGCGCCGCGGAGACGATCGCCGCCGACCGTAGCGAGGAGCTGGAGCGGGCCGCCCGCAGGCGGGCCGCTGCGGTGAAGAAGCTCGCAGGCGAGCTACAGGGCGCCTGGAACCGCCTCGACGACGGGGCGCTGGCCGAGATCGCCGAGCTGCGCGAGCGGCTTGCGCGCGCCACCGCCGCCGTCGATCAGCTCGCCGCCGAGGCCTTCTCCGACCAGCCGCAGCCGGGCACCGGCGGCGAGGCCTGGCGGCAGATGTGGGAGGCGGCGCGGCGCTTCGTCGAAACCGGCGAGGGCGAGTTCCCCGGCGAGGGCGACGACGCGACCTGCCCGGTCTGCCAGCAGCCGCTCGGCGGCGAGGCCCACGCGCGGATGCACCGCTTCGAGGCCTTCGTCTCCGGCGAGCTGCGCGAGCAGGTCCGCCAGGTCGACGTGGCGCTGACCGAGCGGCTCGAAGACCTGCCGGACCTCGAGCAGATCCTCCACGCGGCCGAGGTCGCGGTCGCCGCCGCCGGCGAGCAGATGCAGCCGACGGTCGACGCCGCGCTCGAGGCGCTTGCCGACCGCCTCGCGATCGCAACCGGCAAGGCCGAGCCGCACCCGGGCCGCGCCCTCGACCTCGCCCCGCTGCAGGACTTCGTCGCCGTGCAGGTCGCCGAAGCCGAAGGCTTCGCGGTGCTCCGCGACCAGGAGGAGCGCGACCGGATCGAGCGGCGCCTGGCCGAGCTGCGCGGGCGCCGCGAGATCGAGGAGGCGCTCCCCGACGTCCGCGAGCACCTCGCCGCCGAGGCGGAGATCGCCGCCTGGGAAGAGGCTCGCGGCAAGCTCTCCACCCGCAAGATCTCCCAGCGGATCGGCGAGCTGAGCCGGCTGGCGATCACCGGCCGGCTGCAGGAGGCTCTCGCCCGCGAGATCGAGGAGCTCGACCCGATCGCCGAGCGGGTCGAGCTGAAGCCCTCGGCCAGCAAGGGCAAGCCCTCGGTCCGCTTCGAGCTGCGCAGCGAGGGGCGGGAGCGGGTCGGCAAGGTGCTCAGCACCGGCGAGCAGACCGCGCTGGCGACGGCGTTCTTCCTCGCCGAGCTGCGGGTCAGCAACGAGCGCAGCGCGATCGTCCTCGACGACCCGATCTCCTCGCTCGACCAGCAGCGCCGCGAGCACCTCGCCACCCGGCTCGCCGAGGAAGCCCGGGGGCGGCAGGTCGTCGTCCTCACCCACGACCTCGTCTTCGTCGCCTACCTGCTGGAGAAGGCCGCGGAGCTCGGGGTGGAGCTGCACTCGCAGGCGCTGACCCGCGCCAACGGCGAGGTCGGCGTGGTCAGCAGCGAGCTGCCGTGGCAGGCGCGCTCGCCGATGGAACGGCTGCGGGCGCTGCGCCACGAGCTGAAGAGCGAGCTGCGCCCCCTATACAAGGGGCGCGATTCGGGCTACGAGCGACGCGCGCAGCAGTGGCTGCTGGACCTGCGCCGCGGCTACGAGCGGCTGATCGAGATCTACCTGCTGAACGGCGTCGTCGAGCGCCAGGCGCTGCCGATCCGCGTCCAGAAACTGCACGGCATCCGCTGGACCCCGGCTTTGGCCGAGGAGATCGACGTCGCGATGCGCGAGGTCTCCGGCGGCGCCCACCAGGAACCGCTCGGCCGCGAGGCCCCCTCGCTGACCCGCCTGGAAGCGCTGCTCGGCAAGTTCGAGGCGCTTTGCGAGCGGACCAAGCCGGGGAGCGAGGGCGCGGAGAGCTCTACAGGCGCTGGGCCGGCGGGTCCGGCTGCTTCTGGTTCACCTGAGGGTTCGGGAGCTTGGGCTGGTGTGTCCGAGGATCCCGATGGCGCTCACCGGCCTGCAGGTCGAAGTAGATCAGCAGGACGGTCGCGATGAAGCCGACAATGGTGATGACCACGAACGGAAGCGCCCCGGTCAGCACGGCGGCAAGGAGCGCAGCGGTGGCCAGGACGGCAATCACCAGTCCGATCAGGTGCGGCCGGCGCGCCGGCGACCTGAGGAGTTTTTTGCGCCCAGGCAACCGTTCAAACATAGCCCACGCCTCCGGCGACCATCAGGACAGCAGCGCGTCGGCCGTCATCACCAGGACGAGCAGGGCCGTCGGTGGATAGAGGATGACCCCGTAGAGCGTGAAGGCGAGCTCGCCGGAGGTGAGATCGACGGAAGGCTCGTAGGCGCTGGGCACGATCGCTCCCATGAGCAACCCGTAGACCCCCTGCACGGTGACGATCGTGGGCGGGATGGTCGCCCATTTGGGCACGTCCTCGACGCCAGCCAGCGCCAGCACGACGAGTAGGGCGATCCCGGCGACGAAGCCAGCCAGCGCCGCAAAACCGATAAAGCGACTCCCGCGCCGGCTGCGCCCCAGGAGGGCTGGGACGAAGAAGAAGGTTCGGACGACGTTTGCCCCAACCCAACCGAGAGTCAGGAAGGAACCCAGTGACTTCGCGCTCAAGGTCGCGAGGGTAAATCGCCGCAGCTCGACTGGCATGGCGGGGCATCATATGGACGATTTTTCTTCTTCGCTCTGCCGTAAACATTCGGTATCAGACGGGAACAGGTTGAGGTTCCGCAATTGCCATGACTTGAAACCAGTAAGCGGCGCTGGCCTGGCGCGGCTCTCCCGGATAGAGCTCGGCGATCGTGTGCTCGACCAGCTCCCGGGCGAACCCCCAGATCGGATGGGGAACGCACTGGAAGAGCTTGCGGCGGTCGTGCTGGGCCGGGAAGGACTGCAAGGCGCCGAGGTTGGCGAGGTTCTGCAGCTCGCCGGAGACCTGGTTCTCAGGGAGATGCAGCAGCTCCGCGAGCCTTCTTGACCAGATCGGGTCTTCGCTCGCGCCCGCAGCTGCGATCACCTCGAGGCGATAGCGCTTGCCGAAGATCGCCTTCGAATGCGAGCGCACCCGCGTCTGAATCGGTCCGACGGCGACGTCAATATTCATCGGTTTAGTCTAGCTCCCGGTCTTTGTTAAGGGAGATTCACGCTTCACGAACTCTGAAGCTAGGCTTTCCCCCTCACTCTTTACGCCGTTGACGGTAGCGGCGCGTCTTCTCGCGGTTGCCGCAGACGTCCATCGAGCACCAGGTGCGGGAGCGGTTGCGGGTGGTGTCGTAGAAGGCCCACTGGCAGGAGTCCTCGGTGCAGGCTTTGAGGCGCGGCCAGGCGCCGTGGCACTGAAGGTGCTCCACAGCCATCAGCAGGCGGGCCTCCAAGCCGCTGAGGCCGGAGCGGGCGGGGACGAGCTCGAGCTCGCCGTCGGCCGAGAACGCGGTCCGGATCCGGGTGCGCTCAGCTGCCTCGCGCAGAGGCGTCAGCTCGGCGGCGGCGATCTGCCCGCCGTTGTTCCCCCGCAGCAGCGAGCGCAGCGACTCCCGCAGCGACTGGATTCGGCTGACGTCATCCGGCTCGAGGCTGCCCGCGGGCTCCCCCGTCCTCTCGGCGATCCAGGCCTCCAGGCCAGCCGGCTCGGCGATCGAGTCGGTCTCCTCCTCGACGTCGCGGGTGTTGACGAACTCGACGATCAGCTCGGCGTCAGGAGCAAGCGCGGTTTTATCGGTTGGGGTTGACACCAGCTATTAATGTTAGCTAGTGTTGAGAGCACTGGCAAATCGAGTTAGCCAGTGTCGCACTCTCGAAAGGAGGCAGTCATGAGATTCCTCGCAAGCTTCACCATCGCCAATGCAGCCGAGTCGCGCCGCCGGATGCGGGAAATGGCCGACCGCGACCGTCAGGTCCGCCAGCGCCCCCGTCCCTGACGATGCGACGCCATCGGCGCCTGTAGCGTCCCGGGGCGAGTGGGAGAGCCCCGAGAACCACAGAACGTCGCCCTAGGGCGGGCAATCCGCCAACTGCGGAAAGAGGCCCGCCTGACCCAGGAGGAACTCGCCGAGCGGGCGCAGGTTCCAGTCGAGAGGCTGCGCCAGATCGAAGCCGGAGCTGTCGACGCCCGCTGGGGGACCCTGCGCCACGTCGCCTACGCCCTCGAAACCGACCTCGCGAGCGTGTTCCGCCTAGCCGAGTTCGATCACGCCGAAGAGCAACAGCAGGATCAGGGTGACCACGGCCGAGACGATCAGTGAGCCGGCGCAGCCGAGGTTGTTGGAGAAAAAGAGGAACAGAGCTTCCTCCTGTACCCGCGACTGTCTCGCCGAACCCCAGCGGTTACCTCAGAAGATGTCCTCGGCAGTGAGACCAAGGCCGCGGACTTGCGCTCGAGATCGGCGCGGATGCGCGGACCATCCGCTTGTTTCCGCCACTTCGCCTCGGTGAGCAACTGCGCCCCCGGCGAGCAGGCGAGGCGCGAGAGGTTGGACCGAACACTGGCGTTCTGGTCCCACCAGCGGAGATAGAGCGGCATCCCACCGACCAACCCCCAAACCAGCGCTCGCTGTGCCGGCCGTAAGGAGGGCAACATCAGGGCAGCCTCGTGCGGAGAGAAAGGGTGGAGCAGGAGGGAGAGATCGAGCCTCCCATAGAGCGGTGCCCGCTCCTCCTGCATCGCCTCCGACAGTTGGTGTCGGCGACCTCGGATGTAGCTTGATCAGCTGAGCTGCTCCTTCAGTCGCAGCAGGGCGATCACCGTCGTCGCGTCGCGGATCTCAGGCAGCGCCTGCTCGATCTCGGCCAGGGGCAGGCGGACGATCTCGATCTCCTCGTCGTCGTCGCGCTCGCCGCTTGCCGGCGAGAGGCCGGTGGCCTCGAAGATCGTCACCTTCTCGGTCAGGAAGCCGGGGCTGGGATAGATGACGTGCAGCAGGCTCCAGCTCTCAGCTCGCAGCTCGGCCTCCTCGGCCAGCTCCCGCTTGGCGCACTCGAGCTCGCTCTCCCCCTCGACGTCGAGCGTCCCCGCCGGGATCTCGAGCAGCTCGTCCTCCTCGACTGCCTCGCGCGGCTGCGCCACCAGGTAGGCGAACTCCCCGTCGTGCGCGAGCACCGCGACCGAGCCGGGATGCTCGACGACCTCCCGCTCGACCTCGCTCCCATCGGCCCGCCGGTAGCGCTTGGCGACGAAATCGACGTGCTTGCCCTCGTGCAGGGGTTTCGTTCCCAACAGCTCCATGCACGACATGGTGCCACGAACATAGGAACCTTGCAAATCTTCAGCGGTGATTTAGGATTACATGGATGTTCGAAAGACGAATTGCTCCCCAGGTCGGAGACCTTCTTGAAGCCTCCCCGGCTGTGGTCTTAACCGGACCGCGACAGGTCGGCAAGACGACGCTTGCCCTGGAGGTCGCTGAGCGACGCCCGGCGACCTATCTCGACCTGGAGTCCCAAGCGGACCGGGCGAAGCTGGCCGAGCCGGAGCTTTACTTTGCCGACCACTCCGACGAGCTGCTGATCCTGGATGAGATCCAGCGCTTGCCCGGACTCTTCGAAGTCCTTCGCGGGGAGATCGATCGCGGGCGCCGCGAGGGCAAGGGGAATGGTCGCTTCCTTCTCTTGGGTTCGGCCTCCTTGGAGCTGCTGGCCCAGAGCGGCGAGAGCCTCGCCGGCCGAACTGCCTTTGCCGAGTTGGCGCCCCTCGATCTCACTGAGGTCGGCGTCGACAGTCTGGACCGCCTCTGGGTGCGGGGCGGCTTTCCGGAGAGCTATCTCGCGGGTCACAATGAGGCGAGCCTGCGCTGGCGACGCGACTTCATCCGCACCTACCTGGAGCGTGACATCCCCCAGCTCGGCCCGCGGATCCCGGCGGAGACGCTGCGACGGATGTGGACGATGCTCGCGCATAACCAGGGCGGCCTGCTGAACGCCGCCAACGTCGCCCGCGGCCTCGGCCTCAGTGGCGCCACCGTTGGCAGCTACCTCGATCTGATGGTCGACCTGCTGCTGGTCCGTCGCCTCCCACCGCGATTGGCAAACGCCGGCAAGCGCTTGGTCCGATCGCCGAAGGTCTACGTGCGCGACAGCGGCCTGCTCCACGCCCTGCTCGGCATCGCCGACAAGGAGTCGCTGCTCGGACACCCCGTGGTCGGCGGCAGCTGGGAGGGGCTGGCGATCGAGAACCTGATCGGAGTCGCGGGCGCGGAGGTGGAGCCGAGCTTCTACCGGACCAGCGGCGGCGCCGAGGTCAACCTGGTCCTCGCCTGGCCCGACGGCCGCGAGTGGGCGATCGAGGTGAAGCGAACCCTGTCGCCGAAGCTGGAGCGGGGACTGCGGTCCGCGCTGGCCGACATCGAGCCTGAGCGCAGCTTCGTCGTCTATCCCGGCAGCGAGCGCTACCGGCTGAGCAACGGCGTCGAGGCGATCGGCCTGGCGGAGCTCTGCGCCGAGCTCAGTTAGAGGTCGGGAAGTTCATCGACCCTGCGTCGCCGGGACCAGCCGCGTTGGTTGCCGGCCAGCGGGCGGTGATTGCCTTGCCGCGGGTGTAGAAGCGGACGCCCTCGGGGCCGTGGACGTGGTGGTCGCCGAAGAGGGAGTCCTTCCAGCCGCCGAAGGAGTAGAAGGCCATCGGCACCGGGATCGGGACGTTGACGCCGATCATCCCGACTTCGGCCTCGCGCTGGAAGCGGCGCGCCTCGTAGCCGGAGCCGGTGAAGATCGCGGCGCCGTTGGCGTAGGAGTTGGCGTTGATCAGCGCGATCGCCTCGTCGAGGCTGCCGCTGCGAACCACCGAGAGGACGGGGCCGAAGATCTCGTCGGTGTAGACCGACATCTCCGGGTCGACCTGGTCGATCAGCGTCGGACCGACCCAGAAGCCGCCGCCGTCCATCTCCAGCTCGCGCCCGTCGACGGTCAGCCGGGCGCCGGCCTCTGCCCCCTGGCCGATGTAGTCGATGATCCGCTCGCGCGCCTGCGGCGTCACCACCGGCCCCATTTCCGAGCCGGGATCGAGCCCGGGGCCGACCTCGATCTCCCGCGCCCGCCGGGCCACCTCCTCGACCAGCGCGTCGCCGGGCTCGCCGACCGCGACGGCGACCGAGATCGCCATGCAGCGCTGGCCGGCCGAGCCGAAGCCTGCGGCGGCGAGCTGGTCGGCGGCGTAGCCGAGGTCGGCGCCGGGCATCACCACAGCGTGGTTCTTGGCGCCGCCGAGCGCCTGCACCCGCTTGCGCTTCTCGGTCGCCCGGGCGTGGACGTACCGCGCGATCGGGGTCGAGCCGACGAAGGAGACCGCCGCCACCTCGGGGTGGTCGAGCAGCGCGTCGACCGCGACCTTGTCGCCGTGGACGACGTTGAAGACGCCGGCCGTCAGCCCCGCCTCGGCGTAGAGGTCGGCGACCAGGTTCGAGGCCGAGGGGTCGCGCTCGGAGGGCTTCAGCACGAAGGTGTTGCCGCAGGCGATCGCCACCGGGTGCATCCACATCGGCACCATCGCCGGGAAGTTGAATGGCGTGATACCAACGCAGACGCCGAGCGGCTGGCGGAAGGAGAAGGCGTCGACCGTGGTCGAGACCTGGTCGGAGTACTCGCCCTTCAGCAGCTGCGGGATCCCGCAGGCGAACTCGACCACCTCGAGCCCGCGCAGCACCTCGCCCTTGGCGTCCTCCAGCACCTTGCCGTGCTCGGAGGAGACGATCCGCGCCAGCTCGTCGACGTTGGCGTTGAGCAGCTCCCGGAAGGCGAACATCACCTTGGCGCGGCGGCTGAGCGAGGCCTGCGACCACTCGGCGAAGGCGCCCCCCGCCGCGGCGACCGCGGCGTCGACGTCGGCCGGCTCGGCCAGCAGCACCTCCGCCTGCCGCTCACCCGTGGCGGGGTCCCAAACCGGCGCGGTCCGGGACGAAGCCCCACCCGTCTCCTCGCCCCCAATCCGATGCCGAACTACGGCCTCCCCCTCGAACTGCATCAGATTTTCCATCTCGCAGATAGAGAATCTGATGCAGTTCGCGTGGTTGGGGTGGCCGGGAGGCTCACCGGGTCATTGTGACGTGACGGGGGTGAGTGGCCCTTGGCCGCTTAGTACAGAGATCGCGTTGCGGGCGGCCAGGTCGGCCATCGCCGTGCGGGTCTCGACCGTGGCCGAGCCGAGGTGCGGCGCCAGCACTACGTTGTCGAGTTCGAGCAGGCGCGGCTCGACCTGCGGCTCGCGCTCGTAGACGTCGAGCCCCGCCGCGGCGATCTTCCCCTCCGCCAGCGCCTCGGCCAGCGCCGCCTCGTCGACGATCGGCCCGCGGGCGGTGTTGACGAGGACCGCGCTCGGCTTCATCGCCGCCAGCTCGGCCGCGCCGATCAGGTGGTGGGTCTCCGGCGTCAGCGGGCAGTGCAGGCTGAGCACGTCGGCCTCCGCCAGCAGCCGCTCGAGCGGCATCCGCTCGGCGCCGAGCGCTGTCTCCACCTCGGCCGGTGCCGGGCTGCGCTGGTGGTAGGCGATCTCCATGCCGAAGGCGCGCGCCCGCTGCGCCACCCATTTGCCGATCCCGCCGAGGCCGACGATCCCCAGCCGCCTCCCCTGCAGCGAGCCGCCGAGCATGAATCCCATCCCCCAGTTCCAATCGCGCCCGGACCGGACCAGCCGGTCGCCCTCGGCGAGCCGCCGCGTCGCGGCGAGGATCAGCGCCATCGTCAGGTCGGCAGTCGCGTCGTCGAGCACGCCCGGCGTGTTGGTCACCACCACCCCGCGCCGTTCCGCCGCCGCGACGTCGACGTTGTCGTAGCCGACCGCGACGTTGGCGACGCAGCGCAGCTGCGGCCCCGCCGCCTCGAGCAGCTCCTCGTCGACGCGGTCCCCCAGCAGGGTGAGGATCGCCTCTGCCCCGGCGACCAGCTCGAGCAGATCGGCGCGCGGGATCGCCGTCTCCCGCTCGTCGACCCGCACCTCGCCGGCGGCCCGCAGCAGTTCGACAGCGGACTCGGGGATCCGGTTGGTGACGGCGAAGATCACGCGCCTCGCGGCTTCAGGACCAGGAGGCAGAGGTCATCGCGGATCGGCCGGTCCGCCCAGCCGAGGATCGAGCGTTCGGTCTCGTCGGCGATGGTCCGCGCCGACAGCCCGCTGAGCGGGGAGAGCACCCGCGCCAGCCCGTCGAGCCCGAGCATCTCCCTGCCACGGCGGACGTCGGTGGCGCCGTCGGTATAGACGACCAGGCCCTGACTGCCCACGATCGAGGACTCGGTGTTCTCCAGCTCCAGATCGTGGTCGGCGCCGAGCAGGAAGGTCGAGCCGTCGGCGTCGAGCTCGACCAGCTCCGGCAGGCGCAGCGGCGGCGGGTGGCCGGCCCGCGCCCAGCAGACCGTCTCCTCCCCGGGCCGCATCCGCACGCACAGGGCGCTGACCAGCTCGCTGTTGCGTCCGGGGCGGTCGGCCAGCGCCGTGTTCGCCATCTTCAGCAGCTCGGCCGGGTCGCTGCTGTTCGCCGCGAAGGCGGCGAGGCGGGCGCGAACGAAGGTGGCGAGGCGGGCCGCCGCGGGGCCGTGGCCGACGACGTCGCCGACGATCGCCACCGCCGAGCCGTCGGGGCCGTTGGTCAGCAGGTAGAAGTCGCCGGAGACGCCGAGTTCGGAGGGGACGAAGGCGGCGCCGGCGTCGATCCCGGCCAGGTCCGGGAGGTCGGCCGGCGCCAGCGCCGCCCGGATCGACTCCAGTTCCTCGGCCGAGTGCTCGAGGGCGCTGACCCGCTCGGCGACCCAGGCGACGAGCACCGCGACGACGAAGAAGAAGATGCCGCGGACCGCGATCGCCAGCCCGAGATGCGGGACCGGCTGGACCGCGCTGCCGATCGCGTAGAGGCAGACACTGGCGAGGGCGACGAGGAGGGCGGGGCGAAGGCCGAACCACCAGGCCGCGAGCCCGACCGGGACCGAGTAGAAGAAGGCGAGGCCGGCGGTGGCGCTGCCGGCGAGGATCCAGACGACGAAGACGACTGCAACCGCGGTGACGATCCAGGCGATGCGGGCGGTTCGCGATAGACCCTCCGACAACGTGGGCTGACCTTACCGCAGCCCCGCCCACACGCCGGAACGGCGATCCGGACGCACTAGTCCCCGGTATGCGGGGAGAAGTGCGTCCGGTCCCTTGCTACCCGCGCGTCAGTACCACTTGCCGCGCGCGAAACCGCCGAATGCGATCAGCCCGATCAAGATGATGATGATTCCCAGCACGACGCTCCAGAGGAGCGCAACCAAGATCCCGATGATCACGAGGATGCCCCCCAGGGAGATCCCCCCGATACCGGACCCTCTCTCTGCTCTGCTGTTCATCTGCTCTCCTCCGTTGGTGGGTTCATCGGTCGACTGGTGTCTTCCGACAGCTACCCCGGGAGAGCGGTTCTCACTCCGGCTCGGGAGCCTCCTCGCCCGGCCAGGCACCGGTCAATTTCGCGAACGAGGTGCGGCTGCCGTGGTCGACCAGCCCTTTGACGAGGCGGAAGATCGCCCCCTCGATGATCAGCGCCGCGATCAGCTTCGGCCAGGAGAATTCCCGGTGCTGGGGCTGCGGCGGCTCTTCTTCGTCGATCAGCCCCCAGATCCGTTCGAAGATCTTGGAGCCGACCATGCCGGCGACGAGTCCGAGGACGATGCTGATCGGGGCGAAGACGAACTTCATCTGAGATTTCCTCCTGGGTGGGTCACGTGGTCTTCTGGTCCTTCGGCTCGTCGCGCGGCTCAAGCTGGATCTCCTTCTCGGCCCGCGGCAGGCCTTCCTCGATCTCGGCGCTGCGCTCGCGCTCGGCGTTCAGCTGGTGACCGAAGAGGATCGCAAGGTTGGTGATCCAGAACCAGAGCAGCAGGACGACGAGCCCGGCGAGGGTGCCGTAGGTCTTGTCGTAGGAGCCGAAGTTGGAGACGTAGAAGGCGAACAGGGCCGAGGCGACCGCCCAGACGACGATCGCGACCAGCGCCCCGGGGGTCACCCACCTGAAGCCGCGGATCTTCACGTTCGGCGTCGTGAAATAGAGGACGTCGACCATGAGGATGAAGATCGCCGCCATCGCCGGCCACTTGGCGACGTTCCAGACGTCGACCGCGGTGCCGCTGAGGCCGACGGGGCCGGCTACTGCTTCGACCACCGGGCCGGTGAGGACGAGGCCGATGGCGAGCAGCGCCATCATCACGATCATCGCCAGGGTGACGGCGATCTGCAGCGGCCGCAGCTTCCAGAACGGGCGTCCCTCGGGGGTCTCGTAGATGATGTTCGAGGCGCGGGTGAAGGCGCCGACGTAGCCCGAGGCCGACCACAGCGCCAGCGCCAGGCCGAGCACGAAGGCGAGGCCCGCCGCGCTCTGGTTTTCGACGATCGACTTGATCGGGCCTTCGAAGGTTTCGGCGCCGGATTCGGGCCCGAGTTCGGTGATGATCTCGGTCAGCTTCGCGGTCGTCGTCTGCGGGTCGCCGAAGATCCCGATCAGCGAGACCATCGCGATCAGCGCCGGGAACAGCGCCAGCAGGCCGTAGTAGGTGAGCGCCGCCGCCCAGTCGGTGAGGTTGTCCTCCTGGAACTCGGTCAGCGTCCGCTTCAGGGTCGGCCAGAGGCCCGTCTTCGGCTTCTCGCCCTCGGGCTTGTAATCGCGCCTGACCGTGCTGCTCTCCATACGGCCTAGGTGCCCGTTCGACGGCGCCTCTAACCCGCCGGCCGCTCCAGCTCTACCTCGGCGGCCGGCTTGTCCTCGCGCAGCCCTTTGAAGGCGCCGTGGCGGACCATCCCCTCCCTGGTCAGCTCGCGGAACTCGAACTCGGCAACCAGCCGCGGCTCGACGAAGCGGGCGAGCTTCGGCGGTGCCGCGCCCGCCTCGAAGGGGCTCGTCTGCCGCGCCAGCGGCGCCAGTCGCGCGGCCAGCTCCTCGAGGTCGGCCTGCTTGAACCCGGTCCCGACTTTGCCGCCGTAGCGCAGCTTGCGCTCCGAGCCCTCGCCCTCGAAGTAGCCGACGAGGAGCGCGCCGAGGTGTTCCTTGCGGCGCCCCTCGCCGGGGGTCCAGCCGCCGATCACCAGCTCCTGGCGCAGGGTGTTCTTCACCTTCAGCCAGGCGCCCGTGCGCTTGCCGGGGACGTAGGGGCTGTCTAGGCGCTTGAGGACCATCCCCTCGAGGCCCTGCTCGCGGCTCGCCTCCAGCAGCTCGGCCGCGTGGCCGACCGAGTAGCCGGGCGTCCGCCAGCTCTCGCCGTCCAGCTCCAGGCCGTCGAGCACCGCCCGGCGGCGCTCGTAGGGGAGGCCGGTGAGGTCGTGTCCGTCGAAGTAGAGGAGGTCGAAGACGACGTAGACGACGGGGTGGGACTTCATCCGCCGCCGCACGACGCTCGCCTCGGTCTGGTGGATCCGCTGCTGGAGCAGCTCGAAGCTCGGCCGGCCGGCCTCGTCGAAGACGACCAGCTCGCCGTCGAGGACGGCGTCGATCGAGCCGAGCCGGCGGGCGAGCGGTTTCAGCTCCGGGTACTGGGCGGTGACGTCGTTGAGGTTGCGGGTCTGCAGCGCCACCCGGCCGGGGCGGCAGTAGGCGATTGCCCGCACCCCGTCCCACTTCACCTCGACCGCCCACTCGTCGGCGTCGCGCGGCAGGGTCGCGAGCCGGGCGAGCATCGGCGTCACGTCCTCGGGGAACGGGTCGCGCTCGCGGGCGGGCGGGTCGATCCGGTGGATCATCCAGTCCTTCTCGCTCTGGCCCGCGCGGAACAGCGCGTAGCGCCCCTGCAGCCGCCCGCCGTGGAACTCGACCATCACTTTCCCCGGCTCCCACTTCTCCAGCTCGTAGGTGCCTCTGTCCCAGATCCTCATCGTCCCTGCGCCGTACTCGCCGGCCGGGATCTCCCCCTCCCACTCCAGGTATTCGAGCGGGTGGTCCTCGGTGCGGACCGCCTTGCGGTTCTCGGCCGGGTCCTCGGGGATGCCGTTGGGGATCGCCCAGGAGGCGGCGACGCCGTCGTGCTCGAGCCGCAGGTCCCAGTGCAGGCGGCGGGCGCTGTGTTCCTGGACGACGAAGCGCGGAGCGCCCTTCTTCTTCCGGCGACGTTTCGGCGCCGGCTCGGCGGTCTTCGCGAAGTCCCGCTTGCGCTCGTACTCGCCGAGCTCGCCCTTTTTGGTTTTGCCCTTCGCCTTCGCCATAGGATCGATTCTTGCGCTCTACCCGGCTCAGCCTCGCGGTCGTCGCCCTCCTCGCCCTGGTGGGTGCGGCTCAGGCGCTCGCCGTCAAGCCCGCGAACGAACCTTTCTTCCCCGGCGCCGGCAACGAGGGATACGACGCGCTCCACTACGACGTGCGGCTCACCTACAAGCCGCAGGGCGGCCGGGTCAAAGCGAGGACGGAGGTCGAAGCGGTCGCGACCGAAGCGCTGAAGAGCTTCTCCTTCGACTTCCTCGGGCCCAAGGTCGAAGAAGTGAAGGTCGGCGGCGAGCCGGTCGGCTTCCAGCGGCGCCCGGGCAAGCTCGTCGTCTCCCCGGCGGTGGAGATCGCCAAGGGCGAGCGCTTCACCGCACTCGTCCGCTACAGCGGGCTGCCACCGAAGGTCACCGACCCCGACGGCAGCGAGGAGGGCTGGTTCCGCACCGACGACGGTGTGATCGCGGTCGGCGAGCCGCAGGGGACCGCAGCCTGGATCCCCTGCGACAACGTCCCCGCCGACAAGGCGACCTTCGATTTCCACGTCACCCTCCCCGACGGGCTGAAGGCGGTCGCCAACGGGCGGCGGACCCGTAGCGTCAACCGCGGCGGAGGCGTGCAGATGAACTGGGTGGAACGGGCGCCGATGAGCACCTACCTGGCGGTCCTGAACATCGGCCGCGGCCGCATGGTCAAGAGCCGGGCCGGCGGGCTGCCGACGTGGACCCTGATCGACCCGCGGCTGGAACGCGGCTCGCTCGGGCCGCTCGCCACGCTGCCGGAGGCGATCCGCTTCGAGAGCGGCGTCTTCGGCGCCTACCCGTTCGACTCGGCCGGCTCCCTGGTCGACTTCGCGCCGCACCTCGGCTACGCGCTGGAGTCCCAGAGCCGGCCGATCTACGCCTACGTCCCCGACGTGACGACGATCGTCCACGAGACCGCCCACCAGTGGTTCGGCGACTCGGTCGGGCTCGAGCGCTGGCCGCAGATCTGGCTCAACGAGGGGTTCGCGACCTGGGCCCAGTGGTACTACGCCGAGCGCCACGGCGGCCGCAGCGCGCACGCGATCTTCAAGCGCCTGCAGGGGGTGCCGGCCTCGAACCAGGGCTTCTGGAACCCGCCGCCCGCCAGGCTCGGCGGCGCCAGGGACCTCTTCGACCCGACCACCTACGTGCGCGGCGCGATGGCCCTGCAGGCGCTGCGGCAGAAGATCGGGACCAAGCCGATGCTGCACCTGCTGCGCCGCTGGACCGCCGAGCACCGCCACGGCAACGCCACCATCGGCCAGTTCGCCGACCTCGCGGCGGAGGTCGGCGGCCGCGACCTTGACAATCTCTTCCGGCGCTGGCTGTATCGACGGGGGAAGCCATGATGCGCCACCGCCTCGCCACCCCCATCGCCCTCGCCAGCCTCGTGGCGCTGCTGGCGCTGGCCGTGGCCGCGCCGGCGGGCGCGAAGCCGGAAAAGGGCGGCCCCCCGGCAAAAGTCGCCATCGGCCACCTGGCGATCGGCACTTCCGCCAACGGCCTCGCCTCGATCCTCGTCCCCGTCCACTACCCGATCGAGCTGAAGGGCCGGCTGGCCGAGCTGCGGGTCGCGCTGATCGGCGCGCGCGGGAAGACGATCCGCTCCTGGGTCCTGCACGAACGGCTGAACGGCGGCAAGGCCCGGCTTCCCGACCGCCGCCGCAGCTTCACCTTCGTCCATCGGGTGGGGCTGAGAGCGGACCTCAGCCGCCGGTTGCGCCAGGGCGCGACGGTCCGCGTCGTCGGCAGCGGCAAGCTCGACGTCGACGAGGACGGCAAGCCGGAGATGAACTCGCGCGACGTCTCCCTCGGCAAGCCCGCAACGGGTCCGCGGCCGAAGCCGGTCTGCAGCAGCGTGCCCCACCTGCGGGTCAAGCGCGGGGGGCGGGTCTCGGTGCCGCTGCCGGTCTGCGACCGCACGATGAACTGGACCGCGGCGCGCTGGGCGAGCCGCGGCAACGTCCTGGTCCGTGGCGAGCGGTTCATCTACAACGCGCGGAAGGGATTCCAGGGAACCGACCAGATCCGGCTGGAGAGCAAGGGTCTTACCCAGTACGCACAGGTGACCGTCGGCGCCGCTTCCAGCGCTGTCGTCCGCGCCATCGGCGACTCGGTCACCGCCGGGTTCGGCTACTACGGGAAGGGCGGGTCGATGAACTTCTACGACTTCGCCCGCTACTGCATACCGGCAGCCCGGGAAATGAACGACGCCTGCTCGTCGAACTCGCTGTCCGAAGAATCCGAAGAAGGACCGGTCGAATACGCCGAAGACTGGGGCCTGGCGAGGAACATCTCCTGGGCCGCCCAGTGGGCCACCGCCGGCAACGTCACCAACTACGAGAACCTGGCGATCAGCGGCTCCGAACCGGGGGACTGGGCACCCCACGGCCAGTTCTACGGGACAACGAAGGAGATGGAGGGCGAAGAACCCACCTACGTCCTGCTCACCCTCGGGGCGAACCCGCTTCTCTCGCGGCTGCTCACCTCGCCCAAGAACATCTGGTGCGCGGACACTTCGGAACTTCCCGAATTCGAAGTCTGCATCAAGAAGGAATTCGCCAAGGTCGGGCTGCGAACCAACCTGAAGAACGTCTACACCGAGCTGCTCGAACACACCAAGGCGACGATCTTCGTCATGCAGTACCACGTCTCGATTCCGGCGCTGGCGCTGGAGAGCTCGGTCAAGATCGGGCTGGCGGGCAAGCTGCTGAACGCCGAAATCCAGTCGGTCGTCGAAGAAGCCGGCAGCAGCCGGCTGCGACTGATCTCGCCGCCCCACTTCAACGTCGGGATCAAGATGACGCCGGTCTATCCCCCGGGAGGCGGGTGCGCCTACGAAGCCGACGGACCGAGCGTGCAGTCGCGGTGGACCCAGGACGAGCTGGCGCTCTACTACGGGAAGGAATTCTGCCCGCCCGCGCCCGGGGTCGACCCCTACTGGGTGATCAGCGGCGACAGCGGCATCCACCCCAGCGCCGCCGGCTACACGCAGATGGCGTCTCAGCTCCCGGCTCCCTGACGGGAGCGGACGGGCCGCGATGCGCTTCCTCGTCGCGCCGGACTCCTTCAAGGGGACCTTCGACGCCGGCGCCGTGGCGGAGGCGATCGCGGCGGGGCTCGAGGAGGGGGATGCCGAGGCCGACCGCTGCCCCGTCGCCGACGGCGGCGAGGGGACGATGGACGTCCTGCTCGCGGCGCTGGGCGGCGAGCGCCGGACCGCCGCGGTCCACGATCCGCTGCGGCGGCCGGTCGAGGCGAGCTTCGGCCTGCTCGACGACGGCGCGACGGCGATCGTCGAGACGGCGCAGGCCTCCGGCCTGCCCCTGGTGGCGGCGGCGGAGCGTGACCCCGAGCGGGCCGACACCTTCGGCACCGGCGAGCTGATCGCCGCGGCGGCGGAGTCGGGGGCGCGCAGCGTCCTGCTGGCGGTCGGCGGCAGCGCCAGCACCGATGGCGGCGCCGGCGCGATCGAGGCGCTGCGGCGGGCCCGCCTGCTGGGGAAGATCCCGATCGAGGTCATCTGCGACGTCGCCTCCCCTTATGAGGACGCGGCCCGCGTCTTCGCGCCGCAGAAGGGCGCCGACCCCGCGACGGCCCAGCGGCTGACGGCGCGGCTGGAGGCCCTCGCCGCCGAGCTCCCTCGCGACCCGCGCGGGCTGCCGATGGGCGGCTGCGCCGGCGGGCTCTCGGGAGCGCTCTGGGCCTACGGCGCCCGCCTGCGGCCCGGGGCCGCCTTCGTCCTCGACGCGGTCGGCTTCGACCGGCGCCTGGACCGGGCCGGTGCCGCCGTCAGCGGCGAGGGCCGCTTCGACTCGCAGAGCCTCGGCGGCAAGATCGTCGGGGAGATCGCCTCACGTTGCGCTCGTGCCGGTAAGCCGCTGCACCTCCTCGTCGGCGAGGACGGCTTCGGTGGGGACCCGCCCGCCGCCGTCTCCTCCATTACCCGGGCGAGAACTTTGGAGGAGATGCGACAGGCGGGTCGTGGCTTGGCTAGCGCCAGCTAGCCGGTCTTGGTGATTCGGAGAAGCGGCGCAACCCTGCCGTGTAGCTCGATCGCCACGATCTCCACCCCCTTTCTGGAGCCGCGCGACGGCCTTCCCCCAGGCGTCGCTATGCGGAGCGCGACATTAGTGGAACTTGCTCCACCATTGAGATTTTTCTCTGGAAAAGCGGCCCAATTTCCGCCGGGGAGGGACCTAGGCCGGAATATGCTTGAACGGTCGCGGGCGCTAAATCGAGCGGGTCAGGGAGACCATGGCTGAGGGGAAACAGCGGAAGGACAGGGAGGACCGGCGTCCGTCGCGAGACCGCGCGGATGCCGACGGGGTTCTGCTCAAGGCGCTCTCCCACCCGGTCCGGGCGCGGGCGCTGACCGCCCTCAACCAGCGCGTCGCCAGCCCGAGCGAACTCGCCTCCGAACAGGGCGAGACGGTCGGCTACGTCGCCTACCACGTGCGGGTCCTGCACGAGCTGGGGATGATCGAACTCGTCAGCACCCGCCAGGTGCGGGGGGCGACGCAGCACTTCTACCGCAGCACCGCCCAGCCCTATCTCGACGACGAGGTCTGGGGGAAGCTCTCGATCGGCTCGCGCACGGGGGTCAGCGTCGCCAACATCGGCGTGCTCAACAACGCGCTGCGCGAGGCGTTCGAAGCGGGCACCTTCGACGCCCGCGACGATCGTCACCTCAGCAACGTCAGCCTCGACCTCGACGAGGAGGGCTGGCGCGAGGCGATGGCGCTGCTGAAGTCCTGCCTCAAGCGCCTGATGCAGATCGGCAACGAGAGCGAGGACCGCGAGGGGGAGCCGACGATCCGCGCCACCTTCGGCCTGATGGGGTTCGAGTCGCCTGGCGACAAGGGGGGCGAATCCGAGGAGCTACAGACTTAGAGAGGGGATACCCCCGAACGCAGCCCTGCCCAAGACCCCAAGGCATGCCTTCAGACACCGCAACCATCCGCGTCCCTCGCCAGACCCGCGACAGCCTCGCGGAGCGAGCCCGGGAACGGGGTATCTCGCTCTCCGCCCTCCTGACCGACCTGGCCGAGCAGGCGTGGCGGGATGACGCCTACCGTTCCGAGCGCGAAGCGACCAGAGCCGAGGCGAACGATCCAAAGGCCCTGGCGGAGTACCGGTTGTGGGAGGCGACGCTCGAAGATGGACTCGACTAGCCCACGCCGAGGCGAGATCTGGCTGGCTTCCCTCGGCGCCGCCCGCAAAGGCGAGCCCGGCAAGAACGGACCGGTGGTCGTGTTCTCGGTCGATGGGATCTTGACTGGCGAGAACCACGAGTTGATCGTCATCGTCCCCCTCTCGAGCTCCCTACCTCCCTCTCGACTTCGACCTGAGATCAGCCCGGAGACCGGGATCGACAAGCCCAGCATCGTTATCTGCCGCGGCATCCGCGGCGTCGCGCGCACCCGGTTGCTGCGGCGCGTGGGCGAGGTCGATGACGAGACGATGGCCGAGATCGAGCGAGCCCTCGGCCTCGTCCTGGCGATCGCCTGACGGCTCAGGCGGCGAGGTCGCGGCGCTCGAAGAGCCAGGCTCCGATCGCGGCGAGGAGGCAGGCGACCGCGGTGACGCCGGCGAAGGCGAGCGGGTCGATGCCTTCCTCGATCGCGTTGCCGTAGTACCTGAAGACCGAGAGGTAGCGGAGGCCGGAGAGGTCGGGGTCGAGGCGGCCGACGAGGTCGATCACGTACATCGCCACCAGCACCCCGGCGACCGAGCCGGTGACGACGCTGGTGCGAAGCGAGAAGCCGGCGGCGACGGTGCCGAAGCCGGCGAAGAGGAGCGCCAGCGGCCAGACGCTGGCGAAGCCGGCGGTGGCCGGGCCGGCGGCGAGGCCGGCGCCGGCGAGGATGCTGCCGATGCCGGTGAGGACGCCGGTGACGAGGAGAACCGCGGCCAGCTCGGCCGCGGTGGCGAGGAAGCCGGCGGCGACCAGGCGGGGGCGCGAGACCGGCGCCGAGAGGAGGACGTCGAGGCGGCCGGTTTCGGCGGCGCCGGTGAGGCCGCTGGCGACCGCGCGGACCGCCAGGTAGCCGAGCGCCAGCGGCACGATCAGGCTCAGCATCTCGGCGTGCAGGTACTGCTCGACGTTGCTCAGCTCGCCGATCCCGAAGGCTTCCTTCAGCCCCTGCGGGTATCCCTCGACTGCCTTTGAGATCGAGGTTTCGACCGAGGGGAAGATCGCGACGATGAAGGCCGACATCAGGCCGAGCGGGATGCCCCAGGCCCAGACCGAGCGGCGGCGGTCGAAGAGGTGGGTGGCGACGAGCGCGCCGATCTGGCGGCTCATCCCTCCCCCTCCTCCTCGTAGTAGCCGAGGAAGACCTCCTCGAGCGAGGGGTGCGTCGCTTCGAGGTCGACCACGTGGTGCGGGGCGAGCTCGCGGACGACGGCGTCGAGGTCGCCGGCGGCGGTGAAGGTGACGCGGCTGCCCGCGACCTCGAGGCCGGAGACGCCGGGGAGCTCGCGCAGGCGCTCGATCCCGGCCGGGTCGCCGAGCTCGGCGGTGAAGCGGCGGCGCGCCTTGCCGAGCAGGTCGGCCATCCGCTCGACCGCGATCAGGCGGCCGGCGCGGACGATCCCGACCCGGTCGCAGACCCGCTGCACCTCGTCGAGCTCGTGCGAGGAGAGGAAGACGGCCGCGCCGCGGTCGCGTTCCTCGGCCACGAGGGCGAGGAACTCCTCCTGCATCAGCGGGTCGAGGCCGCTGGTCGGCTCGTCGAGGATCAGCAGCTCGGGCCGGTGGAAGGTGGCGAGGATCAGACCGACCTTCTGCCGGTTGCCGCGCGAGAGCTGGCCGAGCGGGCGGTCGAGGTCGGCGCGGAAGCGGGAGGCCAGCTCCTCGGCGCGCCCGACGTCCTCGACGCCGCGCAGCCGCGCCAGCAGGTGGAGCGCCTGGCGGCCCGGCGTCTCGCGGCCGAAGCCGAAGTCGCCGGGCAGGTTGCCGAGCCGGGCGCGGACCGCGACGCTCTCGCGGCGGCTGTCGAGCCCGAACAGCCGCGCCGAGCCGGCGGTCGGGTGGATCAGGTCGAGCAACGTCCGGATCGTCGTCGTCTTGCCGGCGCCGTTGGGTCCGAGAAACCCGAACACCTCCCCCGGCTGCACCGCGAAGCTGACCCCCTCGATCCCCCGGTGGCGGCCGTAGCGCTTGCTCAGCGCCTCGGTCTCGATCGCTGGGGTAGCGGCGCTCACGCCACGATTATGGGGTCACCGTCCCCCGTAGCCCCGCGGCCACGTCCGCGGCAACCGCTGCGGGTTCGATCTCCAGCTGCCGTTCGCTGATGTGGTGGACCGAGTAGCCGAGGCGGCGCAGCCGCAGGTCCCGTTCCCGGTCGTCCTCGAAGGCGATAGTCCCCCCATGCGTCGCGTAGCTGTCGGTTTCGACCACGAGGCGCGCGCCGCGCCAGAGGAAGTCGACGGTCATCCCGCCAATGAGGACATTCACTTCGGGCGCAGGTAGCACGTAGCGGCGACAAAGCCGCAGGAACTCCCGCTCGAGGTCGCTGCGAGTGCGATCGGTCTCGATCCCCGTCGGCAGCTTGAGGAACTCCGCCTGCCGAATCGCGCGACGCACGAGATAAGGCGCAAGGGTCGCCCGTATATCCGCAAGCGTCCGAGGCACCGTCGTCATCGGGATGCGATCACGCACGGTCACCAAGCGGGCGGGGCGGGTTTGCGAACCAGTGGTTTGGAAAGCCGCCCCGAGACTCGCGCAGCGGTGGATTCGAATGCCGCGGCGCCGCTCGCGGCCGCCGTGGGTGGGAACGGTGACGTCCACGGGACCTTCGAGTGGACGCAGCAGCTGCCAATGAACAGCGGCGGCACCATGGCTCAACACGGCGCCTGGACCACAGGCGAGCACGGCAGCCATCCAATGCGACTTCTCATCGATGCCGAGATGGCCGACCGCGTAGATCCCTTGATGCAGACGATGCAACCGCCCACTGCGAACCCGCTTGGAGATCGCCGGGGTCGACAACCCAGCCGCCATGAGTTGCCTGGTCGTGATGATCCCGTGTTGCGTACGAGCAACTGCAGCGATGCGAAGGTCGATTGGGGCGGGTTTGCGAACCACTAGGACGTAAAGCCGCCCCGACCCACCTTCTCTCCCCCTCTAGGCGCTGAAGACTGCCTCCAACTCCGCTAGTTGGGTCTCTATTCCCGCGCAGACTCCGTCGCAGAGTTCGTGGACTCCGGGGTCGGCGATTCGGTAGAGGGAGCTGGTGCCGCGCTTGCGGCGGGCGACGAAGCCCTCGGCGAGGAGGGCCGAGAGGTGCTTGGAGACGTTCTGTTGGGAGGCGCCGAGGGTCTCGGCGATCTCCCCGACCGAGGCCTCCTCGTGGTTGCGGAGGTGATCGAGGATCCGCAGCCGGGTCGGATCGGAGAGGGCGCGGAAGCGGCGCGCGACCAGTTCCGCCGCCGCGGGGTTGAGGGGGCTCGTCGGCTTTTTGGTCGCGCGGTTCGGCATTCCCTGTTATTGTACCTTGTACAACTGTAAAGTTGTTAACTTGTGAATCTGTAAACGGTTGAAGGAGAAGCTGTGAGAGACCGCACCGTAGCGACCACCGCACTCGGACCGATCGGCCGCCTCGGCCGATTCGCGGCCACCCACCGCGCCGCCGTCTTCGCCATCTGGGCCGTGGTCGCGGTCGGCCTTGGCTTCCTCGCCCCCCGGGTCGAGACCGCGCTCTCCGGCGCCGGCTGGGAAGCGACCGGCTCGGAGTCGGTCGCGGTTCGCAAGCAGGTCGACGCGGCTTTCGGCGGCGCCGGCGCCTACGGCCTGCAGGTCGCCGTCCACTCGCAGCGGCTGACGGCCGCGGATCCCGCCTTCCGCCGCTCGCTGCGCAGCGTCGAGCGCAGCCTCGCGGCCGACCCGGCGGTCGGCGAGGTCGTCCCGCCCGCGGCCGGCGTCTCGATCTCCCGCGACGGCCACACCGTCGTCGTTCGCGCCACCGCCTCGAAGGACCCGAACGGGATGGTCGCCGCCGCCAACGACCTCGAGAGCGAGCTGGCCGGGGTCGCCGCGCCGGGGGTCGAAGCCAACCTGACCGGCGCCGCCGGCATGTGGTCGGACTTCAACGAAGCCAACAAAGAGGCGATGCTGAAGTCCGAGCTCTTCTCCTGGCCGGTCACCTTGCTGATCCTGGTCCTCGCCTTCGGCTCGCTGGTCGCCGCCGGCCTGCCGCTGATGCTGACGATCGCCGGCCTCGTCCTCTCCGCCGGCGTCCTCTACCTCGGCACCCTGCTCTCGCCGATCTCGATCTGGGCGATGAACTTCGCGCTGATGTTCGCCCTGGCGCTCGGGATCGACTACGCGCTCTTCGTCGTGATGCGCTTCCGCGGCGCGCTCTTCGGCCAGGGCCTGGCGCCCGCCGAGGCAGTCGCGACGACGATGGACACCGCCGGCAAGGCGATCCTCTTCTCCGGCCTCACCGTGATCGTCTCGCTGGCGGCGGTGATGCTCGTCCCCAGCCCGGCCTTTCGCTCGGTCTCACTCGGGATCATGATCTCGGTCCTCTTCGTCCTCGCCGCGACCCTCACCCTGCTGCCGGCGGTACTGGCCAAGCTCGGCCCGCGGGTGGACAGGGTCTCGCTCCCCTGGGCGCACTCGGCCGAGCACCGCTCGCCGCGCTTCGCCCGCTGGGGGGAGCTGCTCTGGCGGCGGCCGCTGCTCTTCGGCGGCCTCGGACTGGCGGTCCTCGTCGCCCTGGCGCTACCGGTCCTCGGCGCCCGCACCGGGATGCCGTCGATCAAGGTCGTCCCCCCGGGCGACCACTCGCGGGTCGGCTACGAACAGCTGACCGCCGCCTTCGGCCCCGGCGCTCCCGGCCTGATGCAGGTGACCGCGCCGCAGAGCGAGGCGAAGCTGGTCGCGGCCAGGCTGCAGGCCGACCCCGGGATCGCGATGGCGCTGCCGCCGCAGACGGGCCGCGGCGGGACGGCGCTGATCGAAGCGATGCCGACGGCGTCACCCTCGAGCACCGCCTTCGGCGCCACGCTGGACCGGGTGCGCTCCGAGCTGCCCGAGGCGGCCCAGGTCGGCGGTCCGGCGGCCGAAAACCACGACCTCGAGGGGGCGCTGGCGGCGAAGACCCCGCTGGTGATCGGCGTCGTCCTCGGCCTCGGGTTCCTGCTCCTGCTCCTCGCCTTCCAGGCGCCGCTGATCGCCGCGCTCGGCGTGCTGACCAACCTGCTCTCGACCGCCGCCGCCTTCGGCGTCGCGACGCTGGTCTTCCAGGACGGCAACCTCAGCGGCCTGCTCGGCTTCGAATCGCAGGGCTTCCTCGACGCCTGGGCGCCGGTCTTCTTCTTCGCGATGGTCTTCGCGATCTCGATGGACTACACCGTCTTCCTGCTCTCCTCCGCCCGCGAGCACTGGGAACGGACCGGCAGCGCCCGCGAGGCGATGGTCGGCGGCCTCGCCCACTCCGGCCGCGTCATCCTCGCCGCCGGCGCGGTGATGGTCGCGGTCTTCTTCACCTTCGCCCTCTCCGGCCCGCTGCCGCCGAAGGAAATGGGCGCGATCCTCGGCGTCGCCGTCCTCCTCGACGCCTTTCTCATCCGCCTGCTGCTGCTGCCGGTCCTGCTGCGCCTCACCGGCCCCGCCGCCTGGTGGCTGCCGGGGTGGCTCGACCGATTGCTGCCGGACGTCCGCTTCGGCCACGGCGAGGCGGCTAGCGATCCGGTGCGGCCGGAGTCGGCCGAAGCCGCTCCGGACGAGGTCGCCGTGACCTCACTGCCCCGCTGATTCAGCCCTTGCCGGTGCAGGGGCGGATCACGGTGCCTTTCGCTTTGGTGGCGTCGGCGAAGACGGCGGTGCCGCGGGCTTGCAGCTTTCCGTCGGGGCAGCTCGCCTTGACGATTCCCTTGTTCAGGGTGAGGGTGAAGAAGGTGACCGAGCCGCTGCCGCCGGCGATCTTCGGGACGGTGGCGATCGATTCGAGGCCGTAGCGGCCTTTGTGGATCTTCTTGACTTTGACCGTGGTCACCACCGCCGCGGTCACCGGAGCGGTCAGGTAGGCGTGGATGAAGAGAGTCGTGACGCCGCCCTTGAAGCCGCCGTTGAAGGCGAGTAGTTCGCTGTGGACGGGGATCGGGTTCTGTTCGGGAAACTTGATCTCGACGTCGGTCTTGCCGCTGCCGATCAGTGCCGGGCCGCAGACTTCGCGCGCCGCCTTGCTGGTCCGCGACTGCAGTTTGCCCGAGGTGCAGGTGGGGATTCCCTTGACGTCGATGCCGCCGTGCTTGTCGCCTTCGATGAGGAATTCCCTCAGCGCGGGAGGGTGCGGTTCCGCCCGGTCGAGTGAGTCGATTTTGGCGGCGGCGTTAAAGGTGATCGGCGTCGGCTTCGTCTTCGAGATCGCCTTCGGCGTGAATTCGCCGTTGTACTGGACTTCGAGATCTCCGACGATGACCTTCTGCCACGGCGCGGCGACCGCCGCGCCGACGACCGCCAGCATCACCGCAAGCAGGACAACCGCGAACCCCGTCGACTTACCCCAAGCTCTTTTCATTACTACCTCCCGCGGCAACCTTATGTCCGATCTCCCCGGTGTCAACAACAGCGGGGTTCTTCAATTCAGACGGTGAGAGACTGGGCTGATGCGAGTACTGGCGATCGTCCACCAGCGCGACGCGGGGCCGGGCGTCTTTGCCGAGGCGGTCCGCGCGGCCGGCGGCAGCCTCGACGAGTGGACCCTGGCCGAGCGGCCGCAGCCGCCGGCGGACCCGCTCGGCTACGACGCGGTCCTCGTCCTCGGCGGGGCGATGAACGTCGACGAAGGCGAGCGGCACGACTGGATCGCCGAGGAGGAGGCGCTGCTGCGCGAGCTGCTGGCGCGCGAGGTGCCGCTGCTAGGCCTCTGCCTCGGCGGCCAGCTGCTGGCCGCGGCGGCGGGCGCCGAGCCGCGGCGCGCGTCCCGGCCGGAGATCGGCTGGCACCGGGTGGAGGTGGCGCCGGAGGGCGAAGACGACCCGCTGCTCGGCCCCCTTGTTCCCGGCTTCGAGGCCTTCCAGTGGCACAGCTACGAGTTCCCCCTGCCCGCCAACGCCGTCCCCCTCGCCCGCAGCGAGGTCTGCCTCCAAGCCGCCCGCCTCGGCGAGCACGCCTGGGCCCTGCAGTTCCACCCCGAGGTCAGCCGCGCCGACGCCCTGCACTGGGTCGAGGACTACCGCTCAGACCCCGACGCAATCCGGATCGGCATCGACCCCGCCGTCCTCGGCCCGGAGACCGAGGCGAAGATCGCCGCCTTCAACCAGCTGGGCTCGGACTTGGCGCACCGCTGGTTCAGCCGGGTTAAAAGGGGGTTGAAGAGGGTAGCAAATTTAGGCCAATAATGGGCCAAATAGGGTGACATATCTGGTATATTTGTCCAATCTACTTATGGGAAATTCAAGGCCAAAAGAGGGACGTCCGAGGGCAGCCGTAGTTTCAGGCAACCCCGAGCCAGGAGAAAGCCATGCCTGATGTAGCCGTAGCATCCAAGGACGCCCACCGCCGGGTCACCGAGACCGACATTCAGCAGATCACCGAGTATCTCGAGGAGGTGCTGGGCCGGAAGCTGGTGGCGACGTTGGCGGGGGTCAAAGACCCGAAGGCGGTCGCCCGATGGGTGGCCGGCGAGCGAACCCCTCGTGGACCGGCGGAAGAACGGCTTCGAGCCGGCTACCAGATCTTCCGACTGCTGCTTGCCGCGGAGTCTCCCCACACCGTCCGCGCCTGGTTCATCGGACTCAATCCACAACTTCACGACGAATCTCCGATCCTGGTAATCCAAGCGGGCCGGTTCCAGGAGGCAATGGTTGCCGCAAGGGCTTATATCGCCGGGGGGTGAGCAGCGATCGCGGTAGGGGAGCTTCCGGTAACCATCGTTCCACCTCCTCCCAATGGGCTCTGGCGGATCGGTCGGGCACAAGAGCCGATTGAGTTTCCCGACCCCCCACGGGGTGAGGACCTCGAGTTTCCCAGGGCCGGCAACCGATTCGATAGTCCGACCGAAGACTTCAGCACCTGCTACTTCGCGACCGAACCTTGCGCCTGCTTCGGCGAGACCCTGTCGCGGTTCCGGCCCAATCCTCTCCTCGCGGACGTAGCCGACGAAGAAGGATTTATGGGTGTCGGTCAGGTTCCCGCCGATTGGCGGCACCAGCGAGTTCTCCTTCGCGCCGAGGTCGAGGCGAACGCGGCGCGACCCAACCTGGCCTTTCTCGACGTGGAGGCGCGTGACACCCGGGAACACCTCCGCAAGTCACTCGCTCGCATCCTTGCCTTTTATGGAATCGACGACCTGGACGTGGCTACCGTCAGGGGGGCGGACCGAAGAATTACGCGGTGGATCGCCAAATGGGCCTACGAGGCATGGGACGAACGTGGCGACCGTGTCTTCGCCGGCATCCGATACATATCCCGCCTCGACAGCGACTGGGAGTGTTGGGCCATTTTCGACGAGACGACGATCCAGGAGCTCGGGCGAGAGACGATAAGCCGCCAGCATGAGGATCTCCGCGCGGTCGCGCGTTCCTTCGACGTCACCGTCCACTAGGACTCAGTCGACCTGAATCGGCGTCAGGTAGGCGGCGGAGAGGCCTCCGTCTACCAGGAAGGTGCTGGCGGTGACGAAGGTGGAGTCGTCGCTGGCCAGGAAGAGGGCTGCCTTGGCGATCTCGTCGGGCTCGCCGAAGCGGCCCATCGGGATGTGGACGAGGCGTTTGGCGGCGCGCTCGGGGTCCTTGGCAAAGAGCTCCTCGAGCAGGGGCGTGTTGACCGGGCCTGGGCAGAGGGCGTTGACGCGGACGCCGCGGTCGGCGAACTCGACGCCGAGCTCGCGGGAGAGGGAGAGGACGGCGCCCTTGGAGGCGGTGTAGGAGATCTGGCTGACGGCGGCGCCCATCGTCGCGACGAAGGAGGCGACGTTGATCACCGAGCCGCCGCCGGCGTCGAGCAGGTGCGGGATGCCGTGCTTGCAGCACAGGAAGACCGACTTGAGGTTGACGTCCTGCACGCGCTGCCACGCCTCGAAGGTCGTGTCGAGCACGGACGCGTCGTCGTTGGGCGAGATGCCCGCGTTGTTGAAGAGCACGTCGATGTGGCCGTACTGCTCGCCCACCTGCGCGTAGAGGTCGCGCACCGCGTCCTCGTCGGTGACGTCGCAGGCCAGCGCCAGGTCGCCGGGGGAGTCGCCGT
>DATAMR010000004.1:0-16979 GCA_036260485.1 Solirubrobacterales bacterium | reverse complement strand
CGCCGCTCGGCCTCCAGCCGCCGCATCATCCGCAGGAAGGCGAGCTCGATCCGCTCCACCTCCTCGGTCTCGCCGACCCCGTCGATCGAGGCGGGTAGGTGCAGCCGCGGGCTGGAGAGGTCGACCTTCTCCATCGCCTCGATCAGGTCCTCCAGCGGCCGCAGCCGCCGCCGCTCCCGGATCAGGGCCAGGGACAGCGAAAGGACGACCAGCGCGAGCCCGATCACCAGCAGAGTCATCCACGCAGCCTAGAAGCACCCATTCGCCTGTTCCTTTTCGGTCAATACCAAGGAGAAGGAACAGGCGAATGGGTAGGGGGCGTTCCGTGGCGCTTCAGGGGCTAGCCCCTATAGGCGAATTCGCGCATTCGCCACATACTTCTGCGACACCCTCGACTCTCAGGAGCGGCCACTCGATGACCACCACCAAGCAATCCACCTGGGGCGCAACCCTGCGGACCACGATCCTGATGGCTGCTCTCGGCGGCCTGCTGGTCGTGATCGGCGCCCTGATCGGCGGCCCCAGCACCGCGGGCCTGTTCCTGCTCATGGCCCTGGCGATCAACTTCTTCGCCTACTTCTTCAGCGACAAGATGGCGTTGAAAATGAGCCGGGCGGAGCCGATCGAGGAGTCCGAGGCGCCGCGGCTCTACCAGATCGTCCGCGAACTGACTACCCGCGCCGGCCTGCCGATGCCGCGCCTCTACATGATCCCCCAGGACCAGCCGAACGCCTTCGCCACCGGTCGCAACCCGAAGCACTCTGCCGTGGCGGTGACCCGCGGGATCACCAAGCTGCTCTCCGAGGACGAGCTGCGCGGCGTCCTCGCCCACGAGCTCACCCACATCCGCAACCGCGACATCCTGATCCAGTCGGTCGCCTCGGCGATCGGCGCCGCGATCACCTACCTCGCCTACATGCTGATGTGGTTCGGCAACGACGACAACTCGCCGCTGAGCCTCGTCTCGGCGCTGGCGATGGTCATCCTCGCCCCGATCGCGGCGAGCATCATCCAGCTCTCGATCTCGCGCCAGCGCGAGTTCGCGGCCGACGCCGGCGGCGCCGAAATCTGCGGCAACCCGGAGTCGCTGGCGAGCGCGCTCCTGCGGCTCGAGCAGGGAGCCGAAGCGATGCCGATGCAGGTCAACCAGGCGGCCGAGCCCCTCTACATCGTCAAGCCCTTCAAGGGCAAGGGCATCGCCGGCCTCTTCTCGACCCACCCGCCGATCGAGGAGCGGGTCCGCCGCCTGCGCCAGATGCGCCCGACCCTCTCCTAGCCAGCTCCTTTCCCCAGCAAAGACGGCCCCGGGACCCTTTCCTGGGGCCGTCTTTGTGCATTCGCCAGAGTCTCGCTATACTTTTTGAAGTAAAAGCTGATCGGGATTAGGGGATTTCTTTCATGGCCATCGACACGACGCGAGTTCAGACGATCGAGGAGATCGAACCCTTTGAGGCTGCCGAGGAGATCGACGGCGGCGACGTCGTCCTGATCGACACGCGGGAGCCGCACGAGTACCAGGAGGCCCACCTGGAGAACGGCAAGCTGGTGCCGCCGGGGCTGCTGGCCGACGAAATCGCCACCGCGGCGCCGGACAAGTCGGCCCGCACCATCCTCTACTGCCGCTCCGGCAACCGCTCGGCGCTCGCCGCCGCGCAGCTGCAGCAGCTCGGCTACGAGAACGTCGCCTCGATGAGCGGCGGCATCATTCAGTGGCAGGAGCAGGGGCTGCCGGTCGTCGCCGCGCACGGGATGACCGCCGAGCAGCGCGAGCGTTACTCGCGCCACACCCTGCTGCCCGAGGTCGGGGTCGACGGTCAGGTGAAGCTGCTGAACGCGAAGGTGCTGCTGCTCGGCGCCGGCGGGCTCGGCGCCCCTACCGCGCTCTACCTCGCCGCCGCCGGGGTCGGGACGATCGGCCTCGTCGACGACGACGTGGTCGATGCCTCCAACCTGCAGCGTCAGGTGATCCACAACACCGAGCGGATCGGGATGGCGAAGACGGCCTCGGCCCGGATCTTCATCGAAGGGCTGAACCCCGACGTCAACGTCGTCGAGCACAACGGCCGGCTCGACGCGAGCAACATCCTCGAGGTGATGGAGGACTACGACATCGTCGTCGACGGCGCCGACAACTTCCCCACCCGCTACCTGCTGAACGACGCCTCGGTGCGGCTGCGCAAGCCGGTCGTCTCCGCCTCGATCCTCGGCTTCGACGGGCAGATCTCGACCTTCGTCCCTTACGAGGGGCCGTGCTACCGCTGCCTCTACCCGACGCCGCCGCCGGCCGAGCTGGCGCCGAGCTGCTCCGCCAACGGGGTCCTCGGGGTGATGGCCGGGACGATGGGCACGCTGCAGGCCAACGAGGTGATCAAGCTGATCCTCGGTGCCGGCGAGCCTCTGATCGGCCGCCTGCTCCTCTACGAGGCGCTCGGCACCAGCTTCACCGAGCTGAAAGTCCGGCGCGACCCCGACTGCCCGATCTGCGGCGAGAACGCCGAGGAGATCCCGGAGTCGGAGATGGGCCAGTTCCCCGACTACGACGCTTTTTGCGCGGGGGCCGGTGGCGACCGCTAAGCCGCGAATACCGGCGCATCTCGGCGTCCTCGGTCGGTCGTGTGCAGAGCACACTTCCCTCCCTGCGTCCTTGAGCTGCTTGGTCTTCGCGGCTTAGTAGGATCTCCGCCCGATGGCAACCGTTCGCATCCCCCCAGTGCTGCGCCCGAAAACGGGTGGGCAGGCCGAGGTCGAGGCCGCCGGCGCCGACGTCGGCGAGGTTTTGCGCTCGCTGACCGGCGAGTTCCCCGACACCGGGGCCCAGCTCTTCGGCGAGGACGGCGAGCTCAACCGCTACGTCAACGTCTACCTCAACGACGAGGACGTGCGGGTGCTCGACGGGCTCGGTACTGCGGTCAAAGACGGCGACTCGGTAGTGATTCTCCCGGCGATGGCCGGCGGCGCTTCCTAAGCGCTCAGCGGTCGAGTACCAGCCCGAGGAATTGCTTCGTCCGCTCCTCGCGGGGGCTCTCCAAGACTTCGGCCGGCGGGCCCTGCTCGACGATCACGCCGCCGTCCATGAAGACGACCTGGTCGCCGACTTCCTTGGCGAAGCCGAGCTCGTGGGTGACGACGAGCATCGTCATCCCTTCCGAGGCGAGCTCGCGCATCGTGTCGAGCACCTCCTTGACCAGCTCGGGGTCCAGGGCGCTGGTCACCTCGTCGAAGAGCATCACGTGCGGCTCCATCGCCAGCGCCCGGGCGATCGCCACTCGCTGCTGCTGACCGCCGGAGAGCCGTTCCGGGTACTGGCCGAGTTTGTCGGTGAGGCCGACGCGCTCCAGCAGCGCCGTGCCTTTCTCCCGCGCCTCTCCCTTCGAGCGGCCGAGCACCCTTTCCGGCGCCATCGTCACGTTTTCCAGCACGGTCTTGTGCGGGAAGAGGTTGAACTGCTGGAAGACCATGCCGACCCGCTGGCGGACGAAGTCGAGGTTCCAGCTCTGCTCGCCGGTGCCCGATCCCGGGCCCCTGCAGATGTCCTGCTCCTCGAGCAGGATCTCGCCCTCCTCCGGCGGCTCGAGCAGGTTGACGCAGCGCAGCAGGGTGCTCTTGCCCGAGCCGCTGGGGCCGAGGATGCAGACGACTTCGCCTTTCTGCACGTCGAGGTCGATCCCCTTCAGCACCTCGAGCGCGCCGAAGCGCTTGCAGACGCCGCGCAGCTTCAGCACCGGCTCGGCCACGGCTCAGGCGACCTCGATGTGGGAGCCGCGGGTGACTTTCAGCTGCTGGCGAGAGATCAGTTTGTCGACGACCCGGGCCAGGGGCAGGATGATGATCACGAAGAAGATCGCGGTCAGGGTCAGCGAGGAGCTGTTCAGCCGTTCGGAGAGGACTTCGCGGCTGACCAGCACCGACTCGCTCAGGGCGATCACGCTGACCAGGGTCGTGTCCTTGAGCAGGGAGATGAGTTCGTTCAGCATCGGCGCCGGGATCTTGGTCACGCCCTGGGGGACGACGACGTAGCGCATCGCCTGGAAGTGGCTCATGCCGAGCGAGCGGGCCGCCTCCATCTGGCCGCGGGGGACCGCTTCGATGCCGGCCCGGTAGACCTCGGCCGAGAAGGCGCCGTAGACGATCACCAGGGCGGCGACGCCGTACCAGAATGGATCGGGCCGGCCGAACCAGTGGGGGATGCGGACTTCCTGGGGCAGGAAGCTGAGGAACGGGACTCCGCCGGAGATCATCAGGATGATGATCAAGATCGGGACCGCGCGGAAGAAGTCGATGTAGGCGATCGTCAGGAACCGGATCGGCATAAGTTTTTTGCCCGGCAGCTGCCGCAGCAGCGCCAGGAAGAGGCCGAGGGCGAGCGCCAGCACGGCCGCGACGGCGAAGACCAGGAGGTTCTGCAGGAAGCCGACGAAGACTTCGCCGAAGTGTTCCCGCATCACGTCGAAGTTGAAGTACTGGTTGAAGAATTGGCTCATGGCATCAGTGTCCCGGTTGGGTCCGGAAACGCAAAGGGGGCGCCGTCGCCGGCGCCCCCTCGCTCAGATCGATCTAGCCGAGGAACTGTTTCGGCGGTTCTTTGTGGAACCACTTTTCGTAGATCGTCTTGTAGGTGCCGTCGGAGATCACTTCTTCGAGGCCCTTGTTGATTTCGGTCAGGAGTTCGGAGTTGTCCTTGGCCAGCGCGATTCCGTAGGTTTCTTCGGTCGGCACGCTTTCGGAGATTTCGACGCCGCCTTCTTCTTCGACCGCGTTCTGGGCCACCGGCTGGTCGATGATCACGGCTTCGACGGTGCCAGCCTTGAGGGCGTTGATCGCGTCGGGGCCTTCGGGGTAGGGGCGGAGTTCGCCGGCGTTGGCTTTTTCCTTGCCGAGTTCGAGGCCCGTGGTGCCCTGCTGGGCGCCGACGGTCTTGCCTTCGAGGTCTTCGATGCCGCCGACGTCGCTGCCTTCCTGGACCAGGATCGCCTGTTCGGAGAGGTAGTACGGATCGGAGAAGGCGACTTCTTTTTCGCGTTCTTCGGTGATCGTCGCCGCCGAGATCACGGCTTCGAACTTGCCCTGGGCGACGTCGCGGAAGATCGTTTCGAACGAGGTGTCCTGGAATTCGGGCGAGCGGCCGATCTTTTCGCCGATCGCTTCCATCAGTTCGATGTCGAAGCCGGTGTAGTCGCCGGATTTCCCCTGCTCGAATGGGGGATAGGGGATGTCGGAGCCGATGGTCAGCGGTTCGCCGCCTCCTCCACCGCCGCCGCTGGTGCTGCCGGTGGTGTCGCCGCTGCTGCCGCAGCCAGCCACGACCAGCGACGCAATTGCCAGAAGGAAGACCGCGAACAAGGCGGTCGGCCGGGTCGATCTCATCGAAATCCTCCGTTCGAGTTGGACAGACCGAATAGGTATACAGGCTGAGCCTTATCTCTCCAACGGCTGGCTTGCAGACCGTCGCTACACTTTCTGAAGTAAAGAGCGGGCTGATGGCGCACGAGCAACTACTCAACAAACCCTGTGGCGGCCGGTTCGGCAACATCGTCGAGTCGATCGGCAACACGCCGCTGGTCGAGCTGCCGCGGTTTTCGCCCAAGCCGGACGTCCGCATCTACGCCAAGCTCGAGGGGCACAACCCGACCGGCTCGGTCAAGGACCGGGTCGCCAAATCGATGATCGAGGCGGCCGAGGCCGAAGGGGCGATCGAACCCGGCCACACGATCCTCGAACCGACCTCCGGCAACACCGGCATCGCCCTGGCGATGATCTGCCGACGCAAGGGCTACCCGCTGAAGGTGGTGATGCCCGACAACGTCACCGAGGAGCGGACCCAGCTGCTGAAGATGTACGGGGCCGAGATCGTCTACTCCGAGGGCGCAAAGGGCTCCAACGGCGCCGTCGAGGTGGCGCTGGAGATGTCCCAGGACTCGAGCTTCTACATGCCCTACCAGTACGGCAACGAGGCCAACCCGCTCGCCCACTACAACGGCACCGCGGTCGAGATCCTCGAAGAGCTCGACGAGGTGACCGCCTTCGTCGGCGGCCTCGGCACCGGCGGCACCCTGATGGGCAACGGCCGCCGCTTCAAGGAGGTCAACCCGGAGACGCTGATCGTCGCCGCCGAGCCCAAACAGGGCGAGCTGGTCCAGGGCCTGCGCTCGCTCGACGACGGCTTCATCCCGCCGATCATCGACATCTCCCTGTTCGACCGCAAGATCATGGTCGACAACCGCGACGCGATCGTCTGGACCAAGAAACTGCTCGAGGAGGAGGGCGTCTTCGCCGGCGTCTCCGCCGGCGCGATCGCCGCGATCGCCCACCGCATCGGCGGCGAGCTCGACTCCGGCAACGTCGTCTTCCTGATCCCAGACGACGGCTGGAAGTACCTCTCCTCCGGCGTCTACACGAAGCCGATCGAGGAGATCGAAAACCTGGACACCACGGTTTGGTGGTAGCGACCTCGGATCTTCCGGCCGCAACTTGTTGAACGCTTTACGGTTCAGGGGCAAATGGGCCGTGTCTTTGTCTATCTCGCTCTAGTTGCCTGCGCGTTCGCACTCAGCGCATCCGGCGCCGTCGCAGCGCCGGCCGATCTCGACCGCTCGTTCGGCGGCGGCGACGGGATCGCCGAAGTCGCCGGACCTGCCGGCTCGCTGCCTCAGGAGGCCGCCGGCCGGATGGCGATCGGACCCCACGACGAAATCTACGTCCTCTACTCGAACTACCCGCCGTGTGCTCCGCCTCCGTTCGACTGCCGGCTGGAACTGGCCGTCGCCCGCTTCACGCCCGACGGCGTCCTTGACCCTTCGTTTGCGACCGATCCGCAGTTGGTCTTCAACCACAGCAGCCCTTACAACCGCGAGTTCGAACTCGCGGTCGGTCCCGACGGCAAGCCCGTCGTCGCCGCCTACGGCGACGGAGGTCTGATTTTGGCGCGTTTCGGGCTCGACGGGCGCCTCGACCCGGGCATCGGCGCCGGGGGCGTCATCCCCTTCACCGGCGATCACACGATCGAAGCCGCGAATGACTTTCCGAAGCTGGCGGTGCAGCCCGACGGGAAGGTCGTCCTCGCCGTTCAAGGAGGGCGCGAAGGCGCCGCTCGGACCTTGACCGTCGCCCGCTTCCTCGCCAACGGCGCATACGACCCGGGGTTCGGTGCCGGCGGCGAGACCGAACTGCCGGCTGAGACCCAAACCCGGCCGATCGACGTTTTCGTCGGCGCCGGCGGCAGCATCACGGTGCCGGTCCCGCGCTGCTGCCTCGGCACCAGTGGGGAGCAGCTCGCCCCCGAAGGCTTCAACGTCATCCGCCTCACCGCTACCGGCCAGCCCGACCCGGCCTGGGGCGGCGACGGCAGCCTCTTCGTGCCCACGCCCGGGGGAGTGGGGCATCTCGAGGCGGCCACGCCGGTCGGTGACAGCCTCCTGCTCTCGATCGAACGCTCGACCCCGACGGTCTCGACCGTCGGTGAACTGCTCAAGCTGGCGCCTGACGGCGTCGCCGATCCGAGCTTCGGTACCAGCGGCGGTCTTCGGCTCTTCAACCGAGTCGGCTCGGTCAGCCCAAAGGATCTCACCGTCGATGCCAAGGGCCGCATCGTCGGCGTCGGGTGGGCGAGCCGGATCGGGGTCTTCCGGCTGGGTGCAGACGGCGGCCGGGATCGGACCTTCAACGGCGGCGAACGCATCGTCCTGCCCTACGGCGGGGGCGGCAGCCCGGAATACGTGGTCGCGGTCCAGTCGAGCGGGAGGATCGTCGCCTTCGGGGAATCCGGGCTGGGCGCGACCAAGCGCTTCGGGCTGATCGCGCTGAAGGGCGGAACCGACCACAGCCGCTGCCTCGGGAAGAAGGCCACGATCGTCGGCACCGCGGGCCGCGATCGGCTGACCGGGACCCCGCACAGGGACGTGATCGTCGCGCTGGGCGGCGCCGACGAAGTCCGCGCTCTCGGCGGCCCCGATCTGATCTGTGGCGGCAAGGGCCGAGATCGCCTATTCGGCGGCGCCGGTAGGGACGAAATCCGCCAGGAGCCGCGGGCGGGTCGGAAGCCCGTTCGCTAGCCTCGCCCCGTGAAGATCTCCCAGGCCCTGATCGACGAGATGGTCGCGCACGCGCGCGAGGACCTGCCGAACGAGTGCTGCGGGATGATCGGCGGCCGCGATGGGGAGGCGACCACCGTGGTGCGGATCGAGAACGCCGCTGCCAGCCCGCTGCGCTACGAGATGGACCCGCAGGGCCAGTTCGACGGACTGAAGGCGATCGAAGACGGCGGCGACGAGCTGATCGGGATCTACCATTCCCACACGCGCAGCGCCGCGTATCCCTCGCAGACCGACGTCAACGAGGCGCGGATGTGGCCCGAACAGGTCTACGTGATCGTCTCCCTGGAGGACGAAGAGGCGCCGGACGTGAAGGCCTTCGACCTGGCCGACCTGAAGATCGCCGATGTCGATCTCGACGTCTCATAAGCAGGCCCCGAGCGGGCACCAGCGCGGCGCCCACGGCGGCGGGGGCGGCCCCGACGGCGGCGACGAGGGCGGTGGCGGCGGAGGTGGTGGAGGTGGCGACCTCGTCAAGGTCGCCTTCGCCCGCAACCAGGCCGAGGCGGAGATGCTGCAGGGACTGCTTGGCGAGGCCGGCATCCCCAGCGTGCTGAAGCGCAGCTTCGGCTTCGACAACCCCGACTTCCTCTCCAGCGGCCCGCGCGACGTGATGGTCAACGCCGGCGACGCCCAGCGGGCCAAGGACCTCCTCGCGGAAACGATGATCGAGGACGAGGGCGACGAGGTCGCCGAGCTGGAAGGCGAACGGCGCCTCGCCCGCGGCGAAACCGGCGGCCCCTCGCCCGCCCGGCTCGCGTTCTGGATCCTCGCCGTAGCGGCGGGCGGCTTCCTCCTGCTCTGGGCGCTCTACGAGCTGACCTACTAGACCGCGACCGGGCCGCGGACCATCTCGCGCAGGTAGTCGCGCCAGGCGTCCTCGATCTCGCGGAAACGGGCGTCGAAGGCGTCTTCGAGCTGGACCTCGGGGCCCTGGGGGAGGAGTTTGGCGACGAGACGCTCGCAGGCCTCGGGGCCGCGCTCGTTCTCGAGCAGGTCGAAGATCGTGCCGCCGAGGATCACCGCGTCGCGGCGCGAGGGCGGGAAGGAGGGCCGGGAGCTCTCGCGCAGGCGGCGGATCGTCGCGGCGCGGTAGAGGCCGACCTGGCGGGAGAAGTACTGGGCGCCGCCTTCGACCAGCCAGGCCCAGCGCAGGTAGCGGACGAAGCGCCGCGGCGTCCAGGAGGGAGGGAGGGCGGTGTTGTTCGCGGCTACCACCATCTGCGCGTAGAGCCGCTCGGCGGTGCCGCGCAGGGCTTCGTAGGAGTCGTCGCCGGCGGCGCGGCGTTCCATGTGGGAGTCGTTGAGGACGTGCAGCTCGGTCGACATCGGCCAGCCGGCGAGGTAGCGGCGGCCGGCCGGCGCCGCCGACCAGCGGGCGGCGGGGAGGAAGGGGTGGGCCGCGGTCAGCCAGACCGGGTTGGTGTGGATGACGATCGTCACCTCATCAGGCACTGTCTCGAAGCGGTCTTCGAGCCGCAGTCGCAGTTCCTCGAGCCGGTCGAGCGTGCGCTCGGCGTAGGAGGAATCGTCGGAGTCGTGCCGCGCGGTAAACGACAGCGACTCGGTCTCAACCCACGACATCTAAGACCACGTTACCGGCGCATACCGGCGTCCTCGGTCGCTCACGTGCAGAGCACGCTTCGCTCCCTGCGTCCTTGGTCTGCTTGGTACCGCGGCCTTAGACCAGGACCGGTTCCGATGCACCGGCTCTGTCCCGGATCTCTTCGCGGGCGCGGTCGAACTCTTCGTCGGCCATCACCGGCGTACCCTCGAAGGGCAGTTCGCGGTCGATCTCGACCCAGGAGCGACAGCCGTGGTACTCGTCGCGAACGCGGACCGTGACCGGGCGCGGGATCCGGTGGACCCGCAGCAGCAAGACGTGGAGGGGATGCCGGTGCTTCCAGGTCAGCCGCTTTTCGGCGTAGTCCGGCGTCCAGATGTAATAAGGCGAGAGGGCGTCGAGGCTGCGACGGTCGTTGATCGTCACATGGTCGACGACTTCGGCCCAGGCGCGCAGGCGAACGCGGTCGGGCTGGGGGATGCCGCCGTCCTGGAGCAGCGCTTTCGGCGGCGGCTCTTCGTCGGGCCAGACACCCTCCTCGAGCGCGCGGCGCAGCTCCGGGTGGTGGGATTCGCGGACCAGGTTGTTCCGCTGGTGGTCGAAGGTCGGGTAGAGGAAGAACCGCTCGTGCTCGAGCTCGAAGTGCTTGTTCTCCTCGCGAATGCCGCCCTTGCGCAGAGTGAGCAGCTGCTCGCCCTCCGCGAGAGCGCGGACCGTTACAGCCCATTCCTTTAGAGCGATCGGCATTGAAATAAGTCCAGAGAAAGTTCGTTGATTCGCAATCGGGGCTGGGCGCGTAGAACATGGCCTGTTGAGGCCGTTTCCGCCTGCCCGGAGGCGCGCATTCTAGAGGAGCGCGCCAAAAACTCAACTAAAAAACCAGGAAATTTGCGAAATGTGACCTACGTCCACCCTCCGCCACCCGGAGTTTCGAGCCGCAAACGGTCTCCGGCGGCGAGCTTCCCGCTTGCCTTGCCGGGCAGTGGCGAATCATTGAGGAGGTTGACGCCGGGCGCGCCGTCGCCGCCGTCGCCGGCGCCCCGCGGGCGATGACGACGGCGCTCGGTGATCAGGCTGAACCGCATCGGCGCGAGGGCTTCGATCTCGCGGACGATCCCCTCGCCGCCGCGGTGGCCGCCCTCGCCGCCGCTGCCGGCGCGCAGCGAGAGCTCGCGCACCCGCAGCGGAAACTCGGCCTCCAGCGCCTCGGTCGGGGTGTTGAGGGTGTTCGACATGGCGACGTGGATCGCGCTGGGGCCGTCGGCGTCGGGGCAGGCGCCCTGGCCGCCGCCGAGCGTCTCGTAGTAGGTGAAGTCCTCGTTCGCCAGGGTCAGGTTGTTCATCGTCCCCTGGCCCTGCGCCGGCCCCGGCCGCGCCTGCGAGAGGGCGGCGAGGACGAGGTCGGCTACGCGGCTCGAGGTCTCGACGTTGCCGGCGGCGACCGCGGCCGGGAAGCGGGCGTTCAGCAGCGAACCGGCGGGGGCGAGCACCTCGATCGGCCGGTGGGCGCCGGCCGAGGGCGGCGCGTCGGGGTCGGTGAGGACGCGGACGGCGAAGAAGGCGGCAGATTTCGTCACCGAGAGCGGGCAGTTGAGGTTGCCGTCGACCTGTGCCTCGGTGCCGCCAAAGTCGAGCCGGAGCTCCTCGCCGGCGATCGTCGCCTCCAGCCGCAGGCGCAGGTCGCGCTCCTCGCCGTTCCGGTCGGCTTCGAGCACGTCCTCGGCGGTATAGGTGCCGTCGGGCAGCTCGGCCAGCGTGCCGCGGGTGCGGCGCTCGGTGTAGGCGAGGATCTCGGTCATCCCCGCCTGCAGCGCCTCGGTCCCGAGGCGCTGGCCCAGCTCGCCCAGGCGCAGGGCGCCGACTCGGTTCGCCGCTTGCTGCGCGCGCAGATCGGCGAGGCGCTGGCGGGGCGAGCGCATCTGCGCGGCGAGCCGCTCGAGCGTGGCGTGGTCGGCGACCGTCGGCGGGATCACCACCCCCTCTTCGTCGAGCGTGCGCGAGAAGGCGGGCATCGAGCCCGGCGTCGGGCCGCCGACGTCGGCGTGATGGGCGCGGCTGGCGGCGAAGCCGAGCAGCTCGGCGCCGAAGAAGACGGGGGAGACGAGGGTGATGTCCGGCAGGTGGGTGCCGCCGCGGTAGGGGTCGTTGAGGATCCAATCTCGGCCGGGCTGCTGCTCCTCGCCGAGGACGGCGGCGACCGCGTCGGGCATCGAGCCCAGGTGGACGGGGATGTGCTCGGCCTGCATCGCCAGCTCGCCGGCGGCGTCGAAGAGCGCGGTCGAGCAGTCGTGGCGCTCCTTGATGTTGGCCGAGTAGGCCGAGCGGATCAGCGTCGCCCCCATCTCGTCGCAGGCCGCGCGGAGGCCACCGACCAGAACCTGCAGCGCGATCGGGTCGAGTCCGCTCATCGCCGTCTCGCGACGATCGTGCCGTGCTCGTCGACCGCGGTCGCCCAGCCGGGCGGGACGACGAAGGTCGCCTCGGGCAGCTCGAAGACGACCGGTCCCTCGGCCTCGCTCCCCGCCGCCGGCTCGCCGCGCAGGACCGCGGTCTCGGCCCACTCGCCGTCGAAGAAGACACGCCGGGAACCGGATTCGACCGCGTCCTCGGCCGCGGCGACCGGCCGCGGCGCCGGGCCGGGGACGACCAGCGCCAGCTCGACGTCGACCAGCACCACCTCCCCCGCGGGATCGCGGTGGCCGTAGCGCTCCTCGTGGGCTCGCTCGAATCCCTCGACCAGCTCGGCCGGTTCGGGGTCCACCGGACCCTCCACGGGCAGCTCGAAGGCCTGGCCGGCGTAGCGGAGCTTGTAGGTGACCCGCGCCTCGGCCTCTTCGCCGAGGCCCGCGCCGGTCTCGGCGACCATCGCCGCGACCTCGGCCGCGATCCGCTCCGCGCTCAGATCGTCGCCGCTCAGCATCACCGTACGCGCCGTGTCCCGCCGGCGCTCGGAGGCGCAGAGGCCGAGGGCGGAGAGGACCCCGCCGGCGCGCGGGCAGAGGATCGTCTCGATCCCCAGCTCGGCGGCGATCGCCGCGGCGTGCATCGGTCCGGCACCGCCGAAGGGCAGCAGGGCGAAGCCGCGCGGGTCGACGCCGCGCTCGACCGTGACCACCCGCAGCGCCCGCACCATCTCCTGGTTGGCGACCCGGAGGATCCCGGCGGCGGTTTCGAGCGGGTCGAGATCGAGCGAGCTCGCGAGCCCGCCGATCGCCCGCTCGGCTGCCACGGAGTCGAGCTCGACCCCGCCCGCCAGCTGCGAATCGCCGGCGAGGTTGCCGAGCAGGAGGTTGGCGTCGGTGACCGTCGGCTCACTGCCGCCGCGGCCGTAACAGGCGGGGCCGGGGTCGGCGCCGGCCGACCGCGGGCCGACGCGCAGGGCGCCGCCGGGGTCGCGCCAGCCGATCGAGCCGCCACCGGCGCCGACGGTGTGGACGTCGACCATCGGCAGCTGGATCGGGCGGCCGTCGATCTCGCGCGAGTCGGTCCGCCGCACCTCGCCGCCCTCGACCACGCAGACGTCGCAGGAGGTGCCGCCCATGTCGAACCCGAGGGCGTCGCCGTCGCCGCTCAGCTGCGCCAGCAGGCCGGCGCCGACCGCTCCGCCCGCCGGCCCGGAGAGGACGCTCCAGGCGCCCGCCCGTGACGCCTCCTCCGCCGGGGCGACGCCGCCGGAGGAGCGCATCACCAGCGGCTGCGGTAGCCCGGCCTCCTCAGCCGCCCCGCCAAGCTCGCCCAGGTAGCGCCCCAGCAGCGGGGTGAGGTAAGCGTCGATCACCGTCGTCGAGCAGCGCTCGTACTCGCGGAAGCGCGGCAGGACCTCGTGCGAGACCGAGACGTGGACGCCGGGGAGCCGCCGGCGCAGATGCTCGGCGAGCCGCTGCTCGTGCCCGGGGTCGAGGTAGGAGAAGAGCAGGCAGATCGCGACCGCCTCGGCGCCGCTCGCCTCGATCGCTGCCGCCAGCCGCTCGGACTCCTCGGCGGCGAGCGGCTCGACGACCCCGTCGGGGCCGACCCTCTCCCGCGCCTCGAAGCGGAGCGCGCGCTCGACCAGCGGCGCCGGCTTCGGCGTGCAGAGGCGGTAGAGCTGCGGCCGGTCCTGGCGGCCGATCTCGAGCAGGTCGGCGAAGCCGCGGGTGGCGACCAGCGCCGTCCGCGCCCCCCGCTCCTCGAGCAGCGCGTTGGTGCCGACGGTCATCCCGTGGGCGAAGATCTCGACGTCGGCGGCCTCGGCACCGGCGCGCTCCAGCACCGCCTCCACCGCCCGCATCACCCCCAGCGACTCCTCGCGCGGCGTCGTCGGCACCTTGGCGGTGTGGACCGCGCCGCCGTCGAGCAGGACCGCGTCGGTGAACGTCCCGCCTACATCGACTCCCAGCAGCATGCGTTGAAGCTAATGCCTTAGGGCCAATTCTCTTCGCGGACGGTGCCGTCGGGGGAGACGACGACGTGGATGCCGTCGAGCGCGGGGTCGGTCTCGGGGCAGTCGCGGCGCAGGTGGCCGCCGCGGGACTCGCGGCGGCCGAGGGCGCTGGCGCCGATCGCCCGCGCCAGCGGATAGGGGTTGGAGATCAGCCGCGCCAGGTCGTCGGGGTTGCGCATCGGGCCGGCGTAGCGCCAGACCGCGTCGCGGGTCTCGTCGCTCGGGGGCTCGAACCGCCGCTCGGGCGGCTCGGGGCGACCCGCGATCGCCTCCTCCGCGATCGCCGCGGCCGCGGCGCGCTCGCCGAAGACGAAGCACTCGCTGAGCGAGTTGGAGGCGAGCCGGTTGGCTCCGTGCAGGCCCGTGCAGGAGCACTCGCCGACGGCGTAGAGGCCGGGGAGGGAGGAGCGGCCGTCGACGTCCACCGCGACGCCGCCCATCGTGTAGTGGGCGGCGGGGGCGACGGGGACCGGCCGTGTCCGCGGGTCGAGCCCGGCCCGCGCGAGCGAGGCGAAGACGTTGGGGAAGCGGGCGGGGTCGATCTCGCGCAGGTCGAGCTCCACGGCCGCGGTTCCGTCGGCCCGCATCCGCTCGAGGATCGCCGCCGTCACCGCGTCGCGCGGCGCCAACTCGTCGGTGAAGCGCTCGCCGTCGGCGGCGAGCAGCTTCGCCCCCTCGCCGCGGATCGCCTCGGTGATCAGGACGCCGTCGTGCGGCGTTCCCGGCAGCGCCAGCGCGGTCGGGTGGAACTGGCAGAACTCGAGGTCGGCGAGGTCGGCTCCGGCGAGCGAGGCGAGCACCGGCCCGGCGCCGATCGCCCCGCGCGGGTTCGTCGTCCTCCGCCAGAGCGCCGCTGCGCCGCCGGTGGCGAGGATCGTCGCCGGCGCCGCGACCGCGCCCTCGCTGGTGAGGACGCCGTGGCAGCGCGCGCCGTCGCTCCACAGCGCCAGCGCCGAGGTCCGCTCCATCACCTCGATCCGCCCCTCGGCGGCGACCATCGCCGCCAGCTTCGAGGTCAGCTCGTAACCGGTCTGGCTGCCGCCGGCGTGGACGATGCGGCGGTGGGCGTGGCCTCCCTCCAGTCCGAGCGCAAGCCGCCCCTCCTGGTCGAGGTCGAAGACGACGCCGCGGCCGATCAGCTCGCGGACCATCGCCGGCGCCTCCTCGACCAGGACCCGTACCGCCGCGGTGCGGCAGAGGCCGCGGCCGGCGGCGATCGTGTCGGCGGCGTGGAGGTCGGGGGAGTCCTTGGGTTCGAGCGCAGCCGCCAGCCCGCCCTGGGCCCAGTAGCTGGCGCTCTGCGAGAGCGGCGTGCGGGAGACGAGGACCGTGCGCGCCCCCTGCTCGGCCGCCCGCAGCGCGCTCCAAAGACCGGCGGCGCCGCCGCCGACCACGGCGACGTCGAACTCGCCTGGCGTTTTTATCGCCCCTCGGCCTCTCGGCGGATCGCGTCGAGCTGCTCGCGCAGCCACGTCGCCGCGCCCTCGCGCGCCCGCGCCAGCTCGTCGGCGACCGTCCTCTCGGCGGCGTCCGCGCGGCGCTCGGCGTCCTCGACGCGCCGCTCCGCCGCCTCGACCTGGGACTCGATCTCGCCCAGCCGCTGCTCGGCGCCCGCCAGCGCCTTCTCCTTCTCCGCGCGCTCGCGCTCGAGGTCGGCTTCCAGCGCCTGGACCTCTTCTTCGGCCCGTTTCTCGGCCTCGGCGGCGAGGGTCGCGGCCTCGTCCAGCCGCCGCTCCGCCTCGCGGATCCGGCTCTCGAGGCTCTCGCTCGCTGCACCCGATTCAGCGCTCATCGAACCTCAATCTATCTCTGCTCCGGCGAGGACCGCTTCGTAGGCCTCGATCACCCGCTCAGCCATCGCCGTGGCCGAGAGGGTCGCCGCCCGCGCGGCGCCGGCGACGCGGGGGTCGGGCGCATGCAGGTGGGGCCGCGCCGCCGCGGCCCAGGCGCCGGCGTCGAAGGGGGCGCAGAGGCAGCCCTCGATCCCGCCCAGTGCGTAGGGGGCGATGCCGACGTCGGTCGAGAGGACGGGGACCTCGCAGGCCAGCGCCTCGACCGCGGCCATCCCGAAGCCCTCGTAGTCGGAGGTGACGAGGACGGCGTTGGCGGCGTTGATCCAGAGCGGCATCTGCTCGGGCTCGATCGAGCCGCCGGTGAGGAGGTCGGCCTCGCAGGCGGCCGCGACCTCGGCGGCGCGGTCGTGGCGCTTCTCCGGCCGCGACGGGTTGGCGGGGAAGAAGAGGCAGGGACGGTCGGGGTCGAGCCCCAGCTCGCGCCGCGCCTGGGGCCGGGGGATCGCCTCGAAGCGGCGCAGGTCGGGCCCGCAGGGGAGGACCGCCGAGCCCGGGACCGCGGGCAGGCCCGACCGCCCGTCCTCGGGCTCGAACAGCGCCCGCGAGACGCCGGCGACGAGGTCGAGCCGCCAGGCCAGCCGCCGCGAGAGGTGGCCGACGAGGTGGTGGCGGACGTCGGTGCCGTGGAAGGTGACGACCAGCGGCTTCGCCCCGGCCAGCCGCGCCACCCAGCCGGCAAGGCCGTAGTGGGCGTGGACGAGGTCGAAGCGCTCGCGCCGCAGCAGCGCGCGCAGGCGCCGGGTCGCCGGCAGGTACTCGTTGCGGCCGCGGGCGAATTCGAAGTCGTCGACCTCGACGCCGCGGCGGCGCAGCTCGTCGACCTGGTCGCGGACCCAGCGCCCCCGCTGCGGCGCCAAGGGGTCGGGCATGAAGTTGGTGACGACGAGGACCCGCACCGGCGTCAGGGTAACCGCGGCGGAGGCAGCCGATAGCTCGCCGGCGTCTTCGAGAGCTTGACCGGGCTGCGGGGGAGCCGGACCGGGGGGCCGTCCTCGCGGGGGATCTCGACGATCGGGTCGAGTCCGATCTCGGCGGCGAACTCGAAGGCGGCG
>DATAMR010000036.1:0-23801 GCA_036260485.1 Solirubrobacterales bacterium | reverse complement strand
GGCCGCTTCGGCGTCTCGGCGGAGATGATCAACTCCTCCTACGTCGCCGAGATCAAGATCGGCCAGGGCGCCAAGCCCGGCGAGGGCGGCCACCTGCCCGGCAAGAAGGTCTCCGAGAAGGTCGCCGCCGCGCGTAACGCGGCGCCCGGCACCGACCTGATCTCTCCCTCCAACAACCACGACCTCTACTCGATCGAGGACCTGGCCGAGCTGATCGACGAGCTGAAGACCGTCAACCCGGACGTGCGGGTCTCGGTCAAGGTCCCGGTGGTGCCGAACATCGGCACCATCGGCCTCGGCATCGCCAAGGCGGGCGCCGACATCATCACCCTCTCGGGCTTCGAGGGGGGCACCGGCGCCGCGCGCCAGCACGCGCTGCGGCACGTCGGCCTGCCGTCTGACATCGGCACCCGCGCCGTGCACCGGGCGCTGATGGAGGCGGGGTTGCGCAATCGGGTCGAGATCTGGGCCGACGGCGGCTACCGCACCGGCCACGACATCGTCAAATTGCACTGCCTCGGCGCCAACCGCGTCGGCTTCGGCACCCTGGCGATGGTCAGCCTCGGCTGCACGATCTGCCGCGGCTGCCAGCTGGACACCTGCCACGTCGGGATCGCGACCCAGATCGAGACCCCGGCCGAAGCGGAGGCCCACGGGCTGAAGAAGTTCACTCCGCAGGAGGTCGACCGCGCCGCCGAGAGCTGCGCCCGCTTCTTCTCCTCGATGGGCGAGGAGGTCAAGCAGGTGGTGGCCTCGCTCGGCTACGACCGCGCCCAGGACCTGGTCGGCCGCTACGACCTGCTCGAGCAGGTGGCGATGAAGGACACGGTCGACCTGACGCCGCTGATCGAACCGCTGGAGGAGCACCTCGACCTCGAACCGCTCGACATGCCGGTGGCCGCGGAGGCCGAGGCGCGGGCCGAAGCGGGCCTCGTCGTCGCCCGTCCGATCCGGATGGAGGCCAAGGAGGCCTCGAGCCAGATCGCCGCGCTGGCGCCGGAAGTCTGCTCCGGCAGCACCGTCCGCAGCCGGTTCCCGCGGGCGACCGATGCCAACGACCGCGTCCTCGGGACCGAGCTGGCGGGGGCGATCGCCCGCTCGCGGATCTTCGACGGCGGCGCCGAGGGGTCAGAAGACGACGTCCTCGCCAGCCTCGAGTTCAACGGCGGCTCGGTCGCCGGCCAGGGCCTCGGCGCCTTCAACTCCTACGGGGTCAACATCCGCGTCGAGGGCGGCGCCCAGGACGGCGTCGGCAAGACGATGCTGGGCGGCAGGATCTCGATCCTCAAGGGCAAGGGCGCGCGCGGCGCACGCGTCAACGGCTCGGTCGGCAAGTCCTTCGCCTACGGCGCCCAGCGCGGCAAGCTCTACGTCCAGGGCAGCGCCGACTCCCGCTTCTGCATCCGCCTCTCCGGCGCCGACGTGGTGATCGCCGGCGAGCCCGAGGGCCCGATCGACGACAGCCGCGGCTCGCTTGCCAACCGCGCCAACATCAAGGGCTTCGCCTTCGAGTACATGACCAGCGGCCGGGCGATCGTCCTCGGCGACATCGGTCCCTGGGCCTGCGCGGGCATGACCGGCGGCCGCGTCTACGTCCGCCAGAACGCCTTCGGTATCGACCGCAGCGCGATCGAGCGCCGCCTAGGCCGAGGCGCCAAAGTCGAGCTCAAGGACCTCGACGTCGAGGCCCTGATCGACATCGACGACCTGATCAACGGCTACGCAGGAGAGCTCCGCGCCACCGACCAGAACGAGGAGGCCGACCGCGTCCTCGACCTGGCCGCCGACGCAACCAGCAACTTCCTAATGATCGTCCCCTTCAAGGTCCAGGCAGACCCGAGCATCAGCACCGAGTGATTCAGTGAGCCGGCCGGCCTTCGAGCCGGTCGGCGATCCCTCGTACCTCCTGCAGTAGCCCGTCGAGCATTTGCTCGGTGTCGGAGTGGATGCGCCATTCGGCTAGGCGGCGCTCAGCGTCGATGCTGTCGAGGCGTTGCTCGAGGGTGTCGGTGCGGTCCTCCAGGCTGTTGAAGCGGCGGTTGGTCTGCTTCTGGGACTTGCGGATGCGGGTCTTGACGTAGCGGCGGAGATCCTCCTGCATGGTGTCGAGCTCGCGGCGGAGGTCGCTGTTCAGGGGCGCGTTCTGGTCATCGAGCATCTGCTCGACTCCGCGGCGGACGCGCTCTATCTCGGCGTGGAGCTCGGCCCGGGCCCGCTCGGCCGAGGCCGCGATCGACTCCTCGCCCGAGGGCAGGTTGGGATCGTCCGGGGGCGTGGCGCTCACCGCTCGCATCGTAGGGACGGGGGTGGCCGGAACTTCGCGGCCCAAGCGCCACGAGACCGCAAAAAAGCACCTTGAGGGTGCTTTTTTGCGGTCTCGGTGTTTAGGCCTGGAGGAGGTAGAGGTTGTGGCGGCCGATGGTCAGCTCGTCGCCGGGCTCCAGCTCGGCGACGTCGACTTCGACGCCGTTGACGAGGATGCCGTTGAAGCTGCGGTCGTCGAGGACGCGGGGACCCCGTCCCTCCTTGTTGTTGACGATCGCGTGGCGGCGGGAGACGCTGGGGTCGTCGAGGCAGATGTCGGCCGTCGTGCAGCGGCCGATCCGAGACCAGCCGCTGGGCAGCGCGAAGGTCTCGATCTTGCCCCGCTCGCGCATCGCCAGGTGGTAGCCGGGGCCGCTCAGCAGCTCCCGCGCTTCGTCCAGCCAGGCCGGTGGCTCGTGCTCGGCCGCGGCGGCGAATTCGACCGTGGGGGAGCCGTGCTCCTGCAGCGAGGAGAAGATCGAGTCGCGGCGGAAGCGGGAGGCGCCACAGCGCTCGCAGGCGGGCAGCGCGTCGGTCTCGTGCAGGGAGACCTGGGTGCCGCAGACGAGGCAGAAGAAGGTGCCCTCTCCGGGCATCGAGCCGGTGGCGTACGCCTCGCCGGCCGGACTGGTGCCGGCAGTGTTGAAGATCGAACTCACTTCCTTCCCGTAAAACCGCGTCCCAACTGGTGGACATTGATACTAGACCGGCCCCAGGTGAATAGCACTCAATTTTCTCAATCTGGTGCCCTTCAGGCACGGCCATCTAGACTCCGCGCCCGATGGGACCCATCGCCGCCGAGATCGAGATCGACGTCCCACGCGAGGAGGTCTTCGCGAGGCTCGCCGACCTCGCGGCGCGGCCGGCCTTCACCGACCACTTCCTCACCGACTTCCACCTCACCCGGATCGACAGCGAGGGCGTCGGGGCGGGGGCGAGGTTCCGCGTCAAGGCCCCCCTGCGCAAGGTCTGGATGGACACCACGATCGTCGCCCTCGAGGAGCCCTTCCGGATCGTCGAGGAAGGCCGCGGCGGGCGCGCCAACCGGATCCCCAACCACACCGTCTGGGAGCTGACCGAGGCGGCCGGCGGCCTGACCGCGGTCCGCGTCTCCCACTGGACCGAGCCCCGCGCGATCGACCGCGGCCTCGAGCTGCTGAGCGCCGGCTCCGTCTTCCAGGGCCGCGGCTGGCGGGAGGCGGTGCGCCGCCTGCGCGACGGCCTCGAGTCCGACGAGCCCGCCTCCGAGCGCATCGCCGTCGCCGGCGGCAACCGGTACGCGACGGGCATCCCCTAGCTCTATATAGACTCCGCGCCGCCGATGTCCCCGCACCGCCGCCCACTGCTGTCGCTGCTCGCGCTCCTGGCGCTGGGCCTGCTCGTCGTCGGGGTCTCCGCCTGCGGCTACGAGAGCGACTCCAAGAGCGTCAGCGAGGGTGAGTCGGTCGAGCTCGGCGAGCTGAAGTACATCGCCACCTTCTCGCGCTACCTCAACCCCGCCGACACCGAGGACGAGGCCTACCTGGTCGGCCAGGAAGATCCGCCGAAAGGCGAGAGCTACTTCGGCGTCTTCTTCGAAGTCCAGAACGAAAGCGACGAGCCGCAGACGCTGCCCTCCTCGCTGACGATCACTGACGTCGATGACAACGAGTACGAGGCCCTGGAGAGCGAAAGCATCTTCGCCCTCGACTTCGGCGGCGAAGTCGAAGCCGAAGAACAGATCCCGCGCCTCGACACTCCCGCCCAGCAGGGGACGATCCAGGGCGCACTCACGCTCTTCCTGCTGCCCGAAGAAGCGTCCGAGAACCGGCCGCTCACCCTCCACATCCCCGGTGTCGAGGGCGAAGAAGAAGCCGAAGTAGAGCTGGACCTCTAGGTCCGCGCCCGCTCAGAGTCCGGCCGAGAGAACTTCCGAGGCGATCGGCGCGGCGACTTCGCCGCCCGCGGCTTCCGCTTCGATCAGCAGCACCCCGACCGCGAGGCGCGGCTTCTCGGCCGGGGCGAAGGCGGTGAACCAGGCGTCCTTGATCTGCACCGGGTTGTCGGATTCCTCTTCGCCGGGTTTCGGCCCGAGCTCGGCGGTGCCGGTCTTGCCCGCCACCTGCCCCTCGGCGATCGCCCCGGCGGTGCCGGTCCCTTCGGTGACGACGCCGATCATCAGTTCGGTCAGCTCGTCGGCCGTCTTCTTCGTCATCACCCGCACCGGCTCGGGGTCCGGGCGCAGTTTCTCGTTGAGGACGATGGAATTCGGCAGGCGGACGCCGCCGTTGGCGACGGTCTGCGAGACGCTCGCCATCTCCAGCGGCGTCGCCAGCACTTCCCCCTGGCCGATCGCCGAGACGCCGAGGTCGATTTCTTCGCCGATCTGAGTCGGGATCGTCGATTCCTCGGGTTCGACTTCGCCGAGGATGCGCGAGGAGTACAGGCTCGGCGGCGAGTTGAAGCCGAAGGCTTCGGCGGTCCCGACCAGCTTGTCGTTGCCGACCGCCGGCCCCAGCGGGGCGAAGACCGCGTTGCAGGACTCGGCGAAGGATTGGCGGAAGGTGCCGCCGCAGAACTCGCCGTTGGCGTTGTTGAGGAAGCGGCCGCCGACGTTGACCCCGTCGCTGATTTCGAATTCGTCGTCGAGGCTGACCGCGCCGGCTTCCAGCGCCGCGGTCGTGGTCACCACCTTGAAGGTCGAGCCGGGGGGCTGGGGGGCGGAGAAGGCCTGGCCGGCCAGCGCCCGCACGTCCCCTTTGCGCGTGTCGAGCACGGCGACGCCGCCCGAGCGCCCGGCCAGCGCCGCGACCGCGGCTTCCTGCAGATCCGGGTCGATCGTCGTCTTCACCGGCGCCCCGGGCTGTGGTTTCGACTTCGCCAGGGTGCGGACCGAGGTGCCGTCGGCGGCGACCGCGAGCAGCGAACCGCCGGGCTTGCCCGCCAGGCGGTCGTTGAAGGCGCGCTCGAGGCCGCTGATGCCGACCGGGGTTTCCGGCGGGAAGCCGTGGCGGGCGAGCCTGGCCAGTTCTTCTTCGGAGGCTTCGCCGACTTCGCCGGTGACGTCGATCGCGGCGCTGCCGATCGGGTGTTCGCGTTCTTCGGCCGGGCCTTCGGCGAGGACGGTGCCGTCGCGGGCGAGGATCGGCGCCCGTTCGGCCAGCTCCACGTCGGCCGCCAGCTCCTCGCCCTTCGCCAGGCCCGGGAAGGCGAGGCTCTTGTCCCATTCGACGCCGCCGTCGGCGAACGGCAGCGCCAGCTCGTCTTCGAGGCTGCCGAAGGCGACGGTCTCGACCGTGACCGCGATCGGGACGGTCGTGCCGGCGTCGGTCTGCTTGGGATCGCCGGCCGAGTCCGCGGTCAGTTTGCGCGCGGTCGCCACCTGCTCGGCTTCGCGGTAGGCGGCTTCGAATTCCTTGCGGTCGACCCGCGCCCGCGAGGCTTCGTTCAGTTCCCCGTACATCGCTTTGAAGTCCTCGGCTTCCCAGGCTTCGGCGAAGCGGTTGGCCGCGTCCTTCTCCGGCGATCCCGGCGCGCCGGTGGCGATTCCGATCACGAAGGCGACGAGGGCGACGAGGGCCAGGGGAAGGCTGCGGGTGAGGAGGCGACGGCGTCGCTCCGCCTCGTTCCGGGATGAACTCACCGGCGAAAGGTAAACGAGCGATACCCGGCATGCTTCTATTTCACGGGTGACCGTCTTGGATTGGGCGATCCTGGCCTTTACCTTTGCCCTGGCCCTGTGGGGCTATCGACAGGGCTTGATCGTCGGCGCCCTGACCCTGCTCGGCTTCGGCGCCGGCGCCTTCCTCGGCAGCCGGGTCGGCCCTCTGCTGCTGAGCAAGGGCTCGCACTCGCCCTACGCGCCGCTCTGCGCCGCCCTCGGGGCGCTGCTGATCGGGGCGCTGATGGCGGTGACCGTCGAGAGCTTCGCCCTCGGCCTGCGGGAGAAGCTCGTCCGCCGTCCTTTCCTCAACGCCGCGGACGGAGCCGGGGGAGCGGCCCTGATCGCCTCCGTCGCCCTCGGCCTCGCCTGGGTCTTCGGCGCGGTCCTGCTCCACGCCCCGGCCACGGCGCGGCTGCGCGCCGACATCCAGCAGTCGGTGATCCTGCGCAGCCTCAACGACGTCCTGCCCCCGTCCGGGCCGCTGCTGAACGCGCTCGACCGCGTTGACCCGGCGCCGACCGTGCTCGGCCCCGCGGCACCGGTTGCGTCCCCCGACGCGAAGATCGCCTCCGACCCCGAGGTGTTGAACGCCGGCGACTCGGTCGTGCGGGTCCTCAGCACCGCCTGCGGGCTGGGGATCGAGGGATCGGGCTGGGCGGTCGAACCGGAAATAGTCGTCACCAACGCGCATGTGGTCGCCGGCGCCGACGACACCACGGTGACCACCCAGGACGGGGTCGAGCTCGATGCGACGCCGATCTACTACGAGCCGCGCCGGGATCTGGCCCTGCTGCGGGTGGGGGCGGCGCTGCCGCCCCTGCCGATCAGCTCCCACCGCCGGGAAGGGGAGGACGGCGCCGTCCTCGGCTATCCCGAAAACGGCCCCTACTCGCTGGCGCCGGCGCGGATCGGGGAGACGCGGGAGACGATCAGCGAGGACTCTTATGGCAACGGGCCGGTTGAGCGGACGATCGTGGCGATGAGCGGTTCGGTGCGCAGCGGCAATTCCGGTGGGCCGTTGGTCGATCCTGGCGGGAATGTGGTCGGGACGGTCTTTGCGGCTACCACCAGCGGGCCGCGGGGCGGCTTTGCAATTCCGGCTGAGCAGGTTCGGGATGCGCTTAAGGGGGCGAGCGAAGAAGTGGATACCGGACCTTGTACGGGGTGATGGGGGCGGGGTCGGGGGGTCCCCCTCCAGACACATCTCGCCTATGGCTCATGTTGAGTGTCTGGCGGAGGACCCCCCGACCCCGCCTGCGAGCCCAAAATAAGGCCCGTCACTTACGTTGTGTAAGCTCGGTTGATGGAGCCGATCAGCTCTGTTGAGGGGCAGGAGAAGGGGGCCGGTGGGGCGGTTTGTCCTCACTTCCACCATGCGATTGAGTTGATTGGGAAGCGGTGGACGGGCGCCATCGTCTGTGCTCTGACCGAGCGGTCGATGCGTTATGCCGAGCTTGGGAAGGCTGTTCCTGGGCTCTCGGATCGGCTGCTTTCGCAGCGGTTGCGAGAGCTGGAGGAGGAGGGGTTGGTCGAACGCCTGGTCGAAGCTGGGACGCCGGTGCGAGTCACTTATTCGCTGACCGAGGCGGGGCAGCAGCTCGATCCCGTCCTCAGCGAGCTCAAGACTTGGGCGAGGCGTTGGAAGAAAGCCGCGTAGCTCCCGAGCGCCAGGCGGGTCCCGACCTTCCCGGTCCCTTTGCGGTCGGCACCTACGCTCGCCGGCTGCAGGGATGGATGCGCGAGCGGGCTCGGGTGCAGCTGATCGGCGAGGTGACCGGGGTTGGGCGCAGCAAGGTCCAGGCTTATTTCGAGTTGCGGGACGGGGAGGGGGCGGTGCCCTGCGCGATCTGGCTCAACGACCTCGAGAAGGCGGGGCTCGACGGGGCGGGCCTGCGCGACGGGGCCGAAGTGGTGATCTCCGGCGGGCTCGACTACTACCCCGGCGGCGGCCAGGCCTCGCCCAACTTCTGCTTCCGCGCCACCCATGTGCGGCTGGCGGGCGAAGGCGACCTGATCGCGCGCTTGGAGGCGCTGCGCAAGCAGATGCGCGCCGAGGGCCTCTTCGAGCTGCAGAAGCAGCTGCACCGGCCGGTCCTGCCGAAGGCGATCGGCGTCGTCACGGCCGAGCGCGGGGCGGCGCGGCGCGACCTGCTCGCCGCGCTGGAGCGGCGCGGCTGGGGCGGCTCGCTGATCTGGGGCTTCGCGCCGGTCCAGGACCGCCACGCGGCGCCGGCGATCGGGATGGCGCTGCAGGACCTGGCGGCCCGGCCTGAGGTGGAGGCGATCGTCGTCACCCGCGGCGGCGGCAGCCTCGCCGACCTCTGGGCCTTCTGCGACGAGACGCTCTGCCGGACCGTCGCGATGCTGCGCGTGCCGGTGATCAGCGCCGTCGGCCACGAGCGCGACAGCACCCTGATCGACGACGTCGCCGCGGTCGCCTGCTCGACCCCGACCCACGCGGCCGAGGCGGCGGTCCCGCTCGACTGCCTCGCGGCGCGTGAGAGCCTCGAGCGCTCCGTCGTCGCCCTGCGGCGGGCGGGGGAGGGGGCGATCGGGACCCGGTCGCGCCACCTCGGCGCCCTGGCGCGGGGTCCGGCGCGGGCGCTGCAGCGCGAGCGCGGCAAGCTGAACCAGAAAATCCGCGAGATCCGCGCCGCCGCCGAACGCGGCCTCACCGACCGCGCCGCCTCCCAGCGGCGGGTCGGGACGGTGGTGCTGGAGCGAGCGCGGCGGCGCGCTGTCGGTGCCGACATGGAGAGGCGCCGCGACGCCCTGCACCGGGCGGCGGTCACTCTCCGCGCCCACGAGCCCGAGCGCACCCTGGAGCGGGGCTACGCCCTGGTCGAGGGCGAGGGCGGGGAGCCGCTGACCAGCGCCGCGGAGGCGGGCGCCGCGGAGCGCATTAGCCTTCGCTTCAGCGATGGACGAGTCCGAGCGAGACCAGAGCCCGACGGCGCAGCCTGACTCCTACGAGGCCGCGGTCGAGCGGCTGGAGGAGATCATCGACCGGCTCGACTCCGGCCAGGCCGGCCTGCGCGAGACCCTCGACCTCTGCGGCGAGGGCAAGCAGCTGGTCACCTACTGCGCCGGCGAGCTCGACGAGGTGGGTGCGGGCCTGAAGGAGCTCCGCCTGGACGACCTCGCAGCGAAATTGGACACCGCATCAGACGTCGGCTGACTCCGCCTCAGGGCCAGAACACAGTCCACGCAGCGCGGGGCATCCACGGCAGAGATCCCAGCTGCGCTCCTCCACCGGAGCAGCCGGGAACTCGCCCCGGCCGATCTGAGCAATCGCCTCCTCCAAGGCGCCCCGAGCAGCCACCATCTCCGCGGGTCCCACAGTCGTCACGGCCGGCTCATCCGCCCGCTCGAGGAAGACATAGGCCACCTCGACCTCTGCCACGTCCAGCGCCTCGGCAACCGCCAGCGCATAAATAGACCGCTGCACCTCATAGCGACCCGCGCGCTCACCCGGCTCAGCCCCGCCCAACCGGTCGGTCTTGTAATCGACCACCAACGGCGGCGCCCCTTCCCGCTCCACAAGCAAATCAATCGACCCGCGCAACACCGTGTCGCCAACCCCAAGCAGCAAAGGCACCTCGGCCCGAACCCGCGTCGCCTCGACCTCAAGCTGCTCCCGCAGCGGAGAGCTAATCCACCTCCGAACAGGCTCGAGCAACTCCGCCGATAGCGTCGCCCCCAGCCCCACCGCCAAGGCATGCCGAAGCACCAGCTCCTCACTAGGAATGCTCCACCCGTTCGCCTGACTCCACTCGAGAAGTGCGTGTACCGCGGCACCCCGAGCCGTTCTTTCTTCCCGTGCTGACGGCTCGCCCTCCACGCCCGGTCCCTGCTCGGTCCGCGCCAGCCCCAGCACCCGCTCCATGTAAAAGCGGTAGGGGCACTCCTTGTAAGCGGAGATCGCGGTGTAGGAGAGGGGGCGGCTGGGGACGATCGGCGGGTCGCGCTCGACCAGCGGCGGCGGGCCCTCGCCCAGCTCACGCTCGCTCGCCTCGCGCCGGCGCAGCGCCCGCAGCTCGGCGGCCCGCTCGGGCGAGGGGAGGTTCGCCCGCACGGCGATCTGCGAGGGCTCGAAGGCCGCCTCCAGCCCCGGGCGCGGCGCCGGCGGCGCCACCGGCACGGTCGCGTCGGCGTCGCGCGGCACGCCGAGGGCGTCGACCAGCCGCTCGATCACCGGTGTGCTCGGCCGCGTCTCCTTGCCGGGCTCGGGTTTGACGACGCCGCTGAGGATCAGCCGCTGCCGGGCGCGGGTGGCGGCGACGTGGAAGAGCCGCAGCCCCTCCTCGGAGTCGCGCTCGCGCGCCTCCTCGCAGAGCGCGCCGTACTCGTAGAGGTTGATCGCCGCCGCCCCCAGCCGGCGCAGCTGCAGCCCCACCCGCGGCTCGTCCTCGCGACCGAGCGCCAGCAGCGGAGCCCGGCCGCCGGCCAGCAGGCTGCGCGCCAGGTCGGGGACGGCGACGACCTCGAACTCAAGGCCCTTGGCGTTGTGGACGGTCATGATCCGCACCCCGTCGTGGCCCTCGGCGGCGGTCGCGGCCTGCGCCTCGGCTTCGCCCTCGGCGCGGGCGGCGAGGAAGTCGAGGAAGCCGCGCAGGTCGCGCCCCTCGCGGGACTCGAACTCGGCCGCCAGGCGGGCGAGCTTGCGGACGTTGGCGAAGCGCGCCTCGCCGGTCGGGCGGGAGAGCACCGCCAGGTCGTATCCGGTCTCGGTCACCGCCGCCTCGATCAGCGCCGGCAGCGCCAGCCGCGAGGCGCGCTCGCGCAGCGAGTCGATCCGGGCGGCGAAGGTCCGCAGCAGCTCGCGCTCGTCAGCGGGGATCGCCTCCAAGCGCTCGGGCTCGGTCAGCTCCGAGTCGCCGGTGCCCGCGACCTGCTCTACCGCGGGCCAGACGTGGCGGCGCTTGCCCGCCGCCGCGCGCAGCAGCCAGAGCGTGTCGGGAGCGGTGCCGCAGGCGGGGGAGGCGAGGGCGCCGAACAGCGCATGGTCGTCGAGCGGGTTGGCGATGACCGCCAGCAGGGCGCTGACGTCGGCGACCTGCTGCTGGGACCAGTAGCCGCGGCCGCCGACCACGTAGGGGCGCAGGCCGGCGCGTTCGAGCGAGTCCTCGTAGGCGTCGAGGTGGGTGAAGGCGCGCAGCAGGACGACCATCTCGCCGCGCGGCATCCCGGCCTCGGCCAGCTCGCGCAGCCGCTCGGCGACGAACCGCGCCTCGGCCAGGCAGTTGAGCGGGGTGGCGCCGTCGATCGCCGGCTCCAGCTCGATCCCCTCGCCGTCCCAGCCGTCGCGGGCGGTCAGCAGCAGCTCGACCGCCGGTTCCGAGCCCGGGCTCTCAGCGGGAACGGTGCCGACCCGCAGCGGCTGATAGTCCGCGCCGAGCAGCGCCTCGCCGAGCAGGTTGACGGCGCCGACGACCTCCGGCCGCGAGCGGAAGTTGCCGCTTAGCCGCATCAGCTCGGCGTCGGTGCGGCGCTCGACCTCCTCGCGGCGGCGGCGGAAGACCTCGAGGTCGGCGTGGCGGAAGCCGTAGATCGACTGCAGCTCGTCGCCGACCGCGACCAGCTCCGTCTTCGGCCCGTGCAGCGCCTCGATCAGCCGCAGCTGCAGGCGGTTGGTGTCCTGGAACTCGTCGACCAGGATCTGGCGGAAGCGGGAGCGGTAGTGCTCGCCGATCTCGGCCCGCTCCAGCAGCCGCGCGGCGAGGATCTGCAGGTCCTCGAAGTCGATTCCGGCGCGGCGTTCCTTCGCCGCCGCGAAGCGGGCCGAGAAGAGCTCGAGCAGCTCCGCCAGGTGGGCGTAGGCGACGGCGCCCTCGCCGGCCTCGGCGACCCGTGAGATCGCCGCCTCGATCGCCTCGCGGTAGGGGGCGAGCGTCTTCGCCCGGCTGCCGGTCGTCAACGTGAGCAGCTCGTCGAGGCTCGGCACCGGCCCCGGCGCCGACGAGAGCCCTGCCAGCGCCCGCTCCAGCAGCTCGCGCTCGGCCTCGGTCCGTTTCCCGTTCTTCTCCTCCAGCTCGGCCAGGCACTCGCCGGCGGCTTCGATCGCGCGGGCGATCGCCGCCTCGGGGTCGGGGCGCGGCGGCTCGGGGAGGCGCGGGGCGGCGACGCCGCGGCTGCGCAGCTCGGCGTGGACGCCGGCGATCATCCCCCGCAGCCCTTCGAGGTCGAAGGCGGCGACGGTCTCCTCGCGCGCGGCGTCGCCCTCGGCGAGGAACTCGACCAGGGCGTCGTCGAAGGCCTCGCGCGCGGCGCGGCCGGTCTCCGGCGCGTCGAGAACGCGGAATCCCGGGTCGACTCCGGCCGCGACCGGATGGGCCGCGAGGACGCGGTTGCAGAAGCCGTGGATCGTCGTCACCCAAGCGCCGCCGATCCCGGCGAGCACGCCCGCCGCCCGCTCCGAGCCGCGCTCGGCCCGGCGCGCCAGCTCGGCCCGGATCCGCTGCCGCAGCTCGGCCGCCGCCTTGTCGGTGAAGGTGAAGGCGAGGACGGCGTCGGGGGAGAGGCCGCTGTCGCAGACCAGCCGGCAGTAGCGCTCGACCATCACCCCGGTCTTGCCGGTCCCCGCGCCGGCTTCGAGCAGCACGTCCTCGCCGCGGGCGGCGATCGCGGCGGCCTGCTCGGGGGTTGGCTGGCGCGGCGGCGCGGCGCTTGCCTGTCCGGCGCTCATCGCTCGTCCCCTTCGTCGTCTTCCTCGTAGCGCGGCGAGCGGTCGCGGCGGCAGATCGAGGCGAAGGTGCACCAGGCGGGGCAGACGTCGTGGCCGCGCAGCCCCGGCCGCGGGCCGGGGTCGCGGCGGATCTCGCCGCCGCGCATGCGGGCGACGATCGCGCCGGCGCGGGAGCGCGAGTCCGCCAGCAGCTCCTCCAGCCCCTCCGGGTCGACGACGTCGCCGCGGTAGAGGTCATAGCCGGCGAGCTCCGCGGCGACCTCGCTGGAGACGACCCCGCGCGGGCGCCGCACCGAGGTGCCGCGCAGCGGGTGGTACAGCGCGCCGACCGGCTCCGCCCCCCAGTGCTCGGCGACCGCCAGCAGGTAGAGCGGCAGCTGCAGCTTCGCCCGCTCCTCGAACTTCTCCCGCGGCGTGACCGCCCCGGCGAGCTTGTAGTCAATGACGACGGCGCGCCCTTCGCCGGAGCGGTCGACCCGGTCGACGGCGCCGTGCAGTCCCCAGCCGCCGAGGTCGAGGACCGGCCGCTCGGCGTCGGGATGCTCGCCGAAGCGCGCCTCCAGCAGCCAGGGCTCGAAGCCGCCGGTCTCGCGCTCGGCCTCTTCGGCGAGGAAGCGCTCCAGCAGGCGCTCGACCCGGCGCGCCATCGCCCGCTCAGCCGGGTGGTCGCCCAGCTCGCGATCGGCGACGACCGCGGCGACCAGCTCGCGGCCGCGCTCGCGCCAGGCGCCGAGGCTGCCGGGACGCGGCAGCGGGTCGCCTCCCGGCCGCTCCTTGTAGAGGCGGTCGAGCGCCTCGTGCATCAGCCCGCCCTGGACCAGCGGGTCCGGTGCCGGCTCCAGCAGCTGCGGGTCGAGCTCGTGGCCGGCGAACCAGCGGTAGGAGCAGGTGTCGAACTCCTCCAGGGTGGTACCGCCGTAGGCGGGGACGGAGGCCAGGGACTCGAGCACGGCGGGGTTGCTCAGCGGCCCCGGCGCCCGCGAGCCGGTCTCTGCACGGCGGGCCGCCGCTAGGCGGTCGAGCATGCGCGCCGCCAGCTCGCCGCCGACGCCGACCGCGTCGAGCAGCGCCGGCGCGTCGGCGGCTGGGCCGTGGGCGGCGAGCGCCCGCGCCAGCTCGTCCTCCGAGGGCGCTTCGGCCAGCGGCGCCACCACCTGGGCAAGATCGCGGTTGACGGTGATCGCCTCCTCGACCGGGTCGGGGCCCGTCCCCTCCGGCGCCGGCGCCAGCAGCGCCCGCACGTCGTCGAGCAGCGGCGTGCGCGCCGTCGCGGCGCCGTCCTCGTCGCTGTCGCGGTAGGAGAGGACGAGGCTGCGCCGTGGCAGGGCGAGGCAGGCGTGGAAGAGGTAGCGCTCCTCGGCCTCGCTGTCGCGCCGCGGGTCGAGCCCGAGCGTCTCCCGCTGCCCGTCGGAGAGGAACGGGTCGGCGCCGCGGTCGCGGCGGGGGAACTCGCCGTCCTGCAGGGAACCGACGACGACGTGGTCGAAGCGGGCGGCGCGCAGCCGGTAGGGGTCGGCGATCCGCACCCGGCCTTCGACCGGGCCTGACCAGGCCCGGAATCGCAGCTCGGCGACGATCTCGGCCAGCTCGTCCTGCCGCGGCGCCAGGTCGCCGAGCTCGGCCAGCTCGTCCAGGGCGGCGGCGATCGCGCCGGCTGCGCGCAGCTCCAGACCCTCGCCCCGTTGCAGCTGCGGTCCGTCCTCCTCGTCGCGCAGCGGCCGCGAGGCCATCGTCGCCGCCAGCGCGCCGACCTCGGTGGCCAGCGCCTGGGGTGAGCGCTCGGCGGCGGCGCGGAGGCGCTGCAGGTCCCGCGGCGGCTCGCCGTCCTCGCCCTGCCAGAGCAGCAGCGCCGTCTCGGCGTCGCGCATGCGGCCGCGGCGGACCCGGCGCTCGAACCAGTCGACACGGCGTGGCGAGAAGCCGGAAGGGCCGCGCAGGTAGCGGAGGAAGTCGGCCGCGCGGCGGCTGCCGAACGCCGCCTCGAGCAGGGCGAGGAGGGCGCCGCCGACGCCCGTCCCGGCGACCGGCAGCTCGGCCTCGAGGGCGACCGCGATCCCGTTCGCCTCCAGGGCGGCGGCGATCTCCGGACCGCGGCGGGTGGGGTCGCGGAGGGCGATCGCCACCTGGGCCGGCTCGGCCCCGGCCTGGACGAGGCGGGAGACGTGGGTGGCGATCGCCTCGGCCTCGGCCCGGGTCCCGGCCGAGCGCAGCAGGGCGAGGCTGCCGTCGGGCTCCAGGCGCCGGGGCCGGGATGCGCCGAAGGACTCGGTCAGGTGGAAGAGCAGCGCGCTTTCGGTGTTGGCCGGGGCCGCCGCGGTCGGCTCTTCCGCCGCCGGGCCGAGGCGCTCGCGCAGCTGGCCGAGCAGGCGGCCGCGCGCCTCCAGCGCCGCGCTTCCCTCCTCGTAAGGGAGGGCGATGGTCACCTCGGTCCGCTCCGCCAGCGCCGCGACCAGCGCGAACTGGTTCTCGGTCAGGTCGTCGAAGCCGTAGAGGAAGACCGGCCGCGCGCCCCAGAAGGTGCCGTCGCGGCGCAGCTGGGCGATCGCCTCGCGGGCGATGCCGTGGGCGTCGGTGCGGCCGCTGCGCCGCCGCACCTCCTCATAGCCGCCGTAGAGGGCCGCGAGGTCGCTGAGGTAGGCCGAGCCCTCCAGGGTCGCGGCGCTGGCCTCGACCTCCTGCGGCTCGACGCCGGCCGCCTGCAGCTCGCCGAGCAGGCGCTCCAGCGCGCCGGCGAAGCGGGGCCGGGCGGCGGAGCGCCGCAGCGGCCCGAGGCGGCTCTGCCGCGCGGCGATCGCCACCGCGACCGCCCGCAGCCGCTGGGCGGCGGAGAGCTCGGCCCCGGGCGGCGCCCCGGCGGCGGTGGCGACGGTGCGGAAGAGGGCGCCGAAGGTCATCGCCGCGCCGCCCAGGACCGCCCCGGAGGAGCAGAGCTCGCGCTCGAAGTCGAAGACGTCGTCGGTGGTCGGCAGGACGAGAACGGGATCGCGGTCGAGAACCTCCCCGAACCCGCGCAGCACCTCGCCCCGCTTGCCCGAGTTGGGCGGCCCGTGGATCAGTTTCAGCGGCACCCGTCCGAGCCTAGGGACGCCTCCGGCGTCGTCTGGGAGGCACCCGCCACGACCCCGCAAACTGGGGGGTTAGCGGGCATCTTTTGGCGTCATCAGCCGTCTCTAGATTGCTCGGCAGATCATGTCTCTCTGTTTCGTAGACCCAGCCGACGCCATCCGGGCCATCGCCGACTCCGTCGGCCGTGAGGCTCGCCGCCAGCTCCTCGGGGAGGCGGTGCGCGCCTGGGTGGATGAGATCCCCGAGTCCGAGCTCGAAGTTCACTACGCGAAGGCGATCTCCGAGCTCGACGAGCACGACCTCTCGATGCTCGCCGCCTGGCACGGCTCCCTGGAGGCCGGCCAGCCGGTCCCAAACCGCGACTTCCTGATGGCCGCCTTCAGCTCCCTCGGCGACAACCGCCGCGAGGCCCTCAAGCTAGCCGCCGGCTTCCGCGGCGAGGAGGCGGTCGACTCCGGCGTCACCGAGGAAGACGCGCTGGAGCTGGTCCTCAGCCTCCTCGGCCCACCCCGCCTGATGGAGCTCGCCGCAGAGGCGCTCGAGCTTTACGTCTGGGACCGGGCGGGTAGCGACAACTAGTTTGGACGTTCCCCCGCAAGCGATAGTCATCTTCGGCGCGACCGGCGACCTCGCTCGGCGCAAGCTGCTGCCGGGCCTGCTGCGGCTCTTCCAGGCGGGGCTGATGCCGCCGTTTCGGATCATCGGTGTCTCGATGGAGGAGATCAACGACGCTCGCTTCCGGGCGATCGCCGAAGAGGCCTGCCGCGAGCATGCGCGCCACGCCTTCGGCGGCGAGGAGTGGCATGAGTTCTCCCGCCGCCTCGGCTACGTCCCGCACGCGCAGGCGCCGGAGGGGCTGAAGGCGGCGGTCGACCGGGCCGAAGAGGAGCTTGGCCCGGAGATGCACCTGCTCCATTACCTCAGCGTGCCGCCGAACGCCGCCCCCGACGTGATCCAGATGCTGAAGTCCTGCGGGCTCTCAGAGCGCTCGCGGGTGATCATGGAGAAGCCGTTCGGGACCGACCTCGCCAGCGCCCTCGAGCTGAACTCGATGGTCCACGAAGTCCTCGCCGAGGACCAGGTCTTCCGCATCGACCACTTCCTCGGCAAAGAGGCGGCGCAGAACATCCTCGCGCTGCGCTTCGCCAACGGCCTCTTCGAGCCGATCTGGAACCGCAGCCACATCGACCACATCCAGATCGACGTGCCCGAGACGGTCGGGGTCGGCTCGCGCGCCGCCTTCTACGAGAAGACGGGCGCCTTCCGCGACATGGTCGTCACCCACCTGTTCCAGATCCTCGCCTTCGTCGCGATGGAGCCGCCGACGGCGCTGGCCCCGGGACCGATCACCGAGGAGAAGAACAAGGTCTTCCGCAGCCTGCAGGCGCTCGACCCCGACCAGGTGGTGCGCGGCCAGTACGAGGGCTACCGCTCCGAACCCGGGGTCGATCCCGACTCCAGCACCGAGACCTTCATCGCCCTGCGCTGCGAACTCGACAACTGGCGCTGGAGCGGGGTGCCCTTCTACCTGCGGACCGGCAAGCGGATGGGGGAAGGCGCGCGGATCATCTCGATCGCCTTCCGCGAGCCGCCGCACGCGATGTTCCCCGAGCACTCGCGGGTCGGCCGCTACGGGCCCGACCACCTCACCTTCGACCTCGACGAGTCCTCGCGCGTCTCGCTCTCCTTCTACGGCAAGCGGCCGGGGATGGGGATGGTGCTCGACAAGGCGAGCATGCAGTTCTCGCTGGAGGAAACCGACTACCGGGCCGAGACGGTCGAGGCCTACGAGCGGCTGATCCGCGACGCGATGATCGGCGACCGCACGCTGTTCACCACGGCGGAGGGGATCGAGCGCCTCTGGGGCGTCTCCGAACCGCTGCTGGGGGACCCGCCGCCGGTCAAGCCCTACCCGCAGGGCTCCTGGGGGCCGAGCGAGATCGGCGCCCTGATCGCGCCGCACAGCTGGCGCCTGCCGTTCGCCCGCCGCTGGCGCGAATCGCCCGCCGGCCTGGCGAACCCCGCCTAGGCGAGCGCGGCGCGGATCTCGGCGATCGCCTGGGCGTTGTCGCGGAAGTGGACGGCGCGCATCCCGGCCGCCTCGGCGCCCTCGATGTTCGGCGCCAGGTCGTCGATGAAGAGGCACGCCTCGGCCGGCATCCCGATCCGCTCCAGGGTCAGCTCGTAGATCCGCGCTTCCGGCTTGCGGCAGCCGACGAAGGCCGAGTCGACGATCTCCTCGAAGATCTCGTCGACCGGCAGCATCGAGCGCCACAGCGGCTCCCACTCGCGGACGTTGTTGGTCAGCATCGCCATCTTCAGACCGCTCGCCTTCAGCTCGTGCATCAGGGCGATCATCTCCTCGTTGGGATGCAGGGCGCCCCAGAACTTCTGGCGGAAGTGGTGGAGGTGAGGGCGGTGGCCGAGGATCGATTCCAGCCCGTCCTCGAGCCGCTCGATGAACTCGTCCTCACTGATCTCGCCCCGCTCGAGCCGGAACAGCGGCAGGTCATCGCCCTCGGCCAGCCCGACCCGCATCGCCTTGCCGAGGTTTTCCGGCGAGATCCCGACCTCGTCCTGGAAGGCCGCGAAGGCGGCGAACAGCGGCGTCGTCAGCACGCCGCCGAAGTCGGAGACGATCGCCCGCAAGCCATTGGCCGGAGGCTCAGGCATGGGCGCTGCGGGCGACCTCGTAGGTGCCGAGCCCCTCGCGCCCCTCGACCGACCAGCGGAAGAAGGCGATCTCGGAGTCGACCCCCTGGCGGCGCACCTTGACCGAGCTGATCAGCGTGCCGGCGCCGCGCAGCGGCCGCATCTCCTCGACGTCGGGCCACAGCTCCAGCGTCGCCCGCCGCTGGACGCCGTCGTCGCCGTACTCGGTCGAGAGCAGCGATTCCTCGAACTGCAGCGGGGCGCCGTCGGGGTCGCAGAGAACCGCCGCGACCTCCTCTTCGCCATGCGCCTCGGCACCGGCCGGGAGGCTCGTGCTGAGTGCCAGCAAGCCGCCGTCGGAGAAGACGATCCCGATCGACCGCCGCACCACTGGCCCGCTCTCGCTCATGCCAGGCAGCCTAGTGATCGGTCGCGCACCGCGGCAGAGCTTACGACCCCTATACGGGCCATAAGCTCTGCCGCGGTCATGTCTGAACTGCGCATCCGAGACGCCGACCCCGCCCGCGACGCAGGCGCCTGCGCGGAGATCTACGCGCCGCACGTCGAGAGCAGCCCGGTGTCGTTCGAGGAACGGGCGCCGGATGCGGCGGAGATGGCGGCGCGGATCGAGCGCTACGGCGCCAGCCACGCCTGGCTCGTCGCCGAGCGGGAGGGACGGGTGGTCGGCTACGCCTATGCGACCGCCTTCAACGAGCGCCCCGCCTACCGCTGGAGCGCCAGCGTCTCGGTCTACGTCGCCGAGGACGCCCGCGGCGCCGGCGTCGGCCGCTCCCTATACGAGGCGCTCTTCGGACGCCTGCGCGAGCGCGGCTTCCGCATGGCCTGCGCCGGGATCACCCTGCCCAACGAGGCGAGTGTCGGCCTGCACGAGAGCCTCGGCTTCGAGCAGACCGGCCTCAACCGCGAAATCGGCTGGAAGGAAGGCGCCTGGCGCGACGTAGGCTGGTTCCAGCTGCAGCTGGCGCCCGCGGGCGAGGGACCGCCCCCGGAGCCGAGGTAGCGCCCGGCTACCATTGGGCGATGCCCGATAATCCCGCAGCCCCCTCCGACCAGCCGGCCCCCGTCGCGGCCGACCAGCACGGCGAAACCCTCACCGAGGAGGACGTCTACGAGGTGCTCGAGGAGGTCATCGACCCCGAGCTTGGCCTCGACTTCGTCTCCCTCGGCCTCGTCTACGACGTCAACATCGAGGGCTCCGACGTCTACGTCACCTTCACCCTGACGACCCCCGCCTGCCCGATCGGCCCCCAGGTCTCCGAGCAGATGCGCGAGTTCGTAGGCGACATGCCCGGCGTCACCGGCGTCCATCCCAAGATGGTCTTCGACCCCGCCTGGACCCCGGAGATGATGACCGAGGACGCCAAGTTCGCCCTGGGGTTCTAGGTTCGACCCACGATTGGTGAATTAGTCCCTCTATAGGCGGCATAACTCACCAAACGCAGGTCAGGCGAGGCGCAGCCTGAAGAGCAGGTGCGGCAGGCCGGCGTGCTCTACTTCGCCGTTCTGCTCGCAGCCGACCTTTTCGGCGACGCGGCGCGAGGCGGCGTTGGCCGGCAGGACCAGGGCGATCAGCTCCTCGAACTCGAGCTCATCCGCCCACTCGACCGCCGCTTTTCCCATCTCGGTCGCGTACCCCCGGCCGTGCAGGGCGGGGTCGACACTCCAGGCGATCTCGACCATGGCGACGTCTTCGACCGTGGTCCAGTGCAGGCCGCCGCGGCCGACGAAGCCGCCGGTCTTGCGGTCGATCAGGACCCAGGGGCCGAAGCCGTGGTCGGACCAGTGGGCCCGGTCGCCCTCGGCCAGCTCGTCGAGCGCGCCGCGGTTGAAGGGCGGCAGGGGGGAGGGACGCAGCCAGCGCTCGACCTCGGGGCTGGTGAAATGGGCGTGATAGAGGGCGCGGTCCTCGGGGGTCGGCCGGCGGAGGAGGAGGTGCTCGGTCTGCCGCTCCCCGCTCACCGGCTCAACCCTGGTCGCTGCGCGGCAGGCGGCGCTCGCCGTTGTCCTGCGGCGGGACCTCTTCGGCGCTGCCCTCGAAGTCGTAGTCGCGGCTGGGGCGAGGCCCGGGGCCGCCGTTCGGCGGCCCGAACGGTCCGAAGCCGCCACCGGTCGAGGTGCCGACCACGGTGAAGCGCCCGATCGTGAACCGTTTGAGGATCCGCCGGGAGATCGCCCGGGTCGGCGGCAGCAGCAGGAAAAGGCCGAAGACGTCGGTGATGAAGCCGGGGGTCAGCAGCAGCGTGCCGCCGACGATGATCAGCGCCCCGTCGGCCACCTCGCGGCCGGGGAAGCGCCGCGCCGCCAGGGCCTCGTTGAAGCGCCGCCAGGCGCTCCGTCCCTCGTGCTTGAGCAGCATCGAGCCCAGCACCGCGTCGGCCAGCAGCAGGATCAGGGTCGGCCAGACGCCGATCAGCTGCCCGACCTGGATGATCACGTAGAGCTCCGCGATCGGGACGACGATGAAGAGCAGAATCAGAAGCAGGGGCATACGGAAAGCCTAGGGAGGTGCGAGTGTCGACTTGTTCTCGCTATGCGAGAGGAACTCGACACTAAGCGGCTTTGGCGGCCTTGCCGGCCGCCGCCTCGAGCTCGGCCAGCGATTCCCCGATCCCGTCGCTGACGACGTCGATGTCCTCCATGCAGTCGTAATCGGCGAGCAGGCCGAACCCGACCTTGCCGTTGTAGCTCATGATCGCGACCGCTAGGCAGTGGTTCTGCGGCAGGAAGGCGACGGGATAGACCTCCTCCAGCTCCCTGCCCAGCACGTAGAGCGGCATCTGCGGCCCCGGCACGTTGGTGACGATCAGGTTGAAGAGTCGGGTCGAGAAGTTGATCCGCGAGGCCTGGGCCAACAGCGTCGGCGGGGCGAAGTCGTTGAAGCGGGAGATCACTTCCGCGCCGAGCGCCTGTTTGGAGCGCTTCAGGCCGGCCATCGCGTCGCTGATCGTCCGCAGCCTCCGCACCGGGTCCTCGATGTAGACCGGCAGCGGCCCGCGCATCAGCGCGATCCGGTTGCCGAGGTTTCCGCGCTCGTCCTCGCTGCGGATCGAGACCGGCACCAGCGCCCGCATCTCCAGCCCCTCAGTGCGCACGCCGCGCTCGTGCAGCCACCTGCGCAGGGCGCCGGTGACTACCGCGAGGACGACGTCGTTGACGGTGCCGCCGAGGGCGTTTTTGATCCCTTTGAAGGTGTCCAGCTCCGAGCGCGTCCAGACGTAGCGGCGGTGCGGCCCGATCTCCTCGTTCAGCGGCACGTCCGGCGCCGGGTCGGCGAAGGCGCTGACGATCTCGCCGACGCCCTCCAGAGCCTCGACCGCCTTGCGCGCCGTCGTCTCCGGGTTGCGGACGACGTCGACCGCGCGCTCGGCGAGCTTGACCGGCGCGGCGACCAAGTCGGCGACCCCGCGCGCGACCAGCTCGGTCGTGCCCGGTTCGGGCTGCGGCACCCAGTCGTCTTCCAGCTTCGTCGGCGGCGGCTCGCGCTCGAGGTCGAAGAGGACGGTGCCGATGTCGACGCCGGAGACCCCGTCGACCATCGCGTGGTGGGTCTTGGTCATGATCGCGAAGCGGTTGCGCTCCAGGTTCTGGGCCAGCCACAGCTCCCAGAGCGGCTTGGAGCGATCGAGCTGCTGGGAGAAGATCCGCCCCGCCAGCTGTTTCAGCTGCGCCTCGCCGCCCGGTTCGGGCAGCGCGGTGTGGCGGATGTGGTAGGTCAGGTTGAAGTTGACGTCGTCGGCCCAGAGCGGCCGGCCGGCCTCCAGTGGCGGCACCACCAGCTTCTGGCGGAAGCGCGGCACCAGCGGCAGGCGGGTGCGGACGTGCTCGACCAGGTCGGTGTACTTCGGCGGCGGTCCCTCGAAGATCAGGATCGCGCCGACGTGCATGTGGCTGTTCGAGTGCTCGTTGGTCAGGAACGAGGCGTCGACGGCGGTGAGTCGATCGAGGTGGCGTCCGGAAGTTGCCATTGAGCAAGGCTACTTATGCCCGAGTTTGCGGGTCTCCAAGCCTTGTACCCTGAAGGAATGCCTGCCACCGTCACCGGCCCGAAACGGGTCCTGCTCGCTGCGCCGCGCGGCTACTGCGCCGGCGTCGACCGCGCCGTGCAGACGGTCGAGCGCGCGCTGGAGCTCTACGGCGCGCCGGTCTACGTGCGCAAGGAGATCGTCCACAACAAGCACGTCGTACAGGAGCTGGCCGAGCGCGGCGCGATCTTCGTCGAGGAGGAGACCGAGGTGCCGGAGGGCGCGATGGTCGTCTTCTCCGCCCACGGCGTCGCCCCGGCGGTTCACGAGAACGCCGCCGCCCGCCAATTGCGGACGATCGACGCGACCTGCCCGCTGGTGACCAAGGTCCACGTCTCCGCCCGCCGCTTCGCCGCCCAGGGCTACACGATCATCATGATCGGCCACCAGGGCCACGAGGAGGTAGAAGGGACGACCGGCGAGGCGCCCGAGAGCATCGTCCTGATCGAAACCGCGGACGAAGTCGAGAGCCTCGAGGTCCCCGACCCCGGCAAAGTCGCCTTCATCACCCAGACGACGCTCTCCGTCGACGAGACCGCCGAGGTCATCGCCGCCCTGCGGGCCAAGTTCCCCGGCATCGTCTCCAGCAAGTCAGACGACATCTGTTACGCAACTACCAACCGCCAGATCGCCGTCAAGCAGCTCGCCCGCGAGTGCGACCTCGTTCTGGTGATCGGCTCGACCAACTCCTCCAACTCCAACCGCCTGGTCGAGGTCGCCCGCGAACACGGCGCCGCCTCGCACCTGATCGACAACCACTCCCAGGTGCAGGAGGAGTGGCTGGAGGGAGTCGAGACGGTCGGCATCACCTCCGGTGCCTCGGCCCCCGAGGAGCTGGTCGAGAGCCTCGTCTCCCTCTTCCGCGACCGCGGCGCCGACGACGTCTCCGAGTTGCGGACCGTCCACGAGGACGTCCGCTTCATGCTCCCGAAGGAGATCCGCGACGAGGTCGCCGCCCGCGCCTAGTCCGCGTAGCGGTGGTGCAGCATCAGGTCGTTGCCGTCGGGATCGCTGAACAGCGCCATGTGGCAGACGCCGGTGTCGAAGGTGTCGCCGTTGAACTCGACGCCCTTCGCCTCCAGCTCGGCCCGGGCGGCGGCGACGTCGTCGACGTGCAGGGCCGGGTGGGCGTTCTTCTGGGGCGCGAACTCCATTCCCTGTTTCGCCGGTTCCCAGATGCCGAAGCAGGTCTCGCCAACCCAGAACTCGTAATTGGAGTTCTCGTCGGGGCGCAGGCCCAGCGTGTCGACGTAGAAGGCGCGCGAGCGGTCGGCGTCGGTGGATGGAACTCCGACGAAGTCGAGCTTGGTGATCATGGCGTTCTCCTTTCCTAGGGCGTGCCGGCGGCGAAGCTGAGCGACCAGATCCGCGTACCCGGGCTGGGGCGGAGGGTAACCGTGTGCGCCTC
>DATAMR010000027.1:0-2145 GCA_036260485.1 Solirubrobacterales bacterium | reverse complement strand
CAAAAAGGTGGAAACGATGGGTCGGCCGCATAGGATGCGCGGCATGAGCGTCGATGCCGTTCGCACCCCGGAGGAGCTGCTGGAGGGACTGCCGGACTATCCGTTCGAGTCCCGCTACCGCGAGGTCGACGGCCTGCGCCTGGCCCACCTCGACGAGGGGGAGGGCAAGCCGGTCGTCTTCTTCCACGGCGAGCCGACCTGGTCGTACCTGTGGCGCAAGGTGATCCCGCCGGTGCGGGACGCCGGCTACCGCTGCATCGCCCCCGACTACGCGGGCTTCGGTCGCTCCGACAAGCCCACCGACGTCGGCTGGTACACGTACGACCGCCACGTCGAGCTAATGGCGGCGCTGCTGGAGGAACTCGACCTGCGCGACGCCACCGCCGTCGTCCACGACTGGGGCGGGCCGATCGGGCTGCGGCTCGCGGTCGAGCACCCGGACCGAATCTCACGGCTGGTGATCATGGAGACCGGCCCCTTCACCGGCCACCAGAAGATGAGCGACGCCTGGCTCGCCTTCCGCGAGTTCGTCCGGGGCAGCGACGAGGTGCCGGTCGGGATGCTGGTCCGCGGCGGCTGCAAGCACGACCCGGGCGACGAGGTGATCGCCGCCTACGAGGCCCCTTATATAGACGGCCCCTCGAAGGCCGGCGCCCGCGCTTTCCCGCTGATCCTGCCGACCGAGCCCGACGCGCCCGGCGCGGCCGAGGGCAAAAGGGTCGCCGACGCGCTCCGCGACGACGACCGCCCGGCGCTGGTCCTCTGGGCCGACTCCGACCCGGTGCTGCCGTTCTCGGTCGGCGAGCGGGTCTCCAGCCAGCTCAACTTCCCGCCGCCGCGCCCGATCGCCGACGCCTCGCACTTCCTCCAGGAGGACGCGGGGCCGGAGATCGGCGCGATCGTCGCTGAGTGGCTTGGTTGAGGGGGAGCCGGGGTGACCCGCTCCAGACACATCTCGCTATGGCTCGATGTTGTGTGTCTGGAGAGGGTCACCCCGGCTCCCTGCTAGCCCACCCCGTTGATCAAGTCGCTCATCTCCTTGTGGGAGTAGCTGTGTAGGAGCTGAACACGTCGGGGTGGGTCGTTGTCTTCCAGCCAGGTGACGGTGCCTGGCCAGTAGGAGTTGGGGGGATTGCCGGGGTGGTGGAAGGCGGAGGCGAAGACCCAGCTGCCGGTGTTGTGGAGCTGGCCGCCGCGGGGGAGGGGCCAGGCCGGTTCGTCGAGCAGGGGGCCGGAGCGGTGGGTGTGGCCGGTGATCACATGGACGTCGTCGACGCCGAGCCGGATCGCCGTCTCGACGCCGGATGCGACCCCGGTGCGGAAGATCGCCTGCGGCGTCACCTCGGGCGAGAAATCGGAGCGCAGCAGGCCGTTCAGTCCGCGGATCGCCCAGGGGAAGCCGGCCCGCGCCGCCCGCGCCCCGAGCGTGCGCCGCCGTTTGCCGCCCTCGAGCGTCTCCCAGGCCCGCTCGAACGGCCCGTTGCGGCGCTTCTGCACCGGCAGCACCTGGGCCAGCCCGTAGGAGAAGCCGTAGAGGGGGCGGAGGACCCGCTCGTAGTCGCTCGGCGCTGCGCGCTCGGGGAACGGGCGCGAGAGGCGGACCATCAGCGCCGCCGCCAGGCACTCGGCGCGCGGCAGCGCCAGATGGATGTCGAGGTAGTGGCCGTGGGTCGCGAAGACGTCCTCCCGTAGCCAGATCCCAGGGTAGGAGAGCCGCAGGCGGGCGGCGCCGAGCCATTCGTCGATCAGCTCGGTCGGGCCGCTCGGCGCCTGGTCGTGCTCCAGCTCGAGCGGCGGTTCGCCGGCGATCGAGAGCTCGTCGAGCAGCGGCTCGGCGAAGCGGTGGTCGTGGTTGCCGGGGACGAGGATCACCTCGGCCTCGCCGATCGCTTCGCCCAGCTCCTCGAAGAACGGCCGGCTGCGGGCGAGCGACGGCCCGACCGGCAGGCTGCGCAGCTCGACCACGTCGCCGAGCAGGACGATCCGGTCGGCGCCGGCGATCTCCTCGAACAGGATCCGCCGCACCGCGGGGTCGCGCAGCACGTCCTCGTCGCTGGCGACGCCGAGGTGCAGGTCGGAGACGATCGCCGTCCGCATCCGACCTTTCTACCGGTCGGCGTTCGTCCTTTGTCGGCTATAGGGCGA
>DATAMR010000024.1:0-23984 GCA_036260485.1 Solirubrobacterales bacterium | reverse complement strand
TGCGGCTGTTCTACCGGGTCGGAGGGGCCGGGGAACTTTGAAAGCAAGCGACGATCCGTGGCTGGCAAACCCTTAGGCGAGGAGCGAGGCCCGGCAGCTAGCCGGGGTACTACCCCAGCCCGGATCGCGGTGATCGCCGCCCTGGCCGTCGCGGTGATCGTCCTCGCCGTCGTCTTCCTCGGCGGCAGCAGCGGCCACAAGTACACCCTCGTCTTCCAGAACGCGGGCCAGCTGGTGCCCGACAACCAGGTCCTTATCGGCGGCTCCCCGGCGGGCACGGTGGAAAGCATCGGCCTCACCGACGACAACCTCGCCGAGGTCCACGTCTCCGTCGACCAGGAGCTGCACGAAGGGACCACGGCGACGATCCGCGCCACCTCCCTCTCCGGCGTCGCCAACCACTACGTCTCCGTCAGCCCCGGCCCGAACAGCAACCCGGCGCTCGACGACGGCGCCGAACTCGGTCTCGCCTCGACCACGACGCCGATCGACATCGACCAGTTCTTCAACACCTTCCCGCCGCGGGTGCGCCAGGGCCTGCAGAACTTCATCCGCGGCAACGCGGCGATCTACTCCGGCCAGGGCGAAAACGCCAACGACTCCTACAAGTACTTCGGCAGCGCGCTCAACCGCGCCGGCGCCTTCGCCCAGGAACTGAACGCCGACCAGCGCCTGCTCTCCCGCTTCCTCGTCAGCTCCTCGCGGCTGACCACCGCGGTCGCCGGGCGCGGCGAGCAGCTCTCCAGCGCCGTCTCCAACGCCAGCACCGCGTTCGATGCGATCGCCGAGGAAACCGCCGCCTTCGACGCGACCCTGCGGCGCCTGCCGCCGGTCTTCCGCCAGTCGAACACGACCTTCGTCAACCTGCGCGCCGCGCTCGACGACATCGAACCGCTGGTCGACGCCGCCAAGCCGGCGACCAAGGACCTGGCCCCGTTCCTCGCCGAACTGCGCCCGGTCTTCCAGAAACTGGTCCCCTTCACGCGCGACCTGCGGCTGATCGTCGACAAGCCTGGCCCGGCGAACGACACCGCCGACCTGCTGGCGACGCTGCCCAAGGTCCAGAACCTCACCTCGAACACCTTCCCGCACGCCGAACAGGCGAGCGCCGACTTCCAGCCGAACCTCAACTTCATCCGCGCCTACACGCCGGACCTGTTCAACGCCTTCAGCAAGCTGGGGCAGGTCGCCGGCTACTACGACGGCAACGGCCACTACGTGCGGGCGGTGACCTCGGCTCAGAACCTCTTCAGCTACAACGCCGGCACTTCCGAACTCGAACCGATCACCAAAAGCGAACAGTTCAACGCCTTCGGCTCGACCTCGACCAAGACTCGCTGCCCGGGCGGCGCCACCCAGCCCGCGGCCGACGGCTCCAACCCGTGGGTCGGCGGCGGCAGCGTCAGCTCCTCCGAATGCGACCCCTCCGACGTGCCCCCCGGACCATGAGCAAACGCGCCCTACTCGTACTCGGCCTGGTCGCGGCGGTCATAGTGGTCGTCCTCCTGGTCTCCGGCGGCGGCTCCGACGACGGCTACCGCGTCCGCGCGGTCTTCGACAACGGCGGCTTCATGGTCAAGGGCGAGGAGGTCCGCGTCGCCGGCGCCAACGTCGGCGAAATCGAATCGGTCGACGTCTCCGGGCCCGACGAAAACGTCGCCTACAGGGACGGCAAGCCCGTGCCCGTGCCCGGCAAGGCGATCATCGTCATGAAGATCACCGACCCCGGCTTCCAGGACTTCCGCAAAGACGCCACCTGCCAGATCCGGCCGCAGTCGCTGATCGGCGAGAAGTTCGTCGATTGCCGCACGACCCTGCCGCGGGCGCCGGGCAGCGAACCGGCGCCGGCGCTGGAACAGATCGAAGACGGGGAGCCCGGCGAAGGCCAGTACCTGCTGCCGCTCGGCAACAACGGCACCAGCGTCGACCCGGACCTGATCAACGACATCCAGTCGTTGCCCTACGCGCAGCGCTTCCGCCTCATCTTCAACGAACTCGGCGGGGCGCTGGCCGGCCGCGGCGAAGACCTCGAGGTGCTGGTCAAGCGCGCCAACCCCGTGCTCCGCGACGTCGACCGCCTGTTCGGGATCCTCTCCGCCCAGCGCGAGGAACTGGCCCAGCTGGCCAGCGACTCCGACGCGATCCTCGCCCCGCTGGCGCGCGAGCGCCGCGCCGTCGGCGGCTTCTTCACCAACTCCGGGGCGGCCGCCGAGGCGAGCGCCGAAAAGGGCCCGGAACTGGAAGAGGCGCTGCAGAAATTCCCCACCTTCCTCGCCGAGTTCCGCCAGACGATGAAGAGCCTGAAGACCTTCTCCGACGCCGGCACGCCGCTGCTCGAAGACTTCGGCACCGCAGCGCCCTCGCTCACCGACGCGACCGAAACCCTGACCCCGTTCTCCGAAGCGCTGACCGTCTCGCTCAAGAGCCTCGGCAACGCAGGCGAAGCCTCGGGTTCGATCTTCGCCGAAGCCGACCCGGTGGTGAAGAAGGCGCGTGACCTGGCGAAGTCCGGGGTCAAGCCGACTGGTGACCTGGCGAACCTGCTGGTGGACATCAAGCAGACGGGTGGTTGGGATGGGTTGACTGAATTGATTTATGGCACGGCGGCCTCCCTCAATGGATTTGACAAATACGGGCATTTCGGGCGGACCCGGGTAACGCTCTCTGCGTGTGTCGAATACGAAGTTCTTCCCGCAGGCCTTTCGGGCTGTGTCGCGAACTTCAATGGGCCCAAGGCTGGAGCCTCCGCTAGCACTGACCCCCAAGCGCTCTTCCGCCTTCTGCAACAGGGGAGAGAAGAAACCAACGGAGGCACCGGTGCTGAGGCCGGTCCGACGATCGGCGTCAGCCAGGGTGATAGCACCGATGGCGCCGCCGAAGGCCAAGCCGGCGTAGCCCAGTCCTCGAAAACCGAAGGAACCGAACCCCTTCTCGACTACCTCCTCGGGCCATGAGAAACCGCAGCGGACTCAGCGGCGTCGCGAGCAGCCCGATCCTGGTCGGCGCGGTGACGGTCCTCGTCGTAATCGTCGCCGTCTTCCTTGCCTACAACGCCAACAACGGCCTTCCCTTCGTCTCTACCTACAACCTCAAGGCGCGCGTCCCCAACGCCGACGCCCTGGTCAAAGGCAACGAGGTGCGGATCGGCGGCGTCCGGGTCGGCGTCGTCAAGAAGGTCGTCCCGGTCCAGCTCGCAGACGGCGAGGTCGCCGCCGAACTCTCGCTCAGCCTCGACAAGAACGCCGAACCGCTGCCGGTCGACTCGACCATCACCGTCCGCCCCAAGTCCGCCCTCGGCCTCAAGTTCCTCCAGGTCACCCCCGGCAGCTCCGAAAAGGGGTTCAAGGCTGGCGAAACGATCCCGGTCACCGCGGCCAAGCCCGAACCGGTGGACATCGACCAGTTCTTCGACATGTTCGACGAAAAAACCCGCGACGCGATCCGCCAGAACCTCTCCGGCTTCGGCAACGCCCTCGCCGGCCGCGGCCCGCAGCTGAACGAAGCGATCGGCGCCCTGCGGCGGCTCGTCGTCAGCGGCCAACCGATCCTCCGCAAGCTGGCCGAACCGAGCACCGACTTCGCCGGCTTCTGGCGCTCGCTCTCGGCTCTCTCGGCCACGGTCGCCACGGTCGCCGAGACCCAGGCGCAGATGTTCGTCGCCCTCGACCGCACCTTTGCCGCCTTCGCCCGCGTCTCCCGTCCCTACATCCAGGAAACGATCGAGAAAAGCGCGCCGACCCTCGACGAGGTCAACGCCGACCTGCCGGCGATCCGGCCCTTCCTCGAGGACTCGGCCAAGTTCTTCACCGCCCTGCAGCCCGGCGCCAAAGCTCTGGCCAGGACCTCCCCGGTGATCGCCGCATCCCTCCACGCCGGCATCCCGGTCCTCAACGCCTCCCCGGTCCTCTACAACCAGCTGCAGCCGACGGCGCAGGCGCTGGTCGACTTCCAGGAAGCGCCAGGGGTGTTCAACGGGCTCGAATTGCTGACCGATACGAACAAGCTGCTGAAGCCGTCGCTTTCATACATCACGCCGAGCCAGACCGTCTGTAACTACTGGACGCTCACCTTCAAGTTCCTTGCAAACGCGAACAGCCAAGGGAACAGCAACGGCAATTGGCTCCAATTCATCTCGTTCGCCCCGCCTGAAGGGCCGAACAGCGAGAGCACCTTTGCGAGCGCTCCAGCGAATGACCCTGGCTCCAAGGAACAGAGAAATCACCTCCACTACAACCCTTACCCGAAAACGGCTGCTCCTGGCCAGGGGAACGTTTGCGAAGCCGGTAATGAGAAATACGCCCGGGGCAAGACCGTGATCGGTAATGCTGCCGAACTGTGGGGTACCACCACTCGCACTACCCGTAGTGAGGTGAGCAAATGAGCCGCCTCCCCGAGCGCGATCGCCGTGCTGCGGCCGAAGGCAGCGGCCGAATCAAGTGGCGTCCGAGCAACGCGCTGATCGCGATTATCTTCATCCTCATCTTCACGATCGGCCCCTACCTGGCTTTCACCAAACACGTGCCGTTCACCAGCCGCGGCTACGAGCTCAACGCCACCTTCTCCAACTCGGCCAACATCGCGCTCAACTCGCCGATCCGGATCGCCGGCGTCGACGTCGGCAAAGTCATCTCGACCGAACGCGATGGCGACAACACCAAGGTCACCTTCACGGTCGACTCCTCCGGCCGGCCGATCCACGACGACGCCTTCGCCGCGATCCGCCCGCGCATCTTCCTCGAGGGCAACTTCTTCGTCGAACTCGACCCCGGCAGCCCGAGTGCACCGGAGATGGACGGCGGCGCCACGATCCCCGTCAGCCGCACCTCGACCGCGGTCCAGATCGACGAAGTCCTCTCCGTCCTGCAGTCGCCAGTCCGCGCCGACCTCAGCCGCCTGCTCGAGGGCTACGGCCTCGCCCTCAACCACGAACCGACCGCGGCCGAAGACGCCACCCAGCTGCCCGAGGTCAAAGGCCGCTCCGGTGCCGAAGCCCTCAACGGCGCCTTTCAGTACGGCGGCGACGCCGGCCGCTACAGCGCTCAGGTGACCAACGCCTTCCTCGGCACCCAGCAGAAAGACCTCTCCCGCCTCGTCGCCAGCGCCGGCCGCGCCTTCGGCGCCTTCGCCAGCCGCCAGCGCGACCTCCAGGGCCTGATCGTCAACTTCGATGTCTTCACGGGCGCCCTCGCCAACCAGTCGACCAACCTCACCCAGACGATCCACCTCCTCGCACCAACCCTACGGATCACCCACGCTTCCCTCGTCAGCCTCAACCGCTCGCTGCCGCCCCTGCGCACCTACGCGATCGAGCTGAAGCCTGCGGTCGAAGAGCTGCCCGGCTTGATCAGTGCCTCGAAACCCTTCCTCGCCCAGGTCCGCCCGCTGCTCTCCGGCAAAGAGGCGGGCGGCGTCGTCAAGCTCCTGCGCGAATCGACCCCCGCCCTCGCCGGCGCCGCCCAGGCGAGCAAGCAGGTCACCCTGCCCCAGCTCAACCGCCTCAGCCTCTGCACCTCGAAGGTGATGGTCCCGACCGGCAACCAGGTGATCGCCGACCAGTTCAGTACCGGCCAGCCCAATTATCGGGAGTTCCTCTACAACCTCGTCAACTTCGCCGGGATGGCGCAGAACTTCGATGGGAATGGGCCTTACGCTCGAGCCCAGGCAGGCGGGGGTTCGGTCCTGGTTGGAGAACCGAACCCCTTCGGCAATCCCGCCACCCTCAGCGATCAGCGCAACTACGCACACACGATCGAAGACCCACAAGGGACGCAGCCGCGATTGGCAAAAAGGCCTCCGCTCAAGCCTGAAGTCCGCTGCTACACCAACCCAGTTCCAGATATCAACGGACCACTCGGTCAGGTTGGCCCCGCATCACCGTCAGTAGCGGGGGTGAACCCATGACCGCCCCCGAACCCAAAGTCAGCCGCGCGAAACACTTCCGCGCCTGGCTCGGCCGGCAGGCCCGAGGCCACCGCAAAGACACGATCGCGATCTTCGTCCTCGCCCTCGCCGGCATCGTGATGATGCTTGGCATCTTCACCCAGCAGAAAGCCTCGCTGCCGGCCTGGCTGCCGCTGGTCGGCGAAGAATTCGACCACATCACCGCAGAGTTCTCGACCGCGCAGGCGGTCACCCCGGGCCAGGGCCAGGCGGTCGACATCGCCGGCATCCAGATCGGCAAGGTCACCTCGGTCGACCTCGAAAACGGCCACGCCGTCGTCGGAATGGACATCGAGCCGCGCTACATGGAGCTTATCCACCCCAATGCCAGCCTCCTCCTGCGGCCGAAAACCAACCTCAACGACATGATCGTCGAGATCGAACCAGGCACCGGCAAGCACCACATCGAGGACGGCGCCCATTTCACCCTCACCCAGACCGAACCGAACACCAACCTCGACGCCTTCCTCGCCACCCTCGACGCCGACACCCGCCAGTACATCCAGCTGCTCGTCGCCGGCGGCGCCCAGGGGGTCGGCGGCCGCGGCAAGCAGGCCTCGAACGCGCTCCGCCGTTTCCAGCCCTTCGTCCACTACACCGCCAAGCTCAACAAGGCGGTCGCCGCCCGCCACGTCGCGCTCTCGCACGTGATCCACAACTTCGGCCTCGTGACCGACGAACTCGCCCGCCACGATGCCGCGGTCAAGCGCTTCGTCACCTCCTCCAAGGACGCGCTTGGCAACTTCGCGAACCAGCAGGCCTCGGTCCAGGACGCCTTCGAAGAATTCCCCTCCGCGCTGCAGGCCGCCAAAGCCGGCCTCGCCAGCTCCAACCGCTTCTCCCAGGTCGCCCGCCCGGCCCTGATCAAGCTGATCCCCCAGGCGCAGGCCCTCGGCCCCGCCTTCGACGCGACCGAGAAGCTCTTCAGCCAGACCACGGCCCCGATCCGCGACCAGATCCGGCCCTTCACCCGGGAAATCCGGCCCGTGTTGACGCACGGCACCGAAGCCGCGGAACCGTTCGAAAAGACCGTGAGGAGCTTTGGCAACGCACTCGGCGGCTTTAACTCATTCCTCAACGAGTTGACCTACAAGCCGAACGATTCACGACAGAGCTACCTGTTCTACCTTCCCTGGCTAAATCACAATTTCAATGCGGCCTTCAATCTGGAGGACGCTGGCGGTCCGATCCTTCGCGGCCTGGTCGTCATTTCATGCACCGGCGCCGATCTCGGCTACGGGTTGGGAGATCAGGGCACTCTCATAAATGAAGAACCGTTCTTGCAGACTCTCTTGGAACTCCTTCAAATTCCTCGAAAGCAAGAAATTCCGGTCTCGTTCAAAACCGAAGAACCTGGCAATACCTGTCAATTCAAAGTGTCAGAATGAGCAAGCGAGCCCCCAGCACTACGCAACTCTTGGTCATCACCGGCTTCGCGCTGTCCTGTTTCGGGATCCTGCTCTTCCTCTGGGTCACCTTCGGCGGCCCGACCCCGTTCCGTGCCAAGACCTACGAGGTCTACGTACCCTTCAACGAGGCGACCCAGCTCGCCGAACAGTCAGACGTCCGCATCTCCGGCGTCAACGTCGGCAAAGTCCAGAAGATCGAACTGGCACCGAACGGCAAGCAGGCCCTCGCCACCGCCGCGATCGACGCTCGCTACGCACCGCTGCCGGAGTCGACCCGCGCGATCCTCCGCACCAAGACCCTCCTCGGCGAGACCTACATCGAACTCACTCCCGGCTCGCGCGAAGGCCCCGAGCTCGAAGACGGCGGCACCCTGCCCGAGGCCAACGTCGCCGAATCGGTCCAGCTCGACGAGATCTTCCGCACCTTCAACGCCCAGACCCGCGCCGCCTTCCAGGAATGGATGCAGGAAGCGGCGGTCGCGATCAACGGCCAGGGCCAGAACCTCTCCTACGCGCTCGGCAGCCTCGACCCGACCGTCAGCGAATTCGCCAGCCTCTTCCGCACCCTCGACAGCCAGAGCCTCGCGGTCCAGCAGCTGTTCCGCAACGGTGCCACCACCTTCCAGGCCCTGCGCGGTCGGGAAGGCCAGCTGGCTGACCTGATCCAAAGCTCCAACGCAGTCTTCCAGACGACCGCCCGGCGGGATCGGGACATCGAAGCCCTCTTCCGTGCCTTCCCGACCTTCCTCGACGAGTCGCGTACGACGTTTGCCCGCCTCAAAGGCTTCTCCCAGAACGCCGACCCGCTGATGCGCCAGCTGGTGCCGGCGGCGGAAGAACTCTCGCCGACCCTGGTCGCGCTCTCGAAGCTGGCGCCCGAATCGAAGGGATTCTTCGAAGGCCTCGGCCCAGTGATCAAACGAGCCCCATCCGGCTTCTCCGCCTTGAGGACGATCTTCCGCGATGAATTCCCGCCGCTCCTGCGTGCGATTGATCCGTTTATCCGCAACCTCAACCCGATCTTGGTCGGGCTCAAGCTCTATCGGGTTGACCTGGCGTCCTTTTTCGCCAACATCGCCGCCAGCCTGAACGGCGAACTGCCGCTCAATGAAGGCGAACCAGAAGGAACGCCGCAGCCTCACTATCTGAGGGTCATGGGAGGGCTGAACCCAGAAACCTTGTCCACTTATCCAAAACGCCTAGCTATCAATCGCAATAGTGCATACAGCCCCCCGAAGTGGGCAGAAGGCCTGGTCACCGGGCTACCGAGTTTCCGCACGAGCCAATGCACCACTGGAATCGTCGCCACTTTGGATCCCAAATCCGCGGAAGACCCCGCTTTCATCGAACGAGCGGTGGCTAGAACCAACGAAGAAGACCCGAGCAAATCTAAAACGCAAGCGCAGAACGCCCAGATTCTCTTCGAACGGATCCAGAAATACGCATTCGGTGGCCAAACCAACACCTCAGCAATCGCCGCCCCGCCCTGCAACCAGCAGGCACCCTTCAACCCGATCTACGGCAGCGGCCCCTCCACGCAGTACCAGCACACGTTCGAACAGTCTGGGCCTTAGCGCCGCCGCGTCCGTGGCGCGCTCGACAGTTTGCGAAGTGCCAAAGACTGGGCTCTGTGATTGAGCACAGCGCAAGCGGCCAACCCTTCTAGGGATGCAAGCCTAGATCGCCTCGGGAGAACCAGAGATGGCTCACCCATAGCGATAAGTCATCTAAAGCAAGGGAAGTGAATATGACTTCGGTCGAAGTAGGACGCGATAAAAGAGGGGTGCAGTTAGGGTGGTGCACCTGGCCTCTCTGATTGGCGGACCGTGGTCGGCCTTGTGCCGGACGGGGTAGTACGAGTGCGTATCCACGCGAGCAAAGCCCGCCCGTTGACCGTCCCAGTCGTCGAAAACGTGTTCGCACTCCGCGATCACGGCCGGGCGTTCCCCGACTCGATCGACTCATCCGGGGCGGGTGCAGCGCCAAGCGGCACCTCGAGCACCCCCACCCTCACCGAAGCTCCACGACCACCGCCCCGGCTCGTCGGCAGGGTAGCGACCGACCTAAAGGACGGCGACCGCGATCAGCGTGGCGCAGCAGGCGATCAAAGTGACGATGACCGAGACGGCTGCCCCGAAGAGCGTCCTGTTGAGGCCGTCAAACTTCGTGTCGAACTTGGAATCAAGCGCTTTCACCGAGCTCTCGATCTTCTCTTCGACCGTGTCGAACCGCTCGTCAACCTTGTCGAACCGAGCATCGACCTTGCCGAACCGAGCATCGACCTTGTCGAACCGAGCGTCCATCTCCGAGCGAAGCGCTGCCACCGAGCTCTCGATCTTCCCTTCGACCTTCTCGAACTGTTTGTCGACTTGCTTGAACTGCTTCTCGACCTGAGCGAAGCCATCGTCGACCTTCTTCTCGAGACCGTCGAGGCGATCACCAGTCCATATCTTCTTCGAGGGAGCCACGGTCATTATCCTAGCGCAACCTTTCGTCTGCAGCCATAGAGGCGGGCAAGTCCATGCCCAGGACGCTAGGAGGCTCCGGCGCACGCGTGGCGCGCAGAATGTCAAGGCTTAGGGGAGAGAGTCGGGCGGATCTTTGATGCAGCCGAGTTCCTCCAGCCTCAGGGCTGCGGTGAGGGCGTCTTTGCACTCGGCGAGGGGAAGGCCGATGCACTCCTCCGCCGCCTGGATCCGGTTGGTCACCGTCTGTCGGGTGACCCCCAGAGCGGAAGCGGCGGCGCTGCGGTTCCATTCGGCCCGGAAATAGGAGCGCAGGGTGGTCCGGAGGACCTCACCGCCGAGGCGAGAGTTGTCGAGCGGGCGGAGGTACTTCTCCTGCAGGGAGGTGGTGAGGAGGACGTCGCCTCCCATCGAGGCGGGCAGCGCGGCCCACGCGTACTCGACGACCGGGGCGGATTGGGCTGCGGCAATCCCGATCGAGGCGCGAGCCTGCTGGTGGGTCAGCCGCCAGCCGTCGCGTCCGCTCTTGGGCTCTCCCATGCCGATCGGCAGGCTGGGGTCGCCTTCGGAGGCGAGCCAGTTGCGGACCCGGGCCGACTCGACCGGCTCCCGCGTGCTCCCCAGCCATGCCCACAGCTCTTCGTCCGACGGGGTGAGGATGAGGCTGCGGCACCCGACCGCGGCGGCGAGGCGCCGGACGAGTGGGCGGGCCTCGGCGGAGTTGGCCACGAGGCCGAGATGGTGGCAGCCGAGCTCGTAATCGAGGAGCGAGCGGTCGGTCACCTCTCCCGCCAGCAGGCGGCGGGCCCGCTCCACGAGGCGCGCTTCGTGGGAGGTGTGGCGGCCCCCGGCGTCGTGTTCGTACTCCTCGACGGTGCTGAAAAGCAGGCGCTCGAAGGCCGCTCCCAGGGCACCTAGCGCCGCGGCAACGAGGGCTGGGTCGCAGGCCGGGGGTGCTGGGGCCTCGTCGAGGGCGAACCTGTTGAGCTGTATGTGCGCCGCCGTGTAGCGGCGCTGGGCGGTCTCGAGGGGGATGCGGTGGCGGGCCGCGTGCCGCGCTGGACGAGCACCGCCAGCGGCACTTCGCCAGCGCGCTCCTCGCCGACCGCCAGCACCTCGATCCCGTAGCGGACCCCCTTGTCGACCGCCTCGGCGAGGGAGTCGAGTTATTCGACGTCGCGCACGGGGCTGTCCTCTTCCATCCCGTGCAGGCGGGCGAGGACCGTCTGCACGATCTCTGGCGCACGCGCCCGCAGGCGCTCGGCCAGCAGGGCGCGACCGTCAGCAACCCCCCGCGGCGGACCGTTGGATGTGGTCGAACTGCCGATGGCGGAATCCTAGGAGAAATCCTAAGTGCCATCAAACGACCCGACCTAATTGATAAGGCTCGTCTTAATGGTGCGGGCCGGCTTCCCAGCCTGAGAAGTTCGACGTGTCGGGTTCGATTGCCTCGCGGACCGCTGTCAGCGCCTCGTCCTCGGTCGCGGCCTCGAGCGTGACGGTGTAGATCGGGCGGCCGGTGCCGACGGTCCCGGTCTCCTCGGTGCCCGCCGTCATCGAGGACTTGCTGCCGGCTAGGTCGATGCCCGCCGTCGTTAGGCGCTCGCGCTCCTCCTTGGTCAGCATTCCCTTAAAGCGGACGGCGAAGACCGGCGGCATCCATCCAGGGTAGCGTTGGTAAAGAATTCCTAGCCTTTTGATCTAAACGCTATGAATGAGGCACGTAACGGTTCAGCGAGACCTCGCCCGTCGTCTTCGACTCGACCAGCTTCATCGGCTTCTTCGCGTCGCCCTCTCCGAAGAGGCGCTTGCCCGCGCCGAGCAGCACCGGGAAGACCATCAGGCTCAGCTCGTCGACGAGATCGTTCGCGATCAGGGTCTGGACCAGGGTGACGCTGCCGGCGACGAGGATGACGCCGTCGACTTCGTCGCGCAGGGCGGCGACGGCGGCGACCGGATCGCCGGTGAGCACGGTCGTGTTCTGCCACTCGGGGCGCTCGATCGTCGCGGAGACGACGTACTTCGGCATCTCGTTCATCTTCCGGGCGAAGCCGGCCTCGTCGTCGCGCTCGGGCCAGGCGGCGGCGAACCCTTCGTAGGTGACCCGGCCGAGCAGCTGCGCCTCGGCCTCGACCAGCTCGTCCATCTTGAACTTGTCCCCCTCCTGGCCGCGGTCGAAGTCGAAAGCCCAGCCGCCGCGGGCGTAGTCCTCGGCTCCACCCGGGTCCTCGACCACCCCGTCCAGCGAGATGAACTCCGTCACGACGATCTTCCCCATGCTGCTCTCCTTTGCCTAGCGGGACCCGGTCTTTCCGACTTCCTATACCCGAACGACGAACAAAGGGGGGAGAAATCGACAGCGCCAGGGACTTGTACCCGAGTGCCTGCCCGCAAAGCCATCCGCGGCCGGATCCTGAAGGTCGATTCGCCCGAATGGGAGCCGCTGCTGAGCCTGGCGCCCGACCACGTCGACGACTTCATGTGGATGGGATCGGTGCAGCTGACCGACGGGACCCGACTGCAGATGTACAAGCACTACTGGACGCGGGGCTACCTGCACTTGGCCGAGGACGGGCGGGCCTTCATCTTCGTGCCGAAGACGAGATACGAAGAGGTGAACCCGCCCTGGTTGCTGATGCGGGTGCTCAGACAACTAGTTGACCCCGACCTTCGCTATTCTGTCCGACAGAATGTCTGGCCTGAGAAAGCTGAGATCACCTACGCGCGGTCAGCGACGAAACACCGGATCTCGAGGCAGCGATCCCTCCACGTCATCCAGCACAGCGGTCTCCAGTTGGTTGACCGGTTCTGGAACCCGAGGACGTCCGACGTCGATCGGCGCGTTTACTTCCTTGGTCCCGACCTGGAGGAAGTCGCCCTCGAGGTCGTTGCGGTGGAACGCGACGGGGAGGCTTTCAGAGTGATTCACGCGATGCCGCTGCGAAACCGCTTCCGCAGCCTTTACGAGGAGGCACGTTCATGGGAAAAAGAGTGAAAAAAATCGAAGAGAAAGCCAAGGACGAGCAGCCTTGGGAAACCCGGTCCGGCATGGTCCTCACCGAGGAGATCGCCGAAGAAATGGCCGAGGAAATCGAGCGGAACCCGCCCGATCCCTCACAGCTTCAGCGCCGCTACGTCGGGCGCCCATCGCTGGGCCCCAACGGTCTTTCTCCGCGCGTCAGCTTCCGAGTCTCTCCCGACCTTCACAAAGCCGCGTGGGCGCGGGCCGACAAGGAAGGACGCTCGCTCAGCGATCTTGCCCGCGAAGCGTTCACCCGTTACATGGATTCCTAGCCGGCGGTACGGTTGTCGGTATGGAGCGCGACGCGGCCGTGGAGGCTGTGTTCATGCCGGTGCGCCCGGCGAGCACGTTCGAGGAGACGGTCGAGCGCCTGGGAAGCGCGATCCGGCTCGGACTGCTGGCGCCGGGGGACAAGCTGCCGCCGGAGCGGGAGCTGGCCGGCCGGTTGCGGATTTCGCGCTCGACGCTGCGGCAGGCGCTGACGGCGCTGGTGCAGAGCGGGCACCTGGTCTCCTCGCGGGGGCGGACCGGCGGCACCTTCGTTTCCGAGCGGCCGCCGCTGACCGAGGCCGCGGGCGAGCCGCTGGACCAGGGGGCCTGGGCGGTGCTCGACTACCGGGTGGCGATCGAGACCGGGGCGGTGCTGCTCGCCGCCGAGCGGGGCAGCGAGGCTCAGTTCGACCGGCTCGAGGGGCTGGTCGCGAAGATGGGCGGCGAGGTCGAGAACTTCGAGGAGTACCGGCGCACCGACATCCGCTTCCACATCGACGTCGCCGAGGCGGCGCAGTCGCCGCGCCTGCTGAGCGCGATGACCGACGTGCAGTCCCAGATGAGCGACCTGATCGCGCTGATCGCCCACCCGCCCGAGGTCCTCGCCCGCTCCAACGAGCAGCACGCCCGGCTGGTCAAGGCGCTGCGCAAGGGCGACGGCGCGCGGGCCGTGCGGCAGATGCGCGAACACACCGAGGGGACCGAGCACATCCTCGCCGGCCTGCTGCCGGCACCGGTCACGGTTTAGTAGACGGGGCGCTTTTGTCAACTATGGGTTGACAAAAGCGCCCTAGGCGCGGACGCGCTCGCCCTTGGGGTCCAAGAGCGGCTCGGTCGCGACCTCCCCCTTGACCCAGCGGCCGAAGATCTCGACCTCGACCGCGGTTCCCGGCTCGTGCTCGGGCGGCAGGTAGGCGTAGGCGATCGAGCGCTCGACCGTGTAGCCGTAGCCGCCGCTCGTCACCCGGCCGACGACCTCGCCGCCGACCCGGACCGGCTCATTGCCGAGGGCGATCGAGCGCGGGTCGGCGAGGGTGAGGCAGCGCAGGCGCGTGCGGGGCCCGTCTTCCCGCGCGGTGAGGATCGCCTCTTCGCCGACGAAACCGACCGGCTTGTCGAGCTTGACGCAGAAGCCGACGCCGCCCTCGTAGGGGGTCTCGTCCGGGGTGACGTCGGCGCCCCAGACGCGGTAGCCCTTCTCGAGCCGCAGGCTGTCGATCGCCCGGTAGCCGCCGGCGACGATCCCCTGCGGCCGCCCCGCCTCCCAGAGCGCCTGCCACAGCCCGAGCCCGTACTCAGTCGGGCAGTAGATCTCCCAGCCGAGCTCACCGACGTAGGTGACCCGCAGCATCCGCACCGGCGCGTTGCCGAGCGTCGTCTCCCGCAGGGTCATGTAGGGAAAGGCCTCGTTGCCGAGGTCCTGCGGAGTGAGCGGCTGCAGCACCTCGCGCGCCCGCGGCCCCCAGATCCCGAAGCAGGCCCACTGCGAGGTGACGTCGTGGATCCGCACCTCGTCGCCGTCGGGGAGGTGGCGCCGCATCCACTCGCGGTCGTGGTTGCCGAAGGCGGTGCCGGTGACGATCGAGAAGCGCTCCTCGTCGAGGCGCGCGACCGTGAAGTCGCACTCGATCCCGCCCCGCCCGTTCAGCATCTGCGTGTAGGTGATCTGGCCGTCCTCGCGGGAGATGCGGTTGTCGCAGAGGACTTCGAGGAACGTCTCCGCGCCGACCCCCTCGATTTCGAGCTTGGCGAAGGAGGACTCGTCGAAGAGGGCGACCGCCTCGCGGGCGGCCCGGTGCTCGACGCCGATCGCCGGCGACCAGTGCTTGCCGGCCCAGCCGCGCGGCCGCAGCCCCTCGTCGCCGGCGGCGGCGTTCCGCTCGTACCAGTTGACCCGCTCCCAGCCGGATTTTTCGCCGAAGGCGGCGTCGTGCTCGCGGTGCCAGGCGCCCGCCGGCGACGTCCGCAGCGGCCGCCCGGCCTGCCGCTCGTGGTTGGGGTAGCGGATGTCGTAGTAGGTCTCGTAGGTCTCCTCGATCCGCGCGTGGGTGTAGGCGGGGGAGCGGTACTGGGCGCCGAAGCGGCGCACGTCCATGTGCCAGAGGTCGAGGCTCGGTTCGCCCTCGGCGATCCACTCGGCGACGACTTTGCCGATCCCGCCCGCGCCCGCCAGGCCGTGGGCGCAGAAGCCGGCGCAGACGAAGAAGCCGCCGACCTCGGTCTCGCCGAGGCAGAACTCGTTGTCGGGAGTGAAGGCCTCGGGGCCGTTGATCAGCTTGGTGACGGTGATCTCGTCCATCGCCGGGACGCGGCGCTTCGAGTTCTCGGTGATCTCCTCGAAGCGCTCCCAGTCCTCTTCCAGCAGCCGGCCGTTGAAGTCCGGCGGGATCGCCTCGACCCGGGACGGCCCGCCTGGCAGGAACGCCGGCTCGCTGCGCCGCTCGTAGCCCCCCATCACCAGCCCGTCCCCGTCCTCGCGGTAGTAGACGAGCAGGTCGGGATCGCGCAGGGTCGGCAAATGCCCCCGCCCGTCCCCCCCTCCGAACTGCATCAGATTCTCTATCTCCTGGGTGGAAAATCTGATGCGGTTCGGGGAGGAGGTGGCTAGAGCCTCGCGCGCTTCGCGGACCGCGTCGAGCGGTTGGGTCACCAGGTACTGGTGGGACATCGGGATCACCGGGACGCGGACGCCGGCCATGCGGGCGATCTCGGCCGCGTACATGCCGCCGGCGTCGACCACGACCCGCGCTTCGACGTCGCCCCTGTCGGTGCGGACGCCGCGGACGCGGCCGCGCTGGACCTCGATCCCGGTCACCCGCGTGTTGGTGTGGATCCGGCAGCCGCCCTGGCGGGCGCCGTCGGCGAGCGCGTAGGTCAGCTGCGCGGGGTCGACGTAGCCGTCGGTCGGCAGCCAGGCCGCGCCGAGCACTCCCTCGGTCGACATCAGCGGGAACATCTCCTGGGCCTCGGAGGCGGAGATCAGCTCCAGCGGCAGCCCGAAGGTCTTCGCCCAGCCGGCTTGGCGGCGCAGCTCCTCCATCCGCTCCTCGCTGGAGGCGAGCCGGATGCCGCCGCACTCGACCCAGCCGGGGTCGAACTCGGACTCCTCTCCGAGCCGCCGGTAGAGCTCGACCGAGTGCATCATCATCTTCGTCAGCGAGACCGAGCCGCGCAGCTGCCCGACCAGGCCCGCCGAGTGGAAGGTCGATCCCGAGGTCAGTTCGGAGCGCTCGAGCAGGACGACGTCGTCCCAGCCGAGCTGGGCGAGGTGGTAGGCGAGCGAGGTGCCGCCGACCCCGCCGCCGACGATCACGCAGCGGGCGCGCTCGGGCAGCTCAGCCTGCGGCACCGCCGGCCTCCTCGAGCAGCTCCTCCAGCCGCCCCTCGCCGGCCGCCTCGCGCATGCGGTCGAAGTGCTCGGCGCAGTAGGCGCCGAAGTCGAACTCGAGCTCGGAGATCGTGCTCTGCAGCGCCCCCCACATCGCCTCGCGGAAGTCGGACATGAACCGCATCAGCCGCAGCGTCGCCAGCCGCCGGTCGCTCGCCGGCGACTCGAAGTAGGCGCCGAGCAGGTTCGCCTCCATGCCCTCGTCGAGCTCGTTGTTGACGGCGAAGTTGCCGAGGTCGAAGTAGCGGTCGCCCATCCCCGCGTACTCCCAGTCGATGATCCGCACCCCCTGCGGCGAGCGGATGAAGTTGGCCGCGAGGAGGTCGTTGTGGCAGGGGACGGGATCGTGCTCGGGCCCGACCAGCGCCGCTTCGACCCGGTGCGCCGCGCCCATCGCCCACTCGTAGGAGCTCGGCACCTCGGCGCCGCGGTCGGCCATCCGCGCCGCGTAAGCCTCGACGATGCGGAAGCAGGAGAACGCCACCGGCAGCCGCTCCTCGCGCGAGTGCAGCGTCCGCAGCGCGCCCGCCACCTCGGCCAGCGTCACCGGCTCGCGCAGCTCCGCGGCGCTCGTCGGCTCGCCCTCGACGAAGCGGGTGACGAGGCACCGCGGGTCGTCCAGCATCGCCACCACTTCCGGCCCGACCCCGGCGCTCGCCGCCAGCTCGCCGGCGGCCTTCTCGGCGCCGCGGTCGATTTCCAGCAGCTCGGTGTCCTTGCCCGGCAGCCGCACGACGAGGTCCTCGCCGGCGAACCGGACCCGGTAGTTGCGGTTGGTGATTCCGCCCTCGAGCGGGACGGGGTCGCCTTCGATCTCGCCCAGTCGCGCGGAGATCGGTCCGAGGGTTTCTTCGAGAGAGGCCATCGCGGTTGGAAGGAGATTCTCTACCGCCAGCCGCTCGGGTCAAGGTTGACACGGCCGAGGGGCGGTTCTAGGCTCGCATCCGACCTTATAGGTCGGTTCGTTAGACCATTTCACGCAGCTTGGGAAAGCTACGAAGGGAAGACACATGGAGAGCAGCGTCTCGTCCCCGAGTCACGACGAACAGCGACTTGCGGAGCTGGGTTACAAACAGACCCTGAACCGGGCCTGGAGTGGTTTCTCCAACTTCGCGATCTCGTTCACGATCATCTCGATCCTCGCCGGCTGCTTCACCACCTACGGTCAGGCGTGGAACAACGGCGGCCCGATCGCGATCTCGATCGGCTGGCCGCTGATCTCGATCCCGATCCTGATCATCGGCTTCTGCATGTCGGAGCTGGTCTCCGCCTATCCGACCGCCGGCGGCATCTACTGGTGGGCGGGACGGCTCGGCGGCCCGATCTGGGCCTGGTTCACCGGCTGGTTCAACCTGATCGGCCTGGTCGCCGTGGTCGCCTCGGTCGACTACGCCTGCGCGACCTTCCTCAACGTCGTCCTCGGCCTCTACGAAGTGAACGTCCTCGGGGTCAACTTCGGCGACGAAGTGCACATCCTCGGCGAGGTCTTCCTCCTCTTCGCGCTGATCCTGGCTCTCCACACCGCGGTCAACATCCGCCGGACGCACATGCTCGCGCTGGTCAACAGCGTCTCGGTCTGGTGGCACGTGATCGGCGTCGCCGCGATCGTCATCGTCCTCATCGTCATCCCCGACGGCCACCAGAGCTTCAGCTTCGTCTTCGGCCACCGGATCAACAACAGCGGCTTCAGCGACGGCATGTACTGGTTCTACGTCCTGCCGCTCGGCTTCCTGCTGACCCAGTACACGATCACCGGCTTCGACGCCTCGGCTCACATCTCCGAGGAGACGCACGGGGCCTCCGAATCGGCGGCGAAGGGAGTGTGGAAGTCGATCTTCTACTCGGCGCTGATCGGCTGGATCGTGCTGCTGGCGATCACCTTCGCGGTCACCAACGTCGACGGCGCCAACGAAGCGCTCGGCTTCGCGCCGACGCTGCTGGTCGAAGCGCTGGGCTCGGGCTGGGGCAAGTTCGTCCTCATCATCTCCGTCGTCGGCCAGCTCTTCTGCGGCGCCGCCTGCCTGACCAGCGCCTCGCGCATGTGTTACGCCTTCTCGCGCGACAAAGGCTTCGGCCACCGGATCTCCGGCCGGATCTCGCGGGTGAACTCCGAGCGGGTGCCGATCTACGCCGTGCTGGCGATGGCCGCCGCGGCGCTGATCATCACCCTGCCGGCGCTGAAGGGGAACGGCGAAAACGTACCGTTCGCCTTCTTCGCGGTCGTATCGATCACCGTCATCGGCCTCTACATCGCCTACGTGATCCCGATCTTCCTGCGCTGGCGGATGGGGGACGACTTCGAACCGGGCCCCTGGAACAACGGTCGCAAGTACAAGTGGATGAACTCGTTCGCGACCTTCTGGGTCGGCCTGATCACGATCATCTTCTGCCTCCCGTTCACCCCGCTCGCGGTTCCCTGGAACGACGAATTCACCTGGGAGTCGTTCAACTACGCGCCGCTGACGGTGGGCGTGGTGATCCTGCTGGCCTGGATCGGGTGGATGACGACCGCCCGCAAGCACTTCACCGGGCAGGTGCGGGAGATCGACCTCGAGAAAGAGATCGGGCCCGAGCCCGAAGTCGGTCCGGGCGCCCCGTGAGCGCGGCGGCGTAACGTTGCGGCCGTGACGGTCGAGGAGCTGAAGAAGGCGGTTGCGGACGGCACGGTCGACACCGTGCTGCTCGCGATCGCCGACATGGAGGGGCGGCTGCAGGGCAAGCGGCTGACCGCGAGCCACTTCCTTGGCGACGTGCTCGAGCACGGGGCGGAGGGGTGCAACTACCTGCTCGCCGTCGACGTCGACATGGAAACGGTCGGCGGCTACGCGATGGCCTCCTGGGACACCGGCTACGGGGACTTCGAGATGGTCCCGGACCTCGAGACGCTGCGGCTGGTGCCGTGGCTGCCGGGGACGGCGATGGTGATGGCCGACGTGCAGTGGTCCGACGGGCGCGAAGTCGCCGCCTCGCCGCGGCAGATCCTGCGCCGGCAGCTGGCGCGGCTGGCCGAGCGCGGGATGAGCGCGCTGGCCGCGACCGAGCTCGAGTTCATCGTCTTCCGCAACACCTACGAGGAGGCCTGGAAGAAGGGGTTCCACGACCTCGAGCCGGCCAACCTCTACAACATCGACTACTCCCTGCTGGGGACGGCGCGGGTGGAGCCGCTGATCCGGCGGATCCGCAACGAGATGGCGGCGGCCGGGATGGAGGTCGAGAACTCCAAGGGCGAGTGCAACCTCGGCCAGCACGAGATCAACTTCCGCTACCGCGACGCGCTCGGCACCGCCGACGACCACGCGATCTACAAGAACGGCGCCAAGGAGATCGCCTCCCAGGAGGGGCACGCGATCACCTTCATGGCCAAGTTCAACGAGCGCGAGGGCAACTCGTGCCACATCCACTGCTCGTTGGGGCGGGAGGACGGGACGAACGCCTTCGCCGCCGACCAGTCGCTCTTCGAGCACTTCGTCGCCGGCCAGCTGGCCTGCATGCGGGAGCTGACGCTCCTTTACGCGCCGCACGTCAACAGCTACAAACGCTTCGCCAAGGGCTCCTTTGCGCCGACCGCGATCGCCTGGGGGCGGGACAACCGCACCTGCTCGCTGCGGGTCGTCGGCCACGGCGAGGGGCTGCGGGTCGAGAACCGGTTGCCGGGCGCCGACGTCAATCCCTACCTGGCGCTGAGCGCGATGATCGCCGCCGGCCTGCACGGTGTCGAGAACGAGCTGCCACTGGGGGAGGTCTTCGAGGGCAACGCGTACGAGTCCGGCAAGCCGCGGGTGCCGTCGAACATCTATTTGGCCCGCGACGCGTTCGCGGCGAGCGAGGTGGCGCGCGAGGCGTTCGGCGGCGAGGTCGTCGACCACTACCTGAACCGGGCCGGGATCGAGATCGAGGCCTTCGAGGCGGCCGTCACCGACTGGGAGCGCTACCGGGGCTTCGAGCGGCTATGAGCGAAGGGGACCCCCATTCGTCTGTTCCTTATCGGGACATAGCAACGAAAAGGAACAGACGAGTGGCGATCGGGATCTGCGCGGCGGTCGAGCGGGTGTCGTGGGGGGTCTGGGACGGCTACGAGGTGACGTTGGCGCCGCGGCGGTACGTGAGCGCGGTGCAGAGGGCGGGCGGAATCGCGATCGTCCTGCCGCCCGACGAGGCCGCCGTCACGGAGCCGGACATCCTGCTCGACCGCGTCGACGCGCTGATGCTCGCCGGCGGCGCCGACATCGACCCGGCCAGCTACGGCGCCGAGCCGCATCCCGAGACGCGCGGCACCTGGCCCGATCGCGACGCCTTCGAGCTGGCCCTGGCGCGGCGGGCGCTGGAGCGCGACATGCCGGTGCTGGGGATCTGCCGCGGGATGCAGCTGCTGAACGTGGCGCTGGGCGGGACTCTGGTCCAGCACCTGCCGGAGGCGCTGGGAGCGGAGACGCACCGCACCGTCGCCGGCACCTTCAGCGAGCACCACGTGCGGCTCGACCCCGACTCGCTCGCCTGCACCGCGGCGGGGGTCGAGACCTTCGTCGTCTGGTCCCACCACCATCAGGGCGTCGAGCGCCTCGGGGAGGGGCTGAAGGTGACGGGATGGTCGGCCGAGGACGACCTCCCCGAGGCGATCGAGCTCCCGGGGAGTCATTTCGCCCTAGGCGTCGTCTGGCACCCCGAGGAGGACGAGAGCTCCAAGGTGATCGGCGCCCTGGTCGAGGCGGCGGGCCAACACGCAACCAGCTCTTCGTCTGTTCCTTTTGGGGGAATAGCAACGAAAAGGAACAACTCGATAGGCGAGCGCGGCTGATGAGCGCGATCGAGGTGATCGAGCCGGCGACCGAAGAGGTGATGGCCGAGGTGCCGCGGGCCGGGGTGGAGGAGGTCGACGCGGCGGTGGCGCGGGCGAAGGCGGCGTTCCCGGCCTGGCGGGCGGTGGCGCCGGCCGACCGGGCGGAGCTGCTGCTCGATCTCAGCGCGGCGATCGAAGACCGCCTCGAGATCCTGGCGAGGCTGGAGGCGCGGAACGCCGGCAAGCCGATCGGCGATGCCCGCGGCGAGATCGGGATGGTGGCGGAGACCCTCCGCTACTACGCCGGGGCGCCGGAGCGGCTGCTGGGGCAGACGATCCCGGTCGCCGGCGGGGTCGACATGACTTTCCGCGAGCCGCTCGGCGTCGTCGGCCTGATCGTCCCTTGGAACTTCCCGCTGACGATCGCCTCCTGGAAGGTGGCGCCGGCGCTCGCCGCGGGGAACTGCGTGGTGCTGAAGCCGGCGGAGCTGACGCCGCTCAGCGCGCTGGAGCTGGAGGTGCTTGCGCTCGACGCCGGCCTGCCCGAGGGCGTGCTGAACGTCGTCGCCGGCCCCGGCAGCGTCTGCGGCCAGCGGCTGGTCGATCACCCCGACGTCGCCAAGATCGCCTTCACCGGCTCGACCGAGGTCGGCCGCGGGATCGCCGCCGGCGCGGCGCAGACGATCAAGCGGGTGACGCTGGAGCTGGGCGGCAAGTCGGCCAACGTCGTCTTCGCCGACGCCGACCTCGAGGCGGCTGCGGCCGCGGCGCCCGGCGCGGTCTTCGGCAACGCCGGCCAGGACTGCTGCGCCCGCTCGCGGATCCTCGTCGAGCGCTCGGCCCTCGACGACTTCCTCGCGGCGATGGCGCCGCACGTCGAATCGCTGCGGGTCGGGGACCCACTCTCGGAGGAGACCCAGATGGGGCCGCTGATCTCCGCCGGCCAGCGCGACTCCGTCGCCTCCTACGTCCCCGGCGACGCCCCGGTCGCGATCCGCGGCAGCGCTCCGATGGGTCCCGGCTACTGGTACCCGCCGACCGTCCTGGCCCCGGTCGCCAACGACGACCGCGCCGCCGCGGAGGAGATCTTCGGCCCGGTCGCCTGCGTCATCCCCTTCGAGGGCGAGGAGGAGGCGGTGCGGCTCGCGAACGAGACGATCTATGGCCTCTCCGGCTCGGTCTGGACGGGGGACGGGGCGCGGGCGCTGCGGGTCGCGCGGGCGATCGAGACCGGGGTGATCTCGATCAACTCCAACACCTCGGTCCGCGTCTCGACCCCCTTCGGCGGCTTCAAGCAGTCGGGCCTGGGACGGGAGCTGGGACCCGACGCGCTCGAGCACTACACCGAGGTGAAGAACGTCTACTACGCGACCGAAGGGGGCTGACATGTCAGCACGGCTGGAGGGGAAGGTCTGCGTCATCACCGGGACCGCGAGCGGGATCGGGGCCGAGTCGGCTCGCCTCTTCGCGGCCGAGGGCGCCACGGTCGTCGGCATCGACCTCGACGCCGAGCAGGCGGTCGGGGCGCTGACGATCGCCACCGACGTCGCCGACGAGGAGCAGGTCCGCGCCGCCCTCGCCGAGGCGCGCGAGCAGTTCGGCCGCATCGACGTGCTGATGAACAACGCCGGGATCAACCCGACCGACGACGGTTCCGTCCTCGACACCGACCTCGAGGCCTGGCAGCGGGTCCAGGACGTCAACCTGCGCAGCGTCTTCCTCTGCTGCAAGCACGGCATCCCGCACCTGCTCGAGGCGGGAGGCGGCTCGGTGATCAACGTCGCCTCCTTCGTGGCGCTCGTCGGCGCTGCGACCTCGCAGATCTCGTACACGGCGTCCAAGGGCGCCGTCGTCTCGCTGAGCAAGGAGCTCGGCGTCCAGTTCGCGCGGCAGGGAGTCCGCGTGAACGCGCTCTGCCCCGGGCCGGTCGAGACTCCGTTGCTGCTGCGAATCTGGAGCGAGACGCCCGGCGCGGCCGAGCGGCGGCTCGTCCACCTGCCGATGGGACGGATGGCCCAGCCGCGCGAGATCGTCAACGCGGCGCTGTTCCTTGCGAGCGACGAGTCGAGCTACGTGAACGCGGCGACGTTCGTGGTCGACGGCGGCCTCACGGCGGCCTACGTCACACCCGAAGACCCGTAGCCGGCGGCTGCCGCCGGCCTCGCGGCCGTGGCGATTTAAGGAACCCGTAAGAGTTCGCTCATGCCGGGGCAATCCTCGCGGTCGATCCTTCAAACCATCGGAGTCCTCGCGTCGAAGGGAGTACTGATGCGCACGAAGAGACTGGCCGCCGCGGCCGCTGCCACAGCAGCGCTCGCCCTGGTGCCGATTGCGACGGCCGGGATGTTGCATCCCGAGCTCGGCGCGCATCTGTCGGGCATGGGCGAGACCGGAGTCGTGAACCTGACGGCGCACTCGAAGACGCACCAGCTCTGCTGGAAGTTCCAGCTGCACACGATGCACGTGCTCGCCGCGACGATCCGCGACAGGCACGGGATGAAGGTCGCCAACCTCGGCCACATGTACCGTGCAGAGGGCTGCGCGATGGTGCCGAAGATGTCCCTGCAGCTGATCGAAGAAAAGCTCGGCCACTACTGGGTCTGGGTGGCGACGAAAGGCCATCCCGGCGCGCTGCGGGGCAAGCTGTTCGCCGGCATGGCGCACATGTAGATGGATTCGCCGACCGTCACCGAGCATGACCCCGATCAGCCGC
>DATAMR010000017.1:0-20309 GCA_036260485.1 Solirubrobacterales bacterium | reverse complement strand
TTCCAATCTGGTCTCTCGATGGGTTCAGGCCGCTGCGACAGCATCATCGGCTTGGAAAAACCGACGGGTCGCCGGGAAAACGAGAAGGACCAGGCTGACAAGCCCCAGCGAAATTCCGTACCAGGTGCCCGTGTTCGTGATCAGATCGAAGCTGATCGTTAGCGCTCCAACGAGGATCGTGACTAGCCAAAGCCACCGGACCCCTCTGATCAGGAAGAAGTTCCAGACGAGGGTGGTGATGACCGAGAAGATCGCTGGCACAACTGGAATCGACGACACGAGAGCGGTCACGACGATCCCCCCCGTGGTCAGGACGACATAGGAGCGGAGAGGGAACGGAGCCTTTCCCCAGTCGATCACCGCGGCAGCCTATAGCGCTAATCCTGACGGGCCGGCATCGGCCCCGAGAGATCGATGACTCCGAACTTCGGGGGGTTATTGCCCCCCGAATCTCGGAACGGTGGTGAGGGGGGCGCGAATGATTAGCGACTCCGAAGTTCGCCTCGCTATAGCGGAGACGATCTCGGAGCGGATGAGCTACTCGCCGATCAGCTCGATGCGGTAGCCGTCGGGATCCCGGACGAAGCAGATTCGGTGGCCCTCGGTGCGGCCTCCCGGGCGGTAGGGGGGCTTTTCGGGCTCGATGCCGAGGGTCGCGAGGCGCTCGAGGGTGGCGTCTAGGTCCTCGACGCCGAGGGCGATGTGGTTGTAGCCGGTGCCGTGGTCGTACTCGGCGACGCCGTGGTTGTAGGTCAGCTCCAGGCGGGGGTCCTCACCGGGCATCGCCATGAAGACGTTGACCGCCTCCTCGCCGATCGGCATCCGCCGCACCTCCTCGAAGCCGAGCTTCTCGTAGAAGTCGACCGAACGATCGATCTCGCCGATCCGGTAGCAGGTGTGAAGAAAGGTTGGCACTGGAGGCACTCAAGGTTAACGGGGTCGGAATGCGCCGAAAAGCAGGTAGGTGCGGGCGTGGCCATTGCAGTCGCCCGATCGGCGTAATACCGTGCTCGGCGGCCACGGGGGATTCCCCCCGACCGTTCGGTATTCACTTAGAGAAAGGCACGTCTTGCACAGCAAGCTTTCACGCCGCGCCCGTCTGCGGGCAGTGGCTCTCGCGGCTTCCAGCGCCGCCCTCGTCCTCGCCCTCGGCGGCGCCGGCATCGCCAGCGCCGCGACGCCCACCGGCGTCACCCAGAAGGTCGACATCGAGCTGACCAAGGGCAAGCTGAAGTTCGTCGGGCCGGAATCGGTCACCGCCGGCGACCAGCTGGAAATCGTCAACGACACGAACCCGAAACAGGTCGGCCCGCACACCTTCTCGCTGGTCACCCAGGGCTCGCAGCCGAAGACCCCGAAAGCGCGGAAGAACTGCTTTACGCCGAAGCACATCTGCCTCGCGGTCGCGATCTGGCACGGCTTCAACCCGAAAACCGAACAGATCACCAAGAACCCGGCCAAGGCCGGCGCCGCCGGCTGGAGCACCGCCGGCAACGCCACCGGCAAGAAGGGCGACTCCTGGTTCACCGAAAAGAAGGGCGAGACCTTCAGCCAGGAAGTCACCGCTGCGGCCGGCACCACGCTCTATTACATGTGCGCCGTTCACCCCTGGATGCAGGGCAAAGTGAACGTCGTCGCGCCGGTGGTCCCGCTGCCGGCGCCGACCAGCTAGCCGCACGGCTGGGCAGCCCTCAGCACCGCGTCGCCGCTTCGGGCGCCGAGCTTTCCTCGGCGCCCTCGGCGGCGGCGCCATCGCCGCCCTCCTGCCCTTGCGGGGCAGGAGCGGCGGCCTCTTGCCGCTGACGGCGGAGCCCTCTGCGGCGCTCGCCGCGACCCCGTTTCGCGCCCGGCTGCCGATCCCGCCGGTCCTGCGCGACGACCACATCCGGATCGGAATCCGCGAGGCCGAGCAGCAGATCCTTCCCGGCCGCAAGACCAGGCTCTGGACCTACGGCGGCAGCTTCCCCGGGCCGACGATCCGCCGCCGCGCCGGGGAGCGCACCCGCGTCACCTTCCGCCACCAGCTGCCGGAGAAGGTCGGCGAGCTCTCGGTCCACCTCCACGGCGGCCACAACCGCACCCAGTTCGACGGCCAGCCCGGCGGCCTGACCAAGGCCCAGCCGAGCTCCCTGTACTGCCGCATCCCCCGCGGCCTCTCCGCCCGCGAGTCCGGCAACGACACCCTGCTCGAGCCCGGCGCCCGCAAGACCTACGTCTACGACCTCCGCGAGGAGGGGCACCCCGAACGCGCTTCGTTCCAGTGGTACCACGACCACCGCCTCGACCGCACCGCTCCACACGTCTGGAAGGGCCTGGCTGGGATGTGGATCGTCGACGACGCCTTCGAGGACTCGCTGCCGCTGCCGGACGGCGATCGCGACCTGCCGCTGATGATCTGCGACCGGACCTTCGATCCCCGCAACCAGCTCACCGACCCCTTCAGCGACGACCGCCGCCCGCCGGCCGACGGGATCCTCGCCGAGACCGTCCTCGTCAACGGCGCCTACATGCCCCACCACCGGGTCGAGGCCCGCCGCTACCGGCTGCGGCTGCTGAACGTCTCCTCCTTCCGCAGCTACAACCTGCAGCTCACCGGGGGGCTGGCGATGATCCAGATCGCGACCGAAAGCGGGCTGATGCCGAAGCCGATCCGCCGTCGCGAGATCATGCTCGGGCCGGCCGAGCGGGTCGAGGTGATCGTCGACTTCGCCGCCGCCCGCGGCCAGAGCGTCGAACTCCGCAGCAGCAAACGCCACGCCGGCCGCAACCCCGACGGCGCCAATACCTACGGCGGCGCCCTGATGCAGTTCCGCGTCGGCAGCGAGCGCGTGCCCGACTCCAGCCGGGTGCCCCGCCATCTGCGACCGCTGCCCGCCTGGACCCGCAAGGCCAAGCGCCGTCCCGACAAGGTCTGGGAGGTGACGATCGGCGGCTTCTTCAAGACCACCTGGCGGATCAACGGGCGCACCTTCAACCCCGCCCACGTCGAGGCGTTCCCGAAGCTGAACACGACCGAGACCTGGGAAATCCACAACAAGACCAACGTCGCCCACGTGATGCACCTGCACCACACCGACTGGTACCTGCTGGAGCGAAACGGCAAGCCGCCGCCGCCCTGGGAAGACTGCCTGAAGGAGACGTTCTTCGTCTACCCCAACGAAAAAATTCTCCTTGCCGGTCACTTCTCCGACTACACCGGGAAGTTCGTCGTCCACTGCCACATGCTGGACCACGAGGACCATGGACTGATGTCCCAGTTCCAGGTGGTTCGCGGCTAAAGGAAACACCCTGTTTTGCCGATGCCGCAGGCATGGCGCGTCCTCAAAATCGGGTAGCGGAAAAAGGCCTCGGCGGCTGGGAAGTCCGCGCCGCCGCGGCGCTGCCGATCGCCGGCGCCGCCCTCGTCGCCCTCTCTCTGGCGCTGCCGCACCCCAGCGGCGGGAACCAGACCGCGCTGATCGCGATCGCCGCGGCCATGGCCCTGGTCGGCCTGCTCTGCTGGGCCTTCGCCGCCCGCCTGCCGCGGTTCGGCGTCCACGCGCTGATCGCCGGCTCCGTCGGGGCGACCGGGCTGCTGATCTACGAGTCCGGCGCCGCGGTCGGCCAATACGGGACGGTCTTCGTCTGGGCGACGCTGATCTCGTCCTACTTCTTCCCGCGGCGGATCGCGGTCGTCCATTTCGCCTGGCTGCAGGCGGTCAACGCGGCGACCCTGCTGCTGGTCGAAAGCACCGCCGGCTACTCGCCGCTGACCCGCTGGCTCTTCACCTTCATCTCGCTCGGCGTGGTGATGCTGCTGGTCACCGAGATCGTCAACGCCCAGGCCCGCTCCGACAAGCGCGCCCGGCGCTTCTTCGAGCTCTCCCACGACATGCTCTGCACGATGGACGAGGAAGGCCGCTGCCGCGAGGTCAACGGCGCCTGGACCCACCACCTCGGCTACTCGGCCGAGGAGCTGCGGGGGATGAACCTGCTCGAGCTGACCCACCCCGAGGACCGCGAGCGGGCGCTCGCCGAGGCGCTGAGCCTGTTCGAGACGGGCTCCTCGGCCGGCCTCGAGACCCGGGTCCGCGCCAAGGACGGCAGCTGGCACTGGCTGCGCACCAGCTCGACCCTGGCCAAGGACGAGGGGCTCGTCTACGCGCGCTCGACCGACGTCACCCAGCTGAAGCTGATCGAGGGCGAGCGCGAGCGGCTGCTGGGCGAGGTCCAGGACCTCGCCCGCCACGACGCGCTGACCGGGCTGCCCAACCGGCGGGTGCTGCAGGAGCTGCTGCCGCGGGAGATGGCCCGCGCCCGCCGCAACGAGCTGCCGCTCTGCCTGGCGATCGTCGACATCGACCACTTCAAGGCCTACAACGACAGCCACGGCCACCTCGCCGGCGACGAGGTCCTGCGCGCCTGTGCCCGCGAATGGGATGGCGCCCTGCGCGGCGAGGACACCCTGGTCCGCTTCGGCGGAGAGGAGTTCCTCGTCCTGCTGCCCGACACCGAGCCCGAGCAGGCGGCGGAGATCGTTGAACGGCTGCGGCAGACGACACCGATGGGGCAGACCTGCTCGGCCGGCCTCGCCCTCTGGGACCGCGCCGAGAGCATCGACGACCTGCTGCGGCGGGCCGACGAGGCGCTCTACCTGGCGAAGGCGAGCGGCCGCAACCAGCTCGCGCAGGCGCAGTTCGCTGCTTGATCCCGCGACCAACCGGCGGCCGAGCCGGTAATGATTCGCGGATGGGCCGCGAAGAGCACGAACGCGCCGTGCGCTTCCGCACCGCTCGCCGCGACCCCGAGCTGACCGTCGTCGAGGGCTTCCACGCGCTGAAGCATGCGCTGCGGTTCGGCGCCGAGCTGGTCGAGGCGGTCGCGGTCGACCCGCCCGCCCTGGAGGCGATGGCGGCGGAGCTGGCGCCCGACCTGACCGGGCAGGTCGCCGGCCGGGTGGAGGCGGTCGACAAGGCGACCCTCGCCGACCTGGTGCCGCTGGTTCCGCACACCGGCGTCGCCGCGATCGCCCGCCGGCCGCGAGTCGATCTCGCCGCGGCGCTGGCCGACCCGGCCCCAGCGCCTGCGGTGCTGCTCGAGCAGCCGCGCAACATGGGCAACATCGGCGCCTGCATCCGGGTCGCGGCCGCGGCCGGGGCGGCGGCGCTGATCGCGACGGGCGAGAACGACCCCTGGCACCCCGACGCGGTGCGCGGCGCCGCCGGGCTGCAGTTCGCGCTACCCGTCGCCCGGGTCGACAGCCTGCCGGCGAGCGACCGGCCGCTGCTGGCGATCGACCCCGAGGGGGAGGAGCTGGCGCCCGGGGTGGTCCCCGAGCGGGCGATACTCGCCTTCGGCACCGAGCGCCACGGGCTCAGCAGCGAGGTCTTCGAGCGGGCCGAGGCGCGCGTATCGATCCCGATGCGCGAAGGTGTCTCCAGCCTGAATCTGGCCACCTCGGTTGCAATTGTGCTTTTTGCAATGAGAATCCAAACTAACTAGACCCACCAGTACCACCGAAAGGAATCAACTTGGCACTCCCACTCGCCGACGTCAGCTTTGGGGAACTCCTCCTCATCGCGCTCGAGGTGTTCTTCTTCGTCATCTGGATCTGGATCCTGATCACGATCCTCACCGATCTCTTCCGCGACCACGAGTTGTCCGGCTGGGCAAAGGCGGGGTGGTGCCTGTTCCTCGTCGTGATCCCGTTCCTGGCCTCGCTGATCTACCTGATCGCCCGCGGCAGCGGCATGCGCGATCGGACGATCAAAGCCCAGGCCGACGCGAAAAAGCATTTCGACGAATACGTCCAGCAGCAGGCGCACGCCGGCTCTTCGGCCGACGAGCTGCACAAGCTCTCCGAGCTGAAGGCCAAAGGCGACCTCAGCCAGGCCGAGTTCGACCAGGCGAAGGCCAAGCTGCTCGCCTAGCCACGGTTTCGGGTCCGGGGGTCGACGGCGGCCCCCGGACTCCTCCAAATCCCGCAAATTGCAAGGGAAGTTGCGGGTTATCGACTACTTCCAGAGCATTTAGGCGGCTTCGCTAGCCTGCGCCGTCGTGCTGTTCAGCTCCTCCACGAGCGCAGTGCGGCGCCGTGCCCTTGTCTTCGCCGCCCTGCTTTTGGCCGCATCCTGCGCGCTGGCCCTCGCCTGGACGGAAACCGCCCCGGCCGATCCCCAGCAGAAGCTGGAACAGACGCGCGACAAGCTCGAAGGGGTGCGCGAACAGGGCGACGAACTGGCCGCGAGCATCGCCGAACAGAACCGGGCGATCGACGCGAAGCTGGGCGAAGTCTCGGCCCTGCGCCAGGAACAGGAAGCGGTCGAGGCCGAACTGGCCGAAAAAGAAGCCGAACTGAAGCGGGCGACCGCGGCCCTGGAAGCCGAAGAAGAACACCTCGAGCGGGTGCGGGCGAAGCTGCAGCGGGCGATGGGGGTGCTGAGCGAGCGGCTGGTCGCGATCTACGAGTCGGGCTCGCCGGACATGCTGAACGCGATCCTCGAATCCGAAGACTGGGACGAGATGGCCGCGCAGACCGAGTATCTGCGGCAGATCCAGGAATACGACGACGCGGTCGTCAACCGGGTCAAGACCCTCCGCGACGAGGTTCGCTCGGCGGTCGAAAAGCTCGACGCGCAACGGGCGAAGATCGAAACCGCGCGCGACGAAGTCGCCACCAAGGAGCGCGAAGTCGCCGCCGCCAGCCAGGCCGCCTCGGCCCGCTTCCACGAACTGAAGGCCGAACAGGCCGCCCGCCAGGAAGCCCTCGACGCGCTGCAGTCGCGCGAATCGGCGCTTAGCGACAACCTCTCGGCGATCTCCGAACAGGTCGCCTCCGAAGGCGGCGACGCGACCGAAGGCCAGCTGCCGGCGCCGCTCAACCCCGGCCAGGAAGCGCAGGTGATCAGCGAAAGCGAAGCGAGCGCCCCGGCCTCGGCCCCGGCGGCGGTGCAGGAAGTGATCTCCGCCGGCAACGCGATCGCCACCACCCCATATATCTGGGGCGGCGGCCACGGCTCCTTCGAATCCTCCGGCTACGACTGCTCCGGCGCGGTCAGCTACGCCCTGCACGGCGGCGGCTTCCTCGAAAGCCCGCTCGACTCGACCGGCCTGGAGACCTGGGGCGAACCCGGGCCCGGCCAGTGGATCACGGTCTACGCCAACTCCGGCCACGCCTGGATGGTCGTCGCCGGCATCGCCTTCGACACCGTCGGCGGCCCCGGCCCCCGCTGGCACGACCCCTGGGTGGACTCGCCGGAAGGTTTCATAGCCAGACACCCAGCCGGGTACTAGAGCGCGCCTGACGCGGCGCATTTCGGCGTCCTCGGTCGGTCGTGTGCAGAGCACACTTCCCGACCCCCCGCCGAAGGCGGGGGTGTGAGCGCGCTAGCGCGAGTTCCTTGAACTGCTTGGTCAGGCACGCTCTAGGGTAGGTTTGAAAAATGAGTCTTGAGCAGGATTTGGAGGAGCTTCTCGGGGTCGAGAAGTTCGATCCGCCCGCGGAGTTTCGGGCGAACGCGCTTTGGACCGATCCGCAGGTCTACGAGGAAGCCGCAGCCGACCCCGAGGCGTGGTGGACGGCGCAGGCGAAGGAGCTGCTCGACTGGGACGTCGAGCCGAGCGAGGGGCTCGACGATTCCAACCCGCCCTTCTACAAGTGGTTCGCCGACGGGCGGCTGAACGCCAGCTACAACTGCCTCGACCGCCACGTCGAGGCCGGCATCGGCGACCGCGTCGCTTACCACTGGCGCGGCGAGGAGGGGGAGGAGCGCGACGTCACCTACGCCGATCTGCACCGCGACGTCCAGCGCTTCGCCAACGCGCTGAAGGACCTCGGTGTACGCAAGGGCGACGTGGTCGGGATCTACCTGCCGATGATCCCCGAGGTCGTCGTCGCGATGCTCGCCTGCGCCCGGATCGGCGCCCCGCACAACGTCGTCTTCGGCGGCTTCAGCGCCGAGTCGGTCGCCGAGCGGATGGACTTCTCCCAGGCCAAGGCGCTGATCACCGTCGACGGCGCCCGCCGCAAGGGCAAGACGGCGCCGATCAAGCCGGCGGTCGACGAGCACATGGCCAACCACCACGCGCTGGAGAAGATCGTCGTCGTCCGCCACACCGGGATCGAGTGCCCGATGACCGAAGGCCGCGACGTCTTCTACGACGAGGCGATGGCGGCGGCCGACCCCGAGTGCCCGGCCGAGCCGATGGAGGCCGAGCACCCGCTCTACATCCTCTACACCTCGGGCTCGACCGCGAAGCCGAAGGGGATCCTGCACACCACCGGCGGCTACATGACCGGGGTCACCGCCACCCACCGCTACGTCTTCGACCTGAAGCCCGAGAGCGACGTCTACTGGTGCGCCGCCGACGTCGGCTGGGTCACCGGCCACTCCTACATCGTCTACGGGCCGCTCGCCAACGGCGCGACCTCGGTGATGTGGGAGGGGGCGCCCGACTACCCGCACAAGGGGATCTGGTGGGAGCTGGTCGAGCGCTACGAGGCGACGATCCTCTACGCGGCGCCGACGGCGATCCGAACCTTCATCAAGTGGGGAGCGGAGATCCCGGCCGAGCACGACCTCTCCTCGCTGCGCCTGCTCGGCTCGGTCGGCGAGCCGATCAACCCCAAGGCATGGCTCTGGTACCACGAGGTGATCGGCGGCGGCCGCTGCCCGGTCGTCGACACCTGGTGGCAGACGGAGACCGGCGCGATCATGATCTCGCCGCTGCCGGGGATCACCGCGACCAAGCCGGGCTCGGCGACGACGCCGTTCCCGGGAGTGGAGGCCCAGGTCGTCGACGAGTCGGAGGGCGAGCCGATCGGCGAAGGGCAGGGCCTGCTGGTCCTCGAGCGCCCCTGGCCCTCGATGCTGCGCGGCCTCTACAAAGAGGACGAGCGCTTCGTCGAGACCTACTTCTCCCGCTTCGGCACCGAGCGCTACCTGGTCGGCGACGCCGCCCGCCGCGACTCCGACGGCTACTTCTGGGTGATCGGCCGGATCGACGACGTCGTCAACGTCTCCGGCCACCGGCTCTCGACCGCCGAGGTCGAGTCGGCGATCGTCGCCCACCCCGACGTCGCCGAGGCGGCGGTGATCGGCGAATCCGACGAGCAGACCGGCCAGGCGATCTGCGCTTTCGTCACCGTCCGCGGCGAGAAGGCCGAAAGCGAGGAGCTGGTCGAGGGCATCCGCGCCACCGTCGCCGAGCGGATCGGCAAATTCGCCCGCCCGAAGCGGATCGTCTGGGCCGACGACCTGCCGAAGACCCGCTCCGGAAAGATCATGCGCCGGCTGCTGCGCGACATCGCCGAGGGCCGCGCCCTGGGCGACGTCACCACCCTGCGCGATCCCGACGTGATGAAGGAGCTGGAGGGGAAGATCGCCGAGGAGCAGGCGAAGGGCGACTAGCGCTTCGCCATCTGCTCGATCGCGATCTCGAGCGCCTGCAGCTGCTCCTGAACGCTCTTCAGTTCGCGCAACGCCAGCGCCTCGGCGCTGAGGCTCTCCTCCTCCAGCTCTTCCTCGATCCCGGCGATTTCGGGCGCCAGGAAGCGCTGGGCGAAGGAGCCGGTGAGCAGGGCGACGAAGCCGATCCCGACCAGGAGGACGAAGACGGAGACGATCTCACCGCCGGTGGTGCTGGGCTCGATGTTCGACCCGAGGGTGGTCATCGTCGTGATCGCCCAGTAGATGTCGTCCCAGAAGTCGAGGTCCTGCCGTTGCTCGAAGGCGTCGAAGAGCGCGGCGCCGCCAACCACCGAGAGCAGCGCCAGGAGGGCGGCGTAGCGGACGCCCTCCAGCGAGAAGACCTCGCGCGAGAGCTGGGCCAGGCGCAGCAGCCGCAACAGGCGCAGCAGCCGCAGGACCCGCAGGCTCTGCAGGCCGGCGGGCAGGACCGGCGGCGTGAAGAAGACGATGACGAAGTCGAGCGGGTGGTGGCGGAGCCACTTGCGGCGGTCCGGGACGACCGAGAGCATGACCACGAACTCGATCAGGAAGGCGGTCCAGGTGACCCAGTTGAGGACGACGGCGATGTCCTGGAGGAGGCCACCGGGCTCGGACTCGGTAATCGCCACGGTCGGCAGCGTCAACGCCGCCGCGATCAGCATCGGCGTCTTCAGCCGTTCGGCGACCCGCGTGCTGCGGGCATCCATGCCCGGCTCGTAGTGGGTGAGCGTCAGCGCGGCTTGGGAGTCCACCGCGTCCACTTCGACACGAGCGGCCCGGTGCCTCTAGTTCGGTTCCGTCCCCAGAAACGACAAGACCCGCCGCGAGGCGGGTCGAGTCTGAGTGAAGCGGGGAACCACCCCGCAGCCAGCTGACACCTGTTCCCTCAAGGTAGCACGGTGGCCGTGCTCCATCTCGACCCGTTCGCGACGGTCTATGCCTGCGGAGGGCACCGGACTCGAACCGGACCCGGTGGTTGAACCGGGCAGCTAGGTGTCAGCTAGCTGGAGTGCACCTGTCTCCTTCAACCCTCCGGCGGCCGATCTTAGGGGCGATTTTCACCACTTCAAGAGGTGTTACTGAATTGATTCAAAACAAATGACACTTCCGTGTCATTTGTTTTGAATTCGGTGCTTAAGAACTCGTTTCGGTCGCCGGTTCCGCGCCCAGCTCGACGTGCGCCTTGCTGTCAGACGTGCGGATCAGGACCAGCGTTGCGATCAGGCCGAGGACGGCGAAGCCGGCGCCGACCAGGAAGGCGGAGGAGAAGCCGTCGGTGAGGACCGTGGGGTCCTGGGAGGTGCCGATCTCGGAGTTGGCGATCGCCGCGAGGATGGCGAGGCCGAGGGCGCCGCCGACCTGCTGGGAGGTGTTGATGAGGCCGCTGGCCAGGCCCTGCTCGCGGTCCTCGACCCCGGAGACGGCGGCGATCGTGACCGGGACGAAGGCGAAGCCGAGGCCGACGGCGGCGAAGAGGGAGGGGCCGAGGATGTCGGCGAGGAAGGTGCCGTCGGGGCTGATCTGGCTGAACCAGAGGAGCCCGATGGCGATGAAGCCCATGCCGGCGGCGAGGATCGGCTTGAAGCCGACTTTGGTCACCAGGCCGGAGGCGACCCCGGCCGAGAGCATGATCGCAACCGCCAGCGGCAGGTAGGAGAGACCGGCCTCGATCGCGCTGAAGCCGAGCACCTGCTGCATGTAGAGGGAGATGAAGAAGAACATCGAGAAGAGCGAGGCGCCAACCAGGATCCCGACCACGTTGGCGCCGGTCAGCGTCCGCAACCGGAAGATCGAGAAGGGGACCAGCGGCGCGCGCGAGCGGCGCTCGATCGCGACGAAGGCGATCAGCAGGATCCCGGCGGCGGCGAGGACGCCGATCGTCTGCGCCGACCCCCAGCCGGCGTCTTCGGCGTCGAGCAGGGCGAAGACCAGGGCCGAGAGGCCGAGGGTGATCGTCGTCGCGCCGGCGACGTCGAAGGTCCGCACCTCCTGCTCGGCGCGGGATTCGGCGATCAGCCTCGGGCTCAGCGCCGCCGCGGCGATCCCGATCGGGACGTTGACCCACAGCACCCACTCCCAGCCGAGGTATTCGGTCAGGACGCCGCCGAGCAGCACGCCGGCGGCGCCGCCGGAGCCCGCGACCGCGCCCCAGATACCCAGCGCTTTGTTGCGCTCGGCGCCGTCACGGAAGGTGGTGGCGACGATCGAGAGGGCGGCGGGGGAGAGGATCGCGGCGCCGAGGCCCTGCACGGCGCGGGCGGCGATCAGCTGCCCGGAGGTGCTCGCCAGCCCGCCCGCCAGCGAGGCGAGCGCGAAGAGGACCAGCCCGAACATGAAGACGCGGCGGCGGCCGAGCAGGTCCGCCAGCCGCCCCCCGAGCAGAAGGAAGCCGCCGAAGGTGAGGACGTAGGCGTTGACGACCCAGGGCAAGCCGCTCTCGCTGAAGTCGAGCGCGTCGCCGATCGTCGGCAGGGCGACGTTGACGATCGATGCGTCGAGCACGACCACGAACTGGGCCGAGCAGAGCAGGATCAGCGCGATCCAGCGCTTGTCGCGGGCGTCGGCGGCGTCGGTCATTCGGGGTTCTCCATGGGGCGACGAGGTTTCCACATTCCCGCCACCGCCTCTTCTCGAAACGTGCTCACCTCGAGGTCCTAAGATCGGGTCCATGTGCAGAAACATCAGGACCCTCCACAACTTCGATCCACCCGCGACCGACGAGGAGATTCAGGCCTCGGCGCTGCAGTACGTGCGCAAGATCAGCGGCTCGACCAAGCCGTCGCAGGCCAACTCCGAGGCCTTCGACGAGGCGGTCGAGGCGGTGGCTGACGTCACCCGCCAGCTGCTCGACCGTCTTGTCACCACCGCGCCGCCGAAGGACCGCGAGGTCGAGGCCGCCAAGGCCAAGGCCCGCTCCGAAGCGCGCTTCGCGGCCTAGGGATCTCCGGCTAACTCGCCCCGGCCGCCCGCGCCGCGTCCCGGGCGAGGAATTCGACGAGCAGGCGCTCGACCGTCTCCGGTGCGTCGGCGAAGGGCCAGTGGCCGCTGGCCGGCAGCACGTGGACGTCGGCGGAGGGGAAGGCCTGGCGCTGCTCCGCCGCGTAGGAGGAGGGCAGGTAGGCGTCGTGTTCCCCCCAGACGACCAGTGCCGGGACGTCGCGTGGGGCGAGCAGCCCGATCAGGTTTTCGGACATGCCGCCGGGGTCCGGCGTCGCCCGGTATAGCTTCAGCACCGCCCGCCGGGTGCGCCGGTCGTAGTGGTCGTACATCGCGTCGACGAACTCCGGCGGCAGGCCGCGCGGCTCGTTGCGGTTGAGCGCGAAGCGGTAGCCGCTGCGGTTGGTGATCGCCTGGAAGATCTCGCCGAGGACCGGCGTCCGCCAGATCCGCGCCAGGGCGTGCCAGGTGTAGCCGGGAAGGACGCCGGTGTCGATCAGGACGATGCCGGCGAGGGCGTCGGGATGCCCCATCGCCCAGACCAGGCCGATCGGGCCGCCGAAGTCGTGCAGGACCAGCTGGGCCCGCTCGATCCCCAGCTCCCCGAGCGCTTCGGCGACGAACTCCGCGTAGCCGAAGGGGGTGTGCTCGAAGCTGTCGGGGGCGATCGTCTCGCCGAAGTCGGGCAGGTCGAAGGCCACCGCCCGGCGCCCCGCGGCGCCCGCGGCGCCGACCAGCCGCACCCAGTCGTCAGCCGAGCCGGGGTTGCCGTGGACGAAGACGACCGCCTCGGAGGCGTCGGCCGGACCCGCCTGCACGAGGCGGGTGCGGGTGCCGCCGGCGAGCAGGCTGGAGCGTTCGACCGCGGCGCTCATCGGGCCAGGGCGTGGCGGGCGTTGACGGCGATCGCCCTCGGCACCACTCGGGGGAACATCTTTGCCGGGCCGATCTGGCGCGTCGCGTATGAGTCCAGGATCGCCGCCGACCTGGCATCGCGGGCGGCGGCGGCGAACATCATCCGTTCCCCCGGGCGGAAGCGGCGCCCCTTCGAATAATCGTGCATGAAGAAGGTGTGCCCGCGAAGCTCCTTCGCGTGGCGGCGGCGGTAGCGGCCGAGACCCTTCTCCAGCGCCTCGGAACCTTCGAGCGCCGGGAGGGTCGCGTCGCACATCCACTCCGCCGACTGGAAGGCCCAGCCGCAGCCGACCCCGAACAGCGGGTCGGCGGCCAGCGCCGCGTCGCCGATCAGCGCCAGGCCGGGCGCGGTCGGGCGCCGCATCCGGTTGGTCATGTCGACCTTCCCCAGCACCGGCCCGACCCTGCGGCCCGCGCGGATCGGCGGCGCCTCGGGGACGTCGGCGAGGAACTTGACCAGGGCGCCCTCGGGGTCCTGCTTGAACTCGGGGAGGCGATCCTTGGTCGGCATCGCCGCGTAGAAGGTGAGGTTCTCGTCGGTGGGGAAGGCCGCCGCCCACTGCGGGTCGAGGAACCAGGCGGTCGCGTCGGGGGCGTGCACCGGCGCAGCCCCTTCGAAGTAGGCGCCGTAGGCGAACCGGGCGTTCGGGGAGGTCTTGACCGGGACCCCGCTGAGCTCGGCGATGCGCGAGTCGCGGCCGTCGGCGCCGATCGTCAGCCGGGCCCGCAGCTCGCGCTCCTCGCCGCCGGGGTTGCGGGCGGCGACGCCGGCGAATGCCCCTTCCTGGCGCAGCAGACGCTCGGCGCTCCAGCCGAGCATCAGCTCGACCCCCGGCGTCGCGGCGGCGGTGGAGCGGACCATGGGGTCGAGCACCTCGCGGCGCAGGTTGATCCCGCGCGATGCCTGCTCGGGCGGGGCCTCGACCCAGCCCCACCTGGTCCAGGCGTGCACCCGCGGTCGCTGGCCGCCCGCCGCTTCGATCGGCCCGAGCAGCCCCAGGCGTTCGATCGCCGGCACGCCGGAGGCCTGGATGAAGTGCGAGCAGGTGCGCTTGTAGGCCTTTGGGTCGGGCTGCTTCTCGACGACCGCGACGCGCAGGCCGGCGCGGCCGAGCCGGATCGCGGCGGCGCAGCCCGCGAGGCTGGCGCCGACGACGACCGCGTCATACGCCGGTCGCTTGCCGATGATGGGGGACGGGGAATCGGTGCCGGGCATCTGGGGCCTCCCGCGATCGCTTTACCGTTCGATCCGTACTATACGCTTCGAATCATGGAAAGCAAGTCGATCAAGCTCACCGGCACCTCCTACGCGCTCCTCGCGATGCTCGACGAGTTCGGCGAGATGACCTCCTACGCGATCAAGCAGGCGATGGAGAGCTCGATCCAGAACTTCTGGCCGGTTCCCCACACCACCGCCTACGAGGAGCCGGTCCGCCTCACCGCCGCCGGCTACCTCTCCGCCCGCCAGGAGGAGGGGGGACGCCGCCGCCGCGTCTACTCGCTCACCGACCTCGGCCGCGAAGCCCTGGCCGACTGGGCGGGAGATCCGACCGCCGCGCCGCCGCAGCTGCGCGACGAAGCGATCCTCAAAGTGTTCGCGGGCGCGGACCCCGACGGCCTGCATGACGCGCGCGTCGGCTGGCACCGGGAAAAGCTGGGGGAGCTGCGCGCCTACCTCCAGCTGGCCCGCGTCGGCGAGGGCTTCGGCCGCTCGGTCCGCACGCTCCAAGCCGGCGTCGCCTACCACGAGAAGATGCTGGAGGCGATCGAGATGGTCGCCGCCGAACGCAAACGGGAAGGAGAGGAGAAGTAGTTTGCTAGACTAATTATCAGAGCTAATCAATGCAGAAGCAGGCCAAGGACATCCCCCTCTCAGAGCGCGCCGCGCACCTGCGCATCGCGATCGTCCGCACCGCCCGCCGGCTGCGGCAGGAGGCGGCGGCGGAGACCAGCGGCCTGACCCCGACCTCGGTCGCGGCGCTGGCGACGATCGAGCGCCACGGACCGCTGACCCCGAGCGAGATCGCCGAGATCGAGCGGGTCAAGCGACCGACGATCACCCGCACGCTCGAGTGCCTGGCGCGGGAGGGGCTGATCGACCGCGCCCGCGACCCGCAGGACGGGCGCAGCGCCCTGATCAGCGTCAACGGCGCCGGCCGCGAGCGGCTGCGGCGGCTGCGCGGGCGCAAGAACGCCTACCTGGCACGCCGCATGCGCGACCTGACCGACGAGGAAGTGGAGACGCTCGAGCGGGCGGCCGAGATCCTCGAGCGGATGCGGGAGGGCGACCGAGGGTGAGTGCCGCCCTCCGCCACTCGTTCAACTCGCTGGAGGTCCGCAACTACCGCCGCTACTTCGCCGGCCAGCTGATCTCCCTCTCGGGGACCTGGATGCAGACCGTGGCCGCTGTCTGGGTGATCCTCACCCTGACCGACAGCGGCGTCGCCGTCGGCCTCGCCACTGCGCTGCAGTTCCTGCCGATGCTGCTGATCGGCGCCTGGGGCGGCCTGCTCGCCGACCGCATCCCGAAGCGGCGGCTGCTGATGACCACGCAGGCGCTGATGATGATCCCGGCGGCCGGCCTCTTCGCGGTCACCGCCACCGGCGTCGTGACGCCGTGGATGGTCTACCTCGCGGTCTTCGCCTTCGGCTCGCTGAACGCCGTCGACAACCCGACCCGGCAGAGCTTCGTCTACGAGATGGTCGGGCCGGACCGGGTGGTCAACGCGGTCAGCCTCAACAGCGTCATCGTCCAGGCGGCGCGGATTGTCGGCCCGGCGATCGCCGGGGTGCTGATCGCCACCGTCGGCGTCGCCCCCGTCTTCGCCCTCAACGGCCTCACCTTCGTGGCGATGATCCTGGCGCTGCGGGGGATGGACGCCGGCCGCCTGCACTCGTCGCCGGTCGCCGAGCGCACGCCGGGGGCGATCCGCGCCGGCCTCCGCTACGTCCGCCGCACGCCGGAGCTGATGGTCCCGCTCGCCCTGATGGGCCTGGTCGGCACGCTCGGCTTCAACTTCCAGGTGGTGCTGCCGCTGCTCGCCAAATTCAGCTTCCAGTCCGGCGCGATGACTTACGCCGCCCTGGTCTCGGCAATGGCAGTCGGCTCGATCGCCGGTGCCCTGGTAAACGGCCACCGAGGCCGCACCGGCCCCCGCCTGATCGCCGGCGGCGCACTCGCCTTCGGAGTCTCAGCCCTCCTGGCGGCAGCAATGCCAAGCCTGGCCCTGGAGATAGTGATGCTCGCCGTCCTGGGAGCAGCAGCCGTCACCTTCGCAGCAACCATCAACTCGACCCTCCAACTAGCGGTCACCCCAGATATGAGAGGCCGAGTAATGGCCCTCTACTCCGTGGTCTTCCTAGGCTCAACCCCCATAGGAGCCCCCCTAACCGGCTGGCTAGCCCAAAACTACGACCCCCGAGTAGCACTCCTCCTCGCAGGCGTCTCGGGCCTCACCGCCGCCTGGGCCGCCCACATCAGCTTTTCGCACATCAAAGGCCGCACCGAACCCTCAACCGCAGAACACATCGCTGCGTAGGAGGGGACCGGCGGGGGTGCCTGGGTACTCAGCATGGAGCCGGCCCGGAGCGGCCCGAGGCGTCAGCGAATAGGCGATACAGCCGGCGGAGGTGCTCCCAGGCACCCCCGCCGGTCCCCTCACATCAACCAACTAGCCGATGTAACCAGCCGATTCGAGGTACGCCGCAGCGGCCTGCTTGGGCGTCTCCTTTTCAAGTTCCACCCGAGCATCAAGCTCCTGAACCACTTCCAGGTCGAGCCCTTCCTGAACCTGCAGGATCGTCTTTTCGAAGTCCGGCCCAGCTTCTTCGGCAACCTTCTTCTCGGTCACGAAGATCACGTTGCCAGCCGGGAAGACCTTCTTGTCGTCTTCGAGGATGACGAACTTGTCGCTCTCGGCCGAGAGCTGCGGGTCGGTGGTGAAGAGGATCGAGAGATCCGCCTGACCCTTTTCCAACACCGTGTATCGGAGGCCGATGTCGACGGGCGTGAACGACTTGAACTTCAGCCCGTAGAGGCTTTCCAGCCCGGCCAGGCAGTCGATCCGCTGGCGGCACTCGGGGGAGCCGTAGAGGGAGAGTTTTTCCGAAACCCCTTCGAGGTCGGAGACCGTCTTCAGGCCGTATTTTTCGGCCGTCTCGGTGGTCGTGCCGACCGCGTTGGCGCTGGCGAACGGAGTCGGTTCGAACGCCTGCAGGCCTTCGGCTTCGAATTCTTCGTTCGCCTTTTCCCACGCTTCGGTGGCGTCGGCGGGGACTTCTTCGGGTTCGAGGCCGAAGAACGAGGTGAGGGCCGTGCTGGCGTACTCCGGGTAGCCGGAGATCTGCCCGGTCTTCACCGCTTTGAGGGCGACGGTTTCGGAGCCGAGGTTGAGGGCGGTCTTCACCTTGTAACCGGCCGCGGCCAGGGCCTGGGCGTAGATTTCGCCGAGGATTTCCTGTTCGGGGAAGTTCTTCGAGCCGATCGTCAGGTTGACCTTGCCGTTGTCGGGGTTGGACTGGATCGCCCCGGTTTCGCCACCTTCGGTGGACCCGGAAGTGGTGCTGTCGCCGCTGCTGCCGCAGGCGGCGAGCGCCAGGGTCAGCGCGAGCGCCGCCAGTGCCGCAAGCAGCACCCGCATTCTCGTCTGGTCGGTCCTCACTGATTGCCTCCTAATTGGGGTGGGTGGATGAGTCACGTTTCACGCAGTCTTTACCTTCAGCCCGTCGGAAGTAAGCCGGCGCTGGAGGAGGGCGAGCAGGCCCTCGATCGCGAGAGCGAGGAGGGCGACCAGGATCGCTCCGGCGAGCAGTCCGTTTTCGCCGTAGACGTTGCGGTTGATGATGAAGTCGCCGAGCGTTTCAACACCGGCCAGGGGAGCGATGGTGGCGGTCGCGAGGATCGCGATCGCGGCGCTGCGGATTCCGCCCATCACCGTCGGAATCGCGATCGGCAACTCGACCTTGCGGATGATCGCCGGCTCACTCATCCCGATGCCGCGGGCGGCGTCGACGGTGGCGCGGTCGACCTGCTGAACGCCGACGTAGGAGTTGGTCAGGATCGGTGGAATCCCGAGGATCGCCAGGACGGGCGCGACGTTGGCCAGGCCGACGCCGATCAAGACCGCGACCAGGGCGATCACCGCGAGCTCGGGAATCGCGCGGCCGGCGTTGCCGAGGCCGACGGCGAGCTGTTCGCCTTTGCCCCTGTGCCCGAGATAGAGGCCGAGCGGCAGGGCGATGACGAGAGCGATCGCCAAAGCGAGAACGGTCACCTCCAGCTGCTTCAGCATCAGTTCGAGCACCTTGTCGAAGCCACCCACCTTCTTGCCGCCGGTGACGTTCGATTCCTGCGGGGTGAAGATGAATTCGAACGCGCCGACGAACGAACCGAGGGGCAGCGAGGACGTCATGCCTGGGCCGCCCTCCGCCACGGGGTGGTGAACCGCTGCACGAGGAGCAGGATCGTGTCGAAGGCGAGCGCCATCAGGACCACGATCGCCGCGGCGATGATGATGCTCGTCGGGAAGGTGAGGTTCGCCCCGTACATCTGCGTTCCCAGCCCGCCGGCGCTGATCAGGACGGCGAGGGTTGCAATCGCGATCGTGCTGACGACCGCCACCCGCAGGCCGGCGATGATCTCGGGGATCGCCAGCGGCAGCTCCACCTTCCAGAGGATCTGGCGGGGGGTCAGGCCCATGCCGCGGGCCGCGTCCTTGACCGAGGCCGGGACGTTGTTCAGGCCGAGAATCGTGTTGCGGAAGATGATCTGCAGGGTGTAGGCGCTGAGGACGATGATCGCCGTGTCCCGGCCCAGTCCCGTCACGGGCAGGAGGAGGAAGAAGAAGGCGATGCTGGGGATCGTGTAGAGGATGCCGGTGGCGGCGAGCAGCGGCGGCTGCAGCCAACGGACCCGGTGGGCGAGCAGCGCCAGCGCGAAGGCGACGACGAAACCGATGACGAGGGCGGGGATGACGATCTGCAGGTGCTGGACCGTGGGGGTCTCGAAGCGGTCGATGTTTTCCCGCGCCCAGTCGAAGCAGAAGACGTGTTGGGTCTGCGCCTGGCAGAGGTCACCGACGTCGCGTTCTTTGAAGAAGTCTTCGCCGACCTGACCCGCCGCGGCGACTACCACCGGGTTAACCATGCGGTCGCTCCACCGCCGGCTGCTCGTCGCTCTTTGCCTTCGGCGAGGCGAGGAACTCGGAGATGATCTCGACCGAGAGGACGCCGGCGATCCGGCCCGCGTGGTCGACCACCGGCGCGTACTGGGTCTCGTGCTGGAGGAGGTCGGCGAGGGCGTCGCGCATCACGTCGTCGAGCTCGAGCACCGGGCCGAGTGGCGAGTCGGGCCGGTTCGGCACCGTGTCGGCGAGGAGGTCGCGCTCGCTGAGCCAACCGAGCGGGCGGCGCTCGCCGTCGACCAGCAGCGGGTAGGGCACCTCGACGTCGGGCGAGTCGAGCTTCGCCCGCACCTCGCCGCTCGCCTGGCCGACGTGGGCCAGCGGCGCCTCCCAGAGGTCGATGTCGCGGACCCGCATCAGCGCCAGCCGCTTCAGCGCTCGGTCCGCCCCGACGAAGTCCTCGACGAACTCGTTGGCCGGCGCCATCAGCAGCTCCGCCGGGGTCGCGTACTGCTCGACCCGGCCGCCCTCGCGCATGATCGCGATCCGGTCGCCCATCTTGATCGCCTCGTCGATGTCGTGGGTGACAAAGAGGACGGTCTTGCGGATCTCCGCCTGCAGGCGGAGGAACTCGTTCTGCAGGCGCTCGCGGTTGATCGGGTCGATCGCCCCGAAGGGCTCGTCCATCAGCATCACCAGGGGGTCGGCGGCGAGCGCCCGCGCGACCCCGACCCGTTGCTGTTGGCCGCCGGAGAGCTGCGCCGGGTAGCGCTCACCGAGCTCGGGGTCGAGCCCGATCAGCTCCAGCAGCTCGGCGCTGCGCTCGCGGATGCGGTCCTTCTTCCAGCCCAGCAGCTGGGGGACGGCGCCGATGTTCTCGCTGATCGTGCGGTGGGGGAAGAGGCCG
>DATAMR010000054.1:0-28248 GCA_036260485.1 Solirubrobacterales bacterium | reverse complement strand
ACATCTCGCCAATGGCTCGATGTTGAGTGTCCTGAGAGGGTCACCCGCCCCTCCAGATGGGGCCGCTGCGGTGTACGTCCCCAGCTGCACGAACCGAATCTTCGGCTCGTCCGCCGAGACCGCAAAAAAGCCCCCTGAAGGTGCCTTTTTGCGGTCTCGCTCGGTGGTTGATGCTCTCGTGACGGTTTCGGTTCGGGCTGGGATGCCAGTGGCGGTTCCGGAGGACGTGGCGGGGAGCTGTTGTGGGTTGCCTTGGAGCTCTAAAGGGTTTGCTGCTGCTCATTCGCATAAGGCGAATGAGATGGTTGACAGGCTCTGGGAGTGGAGCGGGGAGGGGGCGTTGCCGGTTGTTATCGATGCTGCTTCTTGCACGGGGGCGATTGCTGAGGTTGGCGATGGTGTGCTCTCGGCGGAGAACTCGGAGCGGCTGGGGAAGATCGAGATCGTCGATTCGGTTGCGTGGGCGCTTCGTTTGCTCCCGAACCTCGAGATCGAGGAGAAGGTCTCGTCCGCGACCGTTCATCCCACCTGCGCCACTCGCCGGCTTGCGCTGGCCCATCCGCTCCGCGCGCTCGCCGACGCCCTCGCCGACGATGTCTTCATCGCCCCCTCGGCCACCTGCTGCGCCTTCGCCGGCGACCGCGGCATCTCCCACCCCGAGCTCACCGCCTCGGCTACGCGCCCCCAAGCCGAAGAGCTCGCCGGCCGCTCGTTCGACGCCTACCTCTCCAGCAACCGCACCTGCGAGATCGCGATGACCCGCGCCACCGGCCAACCCTACGAATCGGTGCTGTCCCTCCTAGAGCGCCTCACCCGAACTTCCCCAACCTCTACCCAGCCGAGATAGAGGTTGGGGAAGTTCGGGCCCAACCGCTCGGTCCTTCAGCCGTCCGCCCGCTACTTGACCGCGTCGACGCTCGCCGCGTCGATGTCCCGCACCAGCTCGGCGTATTTCGGTTCTGACTCCATCCGCTTGTCGAGCAGCGGGTTGAGGATTCCGCGCAGGGCGGAGACGTAGCGCCACCATTTCGGGACGAAGATCCGCGGCGCCCGATCCTCGATGCCGCGCACCAGCCCGGCGCCGGCCTCTTCGGGCGTGATCCGTTTTAGAAGCCACTCGGGGCTCAGTTCGCGCACCCGCGAGGAGGTCTCCTGGGCGAAGGCGTCCTGGACGAGTTTGGTGTCGACCCAGCCGAAGTAGGCGACGCTGGCGCTGGCGCCGTGCGCGGCGAGCTCGACCCGCAGAGCCCGGCCGAGCGACTCGACCCCGGCCTTGGCGACCGCGTAGGGGCTGTTGCCGAAGCCGTTGGCGAAGGCGTAGACGGAGGAGATGACGATCATCTGCCCGCGCCGCTCGACGATCTGCGGCAGCGCCGCCCGCACCGTCCGCCAGACGCCGAGCATGTCGACCTCGAAGACCCGCTCCCACTCCTCGCCGGAGATCCCGCGCACGGTCGCGAACTGCTTCTGGGCGATGCCGGCGTTGGCGATCGCGACGTCGAGCCCGCCGAACTTCTCGACCACCTCGGCGACGGCGCCCATCATCGCGTTCTGGTCGGTGACGTCGCCGGCCAGGCCGATCGCCCGCGGCCCGATCCGCTCCGCCGCCTCCTGGGCCTCGGTCGCGTCGAGGTCGAGGACCGCGACGGAGGCGCCGCGCAGGTGCATCTGCCGCGCGGCCTCGAAGCCGATGCCTCGGGCGGCGCCGGTCACCAGCGCGACTTTGCCGTTGAGGTCGTAGCGCTCCATCGGCGGCCCACCCTAACGGCAGGGCGCGCCCATACGCTGCCCCCGTGTCCGACGTCCGGTCCGCCTACGGCGAGCTCGCCACCGCTCGCGGTCTCGAGCAGCTGCCCAGCTTCAGCCCCGGCCAGCTGACGCCGCTCCTGGTCGAGGGCAAGGGCGTGCCGCTGCAGCCGGCGCTCCGCGGCGCGCTCGGCGAGGGGGTCGAGGGCGTCGTCGGCCAGCTCGCCTACACCCGCAACAAGACCTTCCGCTTCCACGTCGCCCTCGCCCAGGTCCCGGCCGCGACCGCCTTCGCACCGCGCGTCTTCTGCGTCCGCCGCGGCCGCAGCACCCGCGACGACGAGTTCTATGGCTTCGGCGCGCGCCACTCGAAGCTCTGGACCGAGAGCACGGCGCTGAACGAGCGCTACGAGATCGCCACCAGCCCCTACCAGGACCCCAACTGGCTGCGGCAGCTGTTCTCGCCGGGCTTCGTCGACTGGCTGGGGACCAAGCCGCCGGCCGACTTCTCCTTCGAGCTCGCCTACGGCGCCCTGCTCGGCAGCGTCGAGGCCGACGATCCCGGCGCCGACGGCCTCGCCGCCCTCTGCGAGGCGACCGCCCACGTCGCCACCCGCGTCCGCGAGGAGTGCGAGGAGTAGATGCAGCTCAACAAGGTCGGCATCGGCTTGATCGCCTTCTTCGGCCTCGCCGGGGCGGCGTTCGCGATCGTCCCGATCCTCGCCGGAGCGCCCGGAGAGGTCGCCGGGATCCTCGCCTCGATCGGGGTGATCTGGGTCCTCGTCGCCGGTGGACTGCTCTGGTACGCGAAACGCCAGGAGCGCAAGGCGGCCCGCAACGACTGGATCTTCCGCCAGGGGCTGCGCGGCACCGCCACCGTCCTGCACGCCAGCAGCAGCGCCGAAGTCAACGAGATGCCGCTGATGAGCCTGCGGCTCGAGCTCCAGGTGCCGGGGCACGGCGCCAGCGAGGTGAAGCGGCGGGAGATCATGCCCGTCTTCGCCGCCTCGCGGATGGAGCCGGGACTGGTCCTGCCGGTCTACGCCAATCCGCAGGACCCGGGCGAGTTCGTCCTCGTCTGGTGAGCAGAGGGATCTGCTCACAAAACTGATTTAAGTCACCGTTTCGTGAGCGGCTCATAGAATCGTCAGCCCTCATGCCCGGTTTCGAGCCCGTAGATCCCAAGCAGTCGTTCCCCGAGCTGGAGGAGCGCGTGCTCGCGCGCTGGCGCTCCGAAGGCGTCTTCGAGCGCTCGCTGGCCCAGCGCGAGGGCGCCCCGGTCTGGAGCTTCTACGAGGGCCCGCCGACGGCCAACGGCCGCCCCGGCTCCCACCATGTCCTCGCCCGCGTCTTCAAGGACGTCTACCCGCGCTACAAGACGATGTGCGGATTCCGGGTCCCGCGCAAGGCGGGCTGGGACTGCCACGGCCTGCCGGTCGAGCTCGAGGTCGAAAAGCAGCTCGGCATCTCCTCCAAGCAGGAGATCGAGGAGTTCGGGATCGCCGAGTTCAACCAGCGCTGCCGCGAGTCGGTCTTCGAGTACGTCGAGGACTGGAACAAGCTGACCGAGCGGATCGGCTTCTGGATCGACCTCGACGACCCCTACGTCACCCTCGAGGACGACTACATCGAGTCGGTCTGGTGGTCGCTGAAGCAGCTCTGGGACAAAGACCGCCTCTACGAGGGCCACAAGGTCGTGCCGTACTGCCCGCGCTGCGGGACCGCGCTGTCATCGCACGAGGTCGCGCAGGGATACGAGGACGTCAAGGACACCAGTGTCTTCATCAAGCTTGAGGTGACCGGATTCAGCGATAAGCAGCGACCCCAGGTGCGGCTGGGGGACAAGCTCTTGGTCTGGACGACGACGCCCTGGACCCTGCCGGGCAACTACACGGTGGCCGTCGGACCCGAGGTCGATTACGTACGGGCGAGGGTTGGAGATGAGACTTTCGTAATCGCCGAATCGTTGGTTGACAAGGTGCTCGGCGAAGACGCTGAGGTGCTCCACAGGATGCTTGGGAAGGACATCGCCGGCGCCCTCTATGAAGCGCCGATCTTTCGCCTAGCCGATCAGCTCGGCGGCATGGCCTCGGTGATCACCGCCGATTTCGTCACCACCGAAGATGGAACGGGCTTGGTCCACATCGCTCCCGCCTTCGGTGAGGACGACTACAAGGTTGCCGCTGAAAACGAGCTCTTCGATCCGACCAAACACCACACTCTCTACAACCCGGTCGGCCTCGACGGCAAATTCACCTCCCAGGTCACCGGCTTCGAGGGCAAGTTCGTCAAGGACCCCGAGGTCACCGCCGCCCTGATCGCCGACCTCGACCAGCGCGGCCTGCTCTTCCGCGAGCAGGTCTACGAGCACGCCTACCCGCACTGCTGGCGCTGCGGCACGCCGCTCCTCTACTACGCGAAGTCGAGCTGGTACATCGCCACCTCCCAGGCCCGCGAGCAGCTGCTGGCCAACAACGAGGAGATCGGCTGGCATCCCGAGCACATCAAGGACGGGCGGTTCGGCAAATGGCTGGAGAACAACGTCGACTGGGCGCTCTCCCGCGACCGCTACTGGGGGACGCCGCTGCCGATCTGGGAGTGCAGCGGCGAGGACTGCGACGGCCGCTTCTGCGCCGGCTCGGTCGCCGAGCTGCGCGAGCGCGCGCGGGAGACCGTGCCGGACGACCTCCACCGCCCCTACATCGATGGCGTCACCCTCGACTGCGAGCAGTGCGGCAGCCTCATGCGCCGGGTCGGATCGGTGATCGACACCTGGTACGACAGCGGCGCGATGCCCTTCGCCCAGTTTCACTACCCGTTCGAGGGCAAAGAGGAGTTCGAGGAGCGCTTCCCGGCCGATTACATCTGCGAGGCCCAGGACCAGACCCGCGGCTGGTTCTACACCCTGCTCGCCGAGTCGACCCTGCTCTTCGACACCTCCAGCTACCGGAACTGCGTCTGCCTCGGCCTGATCCTCGACCCCGAGGGGCAGAAGATGTCGAAGAGCCGCGGCAACGTGGTCGACCCGTGGGACGTGCTCGACAGCCACGGCGCCGACGCCTTCCGCTGGTACTACCTGACCGCCCAGCAGCCCTGGGCCGGCTACCGCTTCAGCGTCGACACCGTCGGCGAATCGGTCCGCCAGTTCCTCCTCACCCTCTGGAACACCTACTCGTTCTGGGTCCTCTACGCCAACGCCGAGAACCTCGAGCCGGGGTCATTCACCTGTTCCTTTTCGGGCGATAGCAAGGAAAAGGAACAGACGAACGACCTGAACGACCTCGACCGCTGGGCGCTCTCGCGGCTGCAGGCGACGACGGCGACCGTGCGCGAGCGGATGGACGCCTACGACTGCACCGCCGCCGGCCGGGCGATCGCCGATTACGTCGAGGAGCTGTCCAACTGGTACGTGCGGCTCTCTCGCCGCCGCTTCTGGGAGGGAGACCGAGCCGCCTTTGCGACCCTGCGCCACTGCCTGCTGGAGACGGCGGCGATGCTGGCCCCGTTCGTCCCCTTCCTCGCCGACGAGATCCACCGCAACCTCAGCGATCCCGACGCCGCCCCCTCGGTCCACCTGCGCGACTACCCGGAGGTCGACCCCGCGCTCGCCGACCCCGAGCTGGAGCAAGGGATGGAGGCGGTCCGCCTCACGGTCGAGCTCGGCCGTGCCGCCCGCGCCCAGGCCAAGGCGAAGGTGCGCCAGCCGCTGCGCCGCGCGGTGATCGTCGCCAACGACGCCGAGCGCGCCGCGATCGAAGCCCGCGCCGCCCTCGTCACCTCCGAGCTCAACGTCAAGGAGCTCGACTTCGTCAGCGACGAGTCCGAGCTGGTCAGCTACAGCGCCAAGCCCAACTACCGCTCCCTCGGCCCCCGCTTCGGCAAGAACATGCCGCAGGTCGCCGCTGCGGTCGAGGCCCTCGACGCCGCCCACGTCGCGACCGTCCTCGCCGAAGGCGGCGAGATCGGGATCGCGATCGACGGCACCGACCACAGCCTCGGCCCCGACGACGTCACTCTCGCCCTGCAGCCCCTCGAGGGCTATGAGGTGGAGGCCGAGGCCGGCCACGCAGTCGCCCTGCAGCTGGAGCTGGACGACGACCTCCGCCGCGAGGGCCTGGCCCGCGAGATCGTCCATGCCGTCCAGAACGCCCGCAAAGCGGCAGGCCTGGAGATCACCGACCGCATCGACCTGACCCTCAGGGGCGACCCAGACCTGATCGAAGCAGCCCAAGCCCACCAGGACTACCTCGCAACCGAGGTCCTAGCCACCACCGTCAGCTACGACGGCTCTGTCAACGGCGCCCCGGCCAAGATAGACGGCCGCGACCTAACCATCGGAGTCAGCAGGGCGTAAGTCGGGAGGGCACCCTCCCCCCGAGATCCTTAGTCCTGCTTCTCGCCGATGATGAAGTCGGCTTTCGCCGAGTCGTCGAACTTCACCCAGCAGTGATCCGGAGGGACCCCCGCCACCTCGACGAGGGCCTCTTCGATCCGCTTGGCGATCTCCGCCTTCTGCTCGTCGGTGCGGCCCTCGTACCAGTGGACGTGAACGAACGGCATGGGGGAGGAGGCGCGCCGCCCTTAGGCGAGCGCCGGCTCGAGCTCGGCCTCGAGGCGCCGCTTCGGCATCGCCCCGACGACTTTCTTCGCGATCGCGCCGTCCTTGAAGAGGATCATCGTCGGGATCGATAGGACTTCGTAGTTGGCCGCCGTCTGCTGGTTCTCGTCGACGTTGATCGAGACGATCTTGAGGTCGTCGCGCTCGGCGTCGATCTCCTCCAGCACCGGGTGGACGACGCGGCACGGACCGCACCAGGGAGCCCAGAAGTCGACGAGGACAGGGCCCTCGGCGTCGAGCACGTCAGCTTTGAAGTTGGCGTCGGTCACGTCCGTCAATTTGCCAGTCACGTTCGGTCTCCCGGTTGAAGGTTTCGGCTTCAGCTCAATACTTCAGAAAGTATAGCGCCTGCCTGCAAGGTCGGATTCGGCGCCCGCTCTCCCTACCCGCCAGCCCTGCAATGGTATTCCTTGGCGGGTGACGAACGCCGAGATCGCCGCCGCGCTGGAAGAGTTGGGCATCCTCTACGAGCTCGACGGGGCGGTCAAATATCGCGTCCTCGCCTACAGCACCGCCGCCAAGGCGATCCGCGAGAGCCCTGTCTCGGTCGCCGAGCTAGCGGCGAAGGGGAAGGCGACCGACGTCCCCGGCGTCGGCAAGACGCTGGCGGAAAAGATCGGCGCGCTGATCGCGACCGGGGAGATCCCCGCCGCGGTGAAGCTGAAGGCGAAGTTCCCGCCGACCCTGATCGAGGTCACCCGGGTCCCCGGGGTCGGCCCGAAAACCGCCCGCCGCCTCTTCGAGGAGCTGGAGATCTCCTCGATGGAGGACCTCAAGGCGGCGGCCGAGGGGGAGAAGATCCGCGACGTCAAAGGCCTCGGGCCGAAGGCCGAGGAGAACATCCTTGCTTCCCTGGAGCGGCTCGGCGAGCCCGGCGAGGGCCCCGGCCGCCTGCTGCTCTCGAAGGTGAAGCCGATCGCCGAGGAGCTGGCGGCGGCGCTGCGCGAGCACCCGGCCGCCAACCGGGTCGAGGTCGCCGGCTCGGTCCGCCGCTGGGCCGAGACCTGCAAGGACATCGACATCATCGCCACCGCCGAGGAGCCGACCGCGCTGGCCAAGCACCTCGCCGGGCACGAGCTGATCGCCGCCGCCGGTAAACCGGGGCCCAACGGCCTCCGCGCCCAGACCCACAACGGCGTCTCGGTCGACCTGCGGATCGTCCCGCCCGCCGCCTTCGGCAACCTGCTGCAGCACTTCACCGGCTCCCAAGCCCACAACGTCCAGCTGCGCGAAGAGGCCGTCGCCCGCGGCCTCTCGGTCTCCGAGCACGGCATCACCGAGACCGAGAGCGGCGACGTCGAGACCTGCGAGACCGAGCAGCGGGTCTACGAGCGCCTCGGCTACGCCTACGTCGAGCCGGAGCTGCGGGAGGGCCGCGGCGAGCTGAAGGCGGCGCGCGAAGGCAAGCTCCCCGACCTCGTCGAGCTCGACGAGGTCAAGGGCGACCTCCACTCCCACACGACCCTCTCCGATGGCCGCAACAGCCTCGAGGAGATGGCCGAGGCCGCCCGCGACCGCGGCTACGAATACCTGGCGATCACCGATCACTCCGCCAGCCACGGCTTCGGCGACCACGTCACCGCCGAGCGCCTCTGGGAGCGGATCGAGGAGGTGCGCGCCTGGAACAAAGCCAGCGGCAAGAAGAGCTTCCGCCTCCTCTCCGGCTCGGAGATCAACATCGGCCTCGACGGCACCCTCGACTACCCCGACGACCTCGTCGCCGAGCTCGACTGGGTCGTCGCCTCCGTCCACACCTCCTTCAACGTCTCCGAAAAGGCGATGACCGAGCGCGTTCTCGCCGCGATCGAGAACCCGGACGTCGACTGCATCGGTCACCTCACCGGCCGCCTGATCGGCCGCCGCGAGCCCTACGGGATCGACGTCGAGGCGGTCGCCGAGGCCGCCGCCCGCACCGGCACGACGATCGAGATCAACGGCAACCCCAACCGCCGCGACCTCTCCGACCTCCATGCCCGCCTCGCCGCCGAGGCCGGGGTGAAGATCGTCCTCAACACCGACGCCCACGGCGTCGACACCCTCGACAACATGGCCTACGCCGTCGCCACCGCCCGCCGCGCCTGGCTCAACGCCGCCGACGTCGCCAACACCCGCAGCTGGACCGAGTTGAAGAAGCTGCGCAAGCGCTAGAAAGCGCCCAGCTGGTCGCCGCGCAGGCCCGGTGCCCGGACCAACTCGATCGGTTTCAGCGCCGGGGAGGGGAGGACGTAGAACTTGACGCCGTCGCGCTGCTCGACGCCGAGCACGGCGGCCTCGCGGGTGTGCCAGGCGAGGGAGACGATCAGGGCGTAGCCGGCGCCGACGGCGGCGACGCCGGGGAAGAAGATCCCGAGCACGCCGGCCGCGACCGCGGTGAAGGCGATCGGCCAGAGGCGGACGAAGGCGATCCGCGCCGGGCTGTGGTCCGGCAGCGAGGAGGCGGTCTTGGCGCGGGCGAGGGCGTCGCGGACGTCGTCGGCGGCCCGCTGCGGCCGGCTCAGGTAGAAGCCGATCGCGAGCGCGACCAGCCACCAGCCGGCGGCGACGAGGGCGATCGTCGTGTTGCCGTCGCGGTTCGCCGCCAGCGCGGTGATCGCCCCCAGGGCGGTCGCCTCGGCAGCGGTGATGAAGACGCTGGTGCGGAGCAGGTCGGTGTAGGGCATCGGCTCAGGCGGTCGATTCCTCAGGCTCGGCCAGCCCTTCGAGGATCGCCAGCCAACCCTCGGGGCCCTCGACGGTCAGGTCCGACTCCTCGGCCAGCTCCGCCGGCGCCTCGGCCGAGAGCACGCCGACGCAGACCGCCGCGCTCAGTCGCCCCTCCTCCTGCAGCTCGCGCAGCCGCCGGAAGGCGTCGAGGTCGGTGCGGTCGTCGCCGGCGTAGATCGCCCGGTCGAGCCGCTCGTCGGCGAGAAGCGAGCCGACCGCACCGTCCTTGCCGCCGCCCCCGGCCGGCCGCAGCTCCAGCACCTTGCGGCCCCAGCGCGGCTGCAGCCCCGCCCGGCCCGCCTCGTTGGCGATCTCGCGGGCGCGGCTCTCGGCGCTCGCCTCGTCCTCGGCGCCGCGCCAGTGCAGGGCCTGGATCGGGCCCTTGTCCTCCAGCCGCAGCCCGGCCGTCTCCAGCCGCCCGTCGACCGTGGCGAGGAAGTCCGCCGCTTCGCCCTCGCGACCGGCGATCGAGGGATCCGGCCGCGGCGAGCGCTCGCCCGGCAGCAGCAGCTCGAGGCCGTGGTTGCCGGCGTAGGCGAGGGAGTCGAGGCCGACCAGCCGCCGCGCCTCCTCGGCCCGCCGGCCGGAGATGCAGGCGACCAGCCCGTAGCGCTCGCTCAGCGCCGCCAGCGCCTCGCGCGCCGCCGCTGGCACCGCCGCTTCGTCGGCCCGCTCGACGATCGGCGCCAGGGTCCCGTCGACGTCGGTGAGGATCGCCGCGCGGCCGGGCTCGCGGCGGAGGGGCTCCAGGCGCGCCGCCCAGTCGCCGGCTCCCGTCTCTGGGTCGTGGGGCACGGCCGTAGTATCGCGGGATGCCAACCGCCAGCGCGCCCCCGGATCACGCGCTCTGGAAGCTGGCTGCGATCGGCACCCTGGCCGGCGCCTTCAGCGGCCTCTTCGGGGTCGGGGGAGGGACGGTGATCGTGCCGCTGCTGATCTTCTGGTTCGGCTACGGCGAGCGCCTCGCCACCGGCACCAGCCTCGCGGCGATCGTCCTCATCGGCTCGCTCGGCGCCCTCGCCCAGGGCGGCATCTACGGCAACGTCCACCTCGCCACCGGCCTGCTGCTTGCGATTCCCGCCATCGTCGGCGTCGTCCTCGGCACCGCGATCCAGCAACGCATCCCGCAGCGCACCGTCTCCTACCTCTTCGCCGCGCTGCTGGTGGCGATCGCCGTGGAGCTGATCCTCTCGTGAACGAGCTCGCGGCGATCCTGATCTGCCTCTTCGGCGGCCTCACCGGCGGCCTCGTCGGAGTCGGCGGCGGCGTCCTCTTCGTCCCGGCGCTGACGATCTTCATCGGCCTCAGCCAGGTCGAGGCGGAGTCGACCTCGCTGCTGATGATCGTCGTCGTCGCGATCGTCGGCGCCTACCGCCAGAACGGCTACGGCAACGTCCGCATCCGCGAGGCGCTGATCGTAGGCGCCCTCTCGCCGCTCGGGGTCTGGGCCGGGGTCACCGCCGCCAACCACGTCTCCGAACGCGCGCTGCAGCTCTCCTTCGCCGCGCTGGCCCTGTTCATGGCCTTCCAGCTGGTCCGCCGCGCCCGCTCCGCCTGAGGAGCTGCACCGCCCTCATGGTCTACGCTCGAAAGCGTGGATTCGCTCACCTGGGAAGGGGACCTGCCCCACCTGCGCTCGCCGATCATGGTCTGCGCCTTTCGCGGCTGGAACGACGCCGCCGCGGCCGCCTCGACGGCGCTGACCGCGGTCGCCAACGCGCTCGACGCCGAGCAGATCGCCAGCCTCGACCCCGAGGACTACTTCGACTTTCAGTCGACGCGGCCGACGATCACCATGGACGAAGGCCAGACGCGCCGGATCGAGTGGCCCGAGAACAACGTCTTCGCGGTCCGCGTCCCCAGCGCCGACCGCGACCTGGTCCTCTTCGACGGGACCGAGCCGAACCTGCGCTGGCGCACCTTCTCGGAGACGATCGCCACCGTCGCCGACGCCCTCGGCGTGGAGATGATCATCAGCCTGGGAGCGCTGATCGCCGAGGTCTCCCACACCCTGCCGGTGCCGATCACCGGCCTCGCCTCCAGCGCCGAGCTGGTCGAAGAGCTCGAACTCGAGCGCTCCAGCTACGAGGGGCCTACCGGGATCGTCGGCGTCGTCCACGACCTCTGCCGCCAGAACGGGATCGAGTCGGCATCGCTCTGGGCCGCGGTCCCGCATTACGTCGCCGCCGTCCCCAACCCGAAGGCCGCCCTCGCCCTGCTGCGCCGCCTCGAAGGCCTGACCGGGATCGCCGTCGAGGCCTCCGAGCTGGAAGAGGAAACGACCGACTACGAAGAGCAGATCGGCCGCGCCGTCGCCGCCAACCCAGAGATCGAGGACCTGGTCACCCGGATCGAGGCCGAACAGGCCGACCTCCTCAGCGACGAGGGTGAGCTCCCCAACGCCGACACCCTCGCCCGCGAGTTCCAGCGCTTCCTTCGCCAACGCGGCGACGAGAAGAACTAGCGCTGCGGAGCCTGGACGGCGCCGGGGTTATAGGGTCGCTCGAACTTCAATCGCGCGACGGAAAGGCCTCCATGGACGACAAGCTTGCGAGTTGGAACGACGGCCCGGCGAAGCAGGCCATCGTGGAGTTCGTCGAGGCCACGACCACTCCCGGGGACGGCTACCTGGAGCCGGCCGAGCGGGTTGCGACGTTCGACAACGACGGCACGATGTGGATCGAGAAACCGCTGCCGGTGCAGCTCGACTTCATCTTCCGCGCACTCGCGGCGGCGGCCCAGCAGGACTCCTCGCTTGCCGAGCAGCAGCCCTACAAGGCGATCCTCGAACAGGACAAGGAGTTCTTCGCCGCGGTCGGCCAGCAGCAGCCCGAAGCGATCATGGCGCTGGAGAAAGCGCTGGCGGCCAACTGGCACGGGACCAAGCCGAGCGAGTTCGACGCCGAGGTGTTGAGCTACCTGGAGGCGACGAAGTCGGAGAAGTTCGAAGCGCCCTACACCGACCTCGTCTACAGGCCGATGCTGGAGCTCTTCGACCTCCTGCGGGCAAACGAGTTCCGCGTCTTCGTCTGCTCCGGCGGCGGCCGTGACTTCATGCGGACGATCGCCGAGAGCGCCTGGGGGATCAACAAGGAGGACGTGATCGGCACCGCCGCCCAATACGAGTACAGAGACGGCGAGCTGTACCGCAGCGACCAGGTCCTGGGCGGGATCGCTCTCGGCCCGGGCAAGCCCGAGCACATCTTCGCCACCGCGGGGCGGCTGCCCGCCTTCGCCGGCGGCAACGCCGACGTCGACATCGAGATGCTCGAATCCGCGAGGTTCTCGATTCTGATCGTCCACGACGACGACGAGCGGGAGTTCGCCTACACCGCCGGCGCCGAGAAGTCGGTGGCGGCGGCCGAACAGCAGGGCTGGACCCTGGTCAGCGTCAAGAACGACTGGAAGGCGGTGTTCCGATGAGCGACCTGACCGCGATCGACATCCTCATGCTCCCCGACGAGGCGATGCACAGCCGGGCGGAGGCGCTGAACGAGGAGATGCGAAAGAGCGTCCCCGCGGGCTTTGCCCTCGACGCCAACCACACCCCTCACATCACCCTGCTGCAGCGCTACGTCCGCAGCGCCGACCTCGACGAGGCCTTCGCGGCGATCGGAGGCGCGATTGAGGCCGCCGATCCCACCTCGCTCGAGCTGAGCGGGGTCAAAGTCGCCCACATGGAAGTCGCCGCCCAGCCCGGGCTGGGCCTCGCCGGTCTCGTCGTCCAGCCGAGCCAGGGCGTACTCGACCTGCAGGCCTCTCTGATCGCCGCAGTTGAACCCTTCGTCGAGCCCGGCGGCGCCGCCGATGCCTACGTGACCACGGCCGAGGAGCCGGAGATCAACCAGGACACGATCGACTACATCGAGCGCTACGTGCCCGACCACAGCGGCCAGAACTACATCGCCCACGTCACCGTCGGCCTCGCCAAGCTCGACTTCCTCGCCGACCTGGAGAGCAGGCCATTCGAGCCCTTCGCCTTCCACCTTGCCGGCTTCGCCGTCTTCCAGCTCGGCAACAACGGGACCGCCCAGCGCGAGCTGAAGAAGTGGGACCTGGGCTCGGGCGAGGGTTAGCCGCGCCGCGGCTCAGACTTCGGCCGCAGGGCAGATCAGGCGGTAGTCGCACCAGCTGCAGACGCTGGGGGAGGGGCGGGGCTCGAAGTCCTGGCTGAGGATTCCCTCGCCTACCTGTAGGACGGTCCGCTCTACCCGCTCGGCGTCGTCGGGACGGGTCGGCGCCGGGACCTTCTCGGCGTCGAGCACGTAGTAGTAGCTGCCGGTGCTGGCCTCGATGCCCCAGGCCTCGCGCGCGGCCATCCGGTAGAGCGCCAGCTGCAGATCGGAGGCGAGGTCCTCTTCGCTCTTGCGCTCGCCGGTCTTGTAGTCGATCAGCTCGTAGTCGCCGTCGGGCAGGCGGTCGACGCGGTCGACGCGGCCGCGGACGTGGTGGGGGCCGACCTTGAAGTCGAACTTCCGCTCCAGCCATTCCGGCTCGCCCTCGGACTCGCGCTCGCGTTCCCAGTACATGCGCAGCGCCTCCCGGGCGCGGTCGCGGAACTGCAGCTCGTCGTCGGTCGAGCCGAACCCGGTCCGCCGCCAGCCGGACTCGAACAGCCGGTTCAGAACCGGCAGCCCTTCCTCGGGGTTCTCGGGCGGTTCTTTGTGGAAGCGCTCGAGGACGTTGTGGAAGAGGATCCCGAAGCGCTGGTTGATCGTCGGCTCCTGCGGGATGCCGAAGACGCGGGCGAACTTGTACTTCAGCGGGCAGGTCAGGTAGAGGGAGAGGTCGGAGGCGGAGAGGCTGAGCATGCCGTCGCCGCGGCGCGGCAGGAAGGCCGCCAGCGACGGCTCCTCGCGGGCGGCGACCAGGTCGAGGCGACGGCCGCGCTCGCGTTCGGAGTCGAGCAGGTAGGCGTCGAGCGAGGAGGCGTCGAGCTCGGCCTGCTGCTCGGCGCTCGCCACCTGCCGCAGGAGGCCGTTGACCGCCTCGATCGCCTCCGCGGTCGGCTCGTCCCCCGGCCGCTGCGCCAGCGCCGCCAGCTTCAGCAGCTCCAGGTAGCGGGCGATCGCGCGGTTGACGTCGACCGCGGTGTCGAGGCGCGGCTCGGAGAGCTCCCGCCCCGCCCGCCAGGAGGCCTCGAGCACCTGCTCGCGGAGGGCGCGGTAGGTCGCGTGCAGTCCCTCGGCCGGGCCGAACATCTCCTCCTCGTGCAGCTCCTCCTCGGCGGCCGCGGCCTCCAGCGCCCGCTCGTAGAAGCGCGACGGCCGCGCCGGCTCCCCGTCGGCGCCGCGGGTCAGCCGCGAGAGGACGAGGCCGCTGCGCGCCGGCCAGCCGACCCGCTCCCACTCGCCCTCCTCCTCGAGGCCGAGGACGAAGACGTGGTCGAACCCGAGCCCCTTGACCGCGCCGGCCGCCATCCCGTTGACGGCGCCGGGCGAGCGGGGCTGTTCGGCGTCCTCGGCTTCGACCCCCGCCTCGGCGACGGCGCTCAGGTAGGCGACGAAGGCGCGGGTCGAGCCGTGCGGTTCGCGCCGGGTCCAGGCGGTCGCCAGCTCGGCCAGCCGCGAAAGCCCCAGCAGCCGCTCGGCCACCTCGGGCTGGGCGGCGAAGAGCCGCTGGCGGCGCAGCCCGACCTGCTCGATCAGCCGCCGCACGAAGACGTCGGCGCGGCGTTCCTCCATCACCGACGCCGCGGCCCCGTAGAGCTTGAGGAAGGTGCCGATCCGCTCCCGCGCCTCGGGCTGGAACTGGGGGCTGTCGAGGGCCGCCTCGCAGGCGGCGACCATGTCCTGCTTGCGGCGCCTGGCGATCGTCGTCAGCCGCGCCAGGTCGCCCGGGCGCAGCTCCACCGGCGGCCGGGTCAGCGCCCGCGCCGCCGCGGCCGAGTCGTCGGGATCGGCGAGCACCCGCAGCCAGGCGATCGCGTCGCGCACCTCCGGCCGCTGGAAGAGCGCCGCCGGCCCGGAGAGGTGGAAGGGGATGCCGCGCTCTTCCATCGCCGCCGCGACCGCGCCGCCCTGCTTGGCCGGGTCGTCGACCAGCACGCAGATCTCCTCGGCGGCGGCGCCCGCCGCGACCAGGTGCTCGACCGCCCGCGCCACCGCCTGGGCCTGCGCCCGCTCGTTGGTGCAGCGCCAGAAGCCGAGCCGGGGATCGCGGAACCGTTCCTCCAGCAGAATCCGCTCGCCCTCGGGATGGACCGCGTCGAACCAGGCCTCAGCCGCGGTCGCCCCGTCGCCGGAGTCGATCTCCAGCGCCACCACCTGGTTGGCGTTGTCGGCGGCGAGCGACTCCAGCACCGCCCGCTGGGCCGGCGTCGTCTCCTCCAGTTCGTCGACCATCAGCTGCCCGAAGCGCTCGGCGATCCGCCGCCGCACGTCGGGGCGCTCGACCAGGAGGCAGTCGAGGGCGAGGAAGACGTCGCCGCGGTCGAGGCTGCCGGACTCCGAGAGGATGCGGTCGTGGGTGGCGTAGAGCTCGGCGAACTCGAGCTCGCGCCGCACCGCCTCGCGGCCGGCTTCGTCGCTCGCCTCCTGCTCCTGGGCGCGGGCGCGCTCGGAGAGGGTGGTGGGGCCGACCCGTTCGGCCTTCAGCCGGTCGATCCGCGCCAGCAGCCGCGCCAGCAGGCCGGCCGGGTTGCCGCGGATCTCGTGCCGGCGCAGCGGCAGCCGGTCGAGGCGGTCGAGCAGCATCGCCAGCCGCTCTGCCCGGCCGAGGACGTCGAAGAAGGGATCGAGGCCGGCCTCCTCGGGATGCTCGCGCAGCAGGCGCTCGCCGATCGAGTCCCAGCTGCCGATCCAGAGCTCCTCGAAGGAGCCCTCGAGCAGCGCCTCGCAGCGCTCGCGCAGGCGGCCGGCGGTTGCCTGGCGGGAGGCGATCATCAGCACGCTCTCGGGCCGGGCGCCGGCCGCGACCAGCGCTCCCAGGCGCCGCGCCAGCAGCTCGGTCTTGCCGGTGCCGGGGGCGCCGGCGATCAGCAGCGGCCCGTCCTCGTGGGCGACCGCGCGCTCGCGGGCGGACCCGGCGGCCTCGGTCGTGGTTGAACCGTCCTCGCGCATCGCCCCAAAGCTAACGCTTGACCGGCGCCGGGATGCGATCTCTAGCATGCGGCCGATGGACCTCCTCTCCGCCGACTGGCCGGCGATCTGCCGCCGCATCGTCGCCGCCCAGCGCCCGATCTTCGAGCGGGCGCGGACGAGCGAGGAGCGCACCGTCTACGAGGGCGTCGGCGAGGGCGGCGACCGCACCCTGGTGATCGACCGCGAATGCGAGGACGTCGTCTTCGCCGAGCTCGACACGCTCGCCGCCGAGGGCGCCTCCTTCGTCGCCGTCTCCGAGGAGCGCGGCGAGGTCGTCTTCGGCTCCGGCGGCGAGCACCGGGTGGTGATCGACCCGATCGACGGCTCGCTCAACGCTCGCCGCACGATTCCCTCCTTCGCGGTCTCGATCGCCGTCGCCTCCGGTCCCTCGATGGCCGACGTCGAGTTCGGGCTCGTCCACGACTTTGGCGCCGACGAGGAGTTCCTCGCCCGGCGCGGGAAGGGGACCGAGCTGAACGGCGCGCCCGTGCGCGTGTCGCCCGAGGCCGAGCGACTCGAGGTCGTCGGGATCGAGTCGGCCGAGCCCGACTGGGCCCTGCCCGCCTTCGAAGCGCTCTCCGGCAAGGTCTTCCGCCTCCGCGTCGTCGGCGCGATCGCGATCTCTGCCGCCTACGTCGGCGCCGGACGCTTCGACGCGATGCTGAGCCTGCGCTCCTGCCGCTCGGTCGACGCGGCGGCGGCCCAGCTGATCGTCCGCGAGGCGGGGGGCGCTGTCGCCTTCGGCGCCGGCCAGCTCTCCGAGGCGATGCTCGATCTCGACTCGCGCTACCCGATGGCCGCCGCCAACGGCGAGGCCGGTCTCGCGACCGTCCGCGCCGCCCAGTTGGCGAAGACCGCGTAACCGTTCTCCGCAAAGGGTTTACAAACGTGTGTTCCTACGAACTTACGTTCGCTACACTCGGGCGCTTCCCCCGCCCCTAATCAAGACTGAAGAGGTGTTTTCTTCACATGGCTGAGAGCAAAAGCAACGGCAGCAACTCCAAAACCCAGGCGAAACGCGCCACCACCGAAGCGAAAAAATCTGCGGCCAAAACCGCCAAAGCGACGAAACGCGCCGCCGCCAAGACGGCTGTCGCCGAGAAGAACCAGGTCCAGACCGTGGTCGAGACCGCCGTCGACTTCCCCGTCGGCGCCGTCCTCGCCGTCAGCGACCGGGTCAACGAGCTGGTCGAGCCCTGGACCGACCGCAGCAAGGCCGAGCGGCAGATCAAGAGCTACCGCAGCAACCTGCGCAAATCGCTGAAACGGACCGAGCGCCGCGGCAGCAGCGCCCGCCGCAAGGCGATCACCGAGGCCCGCAAGACCCGCAACCAGGTCGAGCGCGAAGCCCGCAACCATCGCCGCAACGTCGAGACGACGATCAAGCGCAACCGCAACGAGGTCGAGTCCCGCGTCCGCAAGGCGATCGAGGACCAGACCACCCGCGCCCAGGGCGTGGTCGAGAGCGCCACTGGCGTCGTCGGCACCGTCAGCAGCCAGCTGACTGCACTGCGGTAACGAGTTCGCAGTCTCCCGTCACCTGCCGGTGACGGTCACGGGCCGCGAGGAGCCTGGCTCATAGGGCCAGCCCTCGCGGCCTTTTACGTGGGCGCGGAACTGGAAGCCGATGCCGCGGCTGTCGTCGTCGCTGAAGCGATAGGCGTAGCGGAAGCGGCCGCGCCGGTCCGCCTCGACGGTGCGGAAGCCCCGCCAGCCGACACCCGGGTAGCGGAACTGCAGTTCCACTGGCAGCCCCTCGACGGCACGCCTGGCGCCGAGGGCGCGAACCGCGCCGCTGAAGACGACCGGTGTGCCGCCGACCCGCGCCGTCGCGGTTGAGGCTCGAAGGCGCAGGCCCGTCGCGACCCCGAGGTGGGCGCCGGCGCCGGCGCTCCTCGTCAGAGTCGGGGTTCCGGCGAAGTAGGCGACGACGTCGCGACTCGGCCCCGGCGCCAGCCGCAGCGAAAAAGACCCGCCCGCGTCGGTCTGCCGATAGCTGGTGCGGCGCCGCGGCTCGGCGCCGGCGGCAAAGGTCTCGACCACCGCGATCCTCTGCTGCGTCACCGGCCCTCCTCCGATCCGGCGCAGGCGACCGCCGAAGCTCCCCTCCACCAGCCGCGAGGTCAGCGAGACAGGGGTCTTCAGCGGGTTGACCAGAACCATGCGGCCGCCGCGGAGCCGGTCGGAGCCGGTGGCGGCGTTGCCGGCGAGGTCGTAGCCCGTGGCGAGGAACTCGTACTTGCCGGGCGGATAGGAGTCGGAGTCCCAGTGGGCGAGGAGGCGGCCCGCCGTCACCCGCGTCGGCAGCTCCTCGAAGCGGGCGCGGGTGCCGGTGAGGCGGACCGCGATCGAGCCCCGGCCACCGCTGGGACCGGAGAGACCGTCGCCGACCAGCGCTTCGATCCGCTCCGGCTCGGCCGGCTCCTGGGCGGCCGCGAAGGCGACCCGCGGCGGGTCTTCGTCGATCCGAACCACGGCCGTCCCCGGCGCCGTCGTCCCCTGGTCGTCGTCGGTGAGGTTGCCGGCGGCGTCACGGGCGAAGGCGCGGACCGTGTGGGCGCCGCTGCCGCTCACCCAGGTCGCGACCGTATCGCCGGGCGCCGCCGCCGGGGCACCGCCGTCGACCGAGATCGCGGTGAGCGGACCGCTCGCCCCTGCCGTCGGCATTCCCGAAAGCGAGTCCTGCGCGAAGGCGGCGACCCTGACCGGGCCGTTGCTCCAGCCGCCGGGAAGCCCCGACAGCGTCAGGCGCGGCGGCGTCGTGTCGACCCGGATGGTCGCGGTCCGCACCTCTGAGGGGACCCCGGCGCCCGAGACGGCGACGACCCGCGCGTAGGTGATGCCCTCGGCGAGCAGTCCGAGGGAGATCGAGTCGTCGTCGATTCCGCCGGCGAGGTCGGTCTCCGTCGCGGAGCAGCGCGACAGGCTGGCGCAGGGGCGGCCGCCGTCCCCGCGGTCGAGCGAGATCGCGTAGCCGCGGATGCCCGAGATCGGCAGGGGAGCTTCTGGATGCCCCAGCCCCAGGACCGCCGCCGTGCCCTCCGGCAACCAGCGGTCCGGCGCCTGGGGAGCCGGCGGCGGTGGGGGCACGTCGTCGAAGTGGAGGCTGGTGTTGGCGCGGCTCACCTCTTTTCCTTCCGCGTCCACGGTCCAGGCTTCGAGCTCGTAGACGCCGGGTACCTGCGGCACGGCGAAGGAGGAGAAGAGGTTGGCGGCCGGTTGGGTGAAGAACTGCCCGACCGGCGTGCCCTGCGAATCGTAGAGCTGGTAGCGGCCCTCGACCGCCTGGGGTGAGGTACCGGGCACCTGCCAGGGATCGATTTCGAACTCCGTGTCGGCCTGCCAGATCTCCGCCGCGTCCGCCACCGCGGGCGCCAGCAGGGCGAGCGCCGCGAGGACGGCGGCGGCGAGGCGCAGCGAGGTGGCGATCACGGCCCGAACTCCCCGGCCGGGCTGCCCGATCCGGAGCTGGCGACCGGCGCGGGTTCGGGGGCCGGTTCAGGCGCCGGGGGCGGGGCGTATTCGGCGCTTTCGGCGGGAACCGCTTCGGCTTCCGCCGGAACCGCTTCGGCCGGTTCCTTGGCTGCGGGCGAAGCATCGGGGGAGGGCTTCGGCTTCGGTTCGGGCGCCGGCGCATATTCGACTCGCGGTTGCTGCGTTTCGGGGTGGCGACCTCGGAGACCTGTCGCTCGATTGGCCGGGGCTCACTCCCGTGACCGAGGTCGACCGGGGCGGGGACCAACCCGCCGGCGACGCAGGCCGCCGCGCCTCCCGCCGCGCCGACGCAGACCGCGGCGATCTTCACCGCTGCGGCGACCCCGCCGGCCCCGCCGGGGGCGGCCGCCCCCGAAACCGTCTCGCCGCCACCGCCCAGACGACCGAAGAGTTCTCCCAAGGCATCCTGCGCCCGCTCCCAGAGCGAGCGCGGCAGCGGCAGGGTCGGCGCCAGGACGGCGGCGGCCGAGGGCGCCGCCCGGTAGGTGCGCAGCGTCGCCCGGCAGCGGGCGCAGGCCCGCAGGTGCTCCCGCAGTTCGGCGACCTCGCCGGCCTTCGCCTCGCCGTCGCAGAAGGCGGAGAGCAGCGGCCGCATCTCGGCGCAGCGGCCCCCGTCCTCGCCGTGGGCGACCAGCTTGCGGAAGCGCTCGCGGCCCTCGGCCAGGCAGCGGTTGATTTTGGTCTGGCTGTAGCCGGTGATCTCGCCGATCTCGACGTAGGAGTAGCCCTCGGCGAGGAGCGTCAGCGCCCGCAGCTCCTGCGGCTTCAGCGCCTGCAGCGCCTCGCGCCAGCGGCCGATTGCCTCCCGCCGCTCGGCCCGCTCCGGCGGCCCGTCGGCGCCGGTGGGGAGGAGGGAGGCCCAGTCCTCGCGGTCGGGCTCGGCATCGCCGGGGGTGGGGCGGGGGAGGATCCGTTCGCGCTCCTGTCGGATCGCCAGGGCCTCGTGCCGGATGACCGTCTGCAGCCACTTGATCAGCTGCCGAGGGTCATCGGTCGGGGCCTGGAGGAGAAGGATCTCGAGGCCGCGCTGCAGGGCGTCTTCGGCGTCGTCGGTGCAGAGGGAGAATCGGTGTGCGACGCGCCTCAGATCCGTCTCGTTGCGCGCGTAGATCTCCACAGCCGCCCGCCTGCGGGCGGAGTCGGCTCCCGGCCCCAGGCATGGCTCGGTCCCTTCCGCGCTAATCGTCTCCACTGCTCGGTTCTCCCCTGCTACTCCAGATTTCCGTATCGGACACTGGCAACGCCAAGTACGAGGGGGAAGCGACTCTCCCCCCACCTGGACGAATGCCCCAGCGGGAAAGAGCGGAAATTGCAGAACCGCTCCGAAGAACGTCCAGGAGGCCCCCGGCTCGATAGGCTTCGCCCCGTGAGCACCTGCGTAGTCACCGGCGGCGCCGGCTTCCTCGGGTCCCATCTCTGCGAGCGTCTGCTCGGCGACGGGCACCGGGTGATCTGCCTCGACAACCTCGAGACGGGGTCGCTGGAGAACATCGCCCACATCCGTGACGATGCGTTCGAGTTCCGTCACATCGACATCACCAATTACGTCGATCTTCCCGAGGACGTCGACTTCGTCTACCACCTCGCCTCGCCGGCGAGCCCGATCGACTACCTGCGGCTGCCGCTGCACACGCTCAAAGTCGGCTCCCACGGCACCCATCACATGCTCGGGGTCGCGAAGTGGAAGCGCGCCCGCTTCCTGATCGCCTCGACCAGCGAGGTCTACGGCGACCCCAAGGTCCACCCGCAGCGGGAGGACTACTGGGGCCACGTCAACCCGATCGGCCCCCGCGGCGTCTACGACGAGGCGAAGCGCTACGCCGAGGCGCTGACGATGGCCTACCACCGCCAGCAGGGCGTCGACACGGCGATCGTCCGGATCTTCAACACCTACGGCCCGCGGATGCGCGCGCACGACGGGCGGGCGATCCCGACCTTCCTGCGCCAGGCGCTCCAGGACCGGCCGATCACGGTCTTCGGCGACGGCAGCCAGACCCGCAGCTTCTGTTACGTCGACGACCTGATCGACGGCATCGTCAAGCTCGCCGAGTCAGACGCCCACATGCCGGTCAACATCGGCAACCCGAACGAGTTCACCCTGCTCGAGCTGGCGAAGGCGGTGATCGAGGTGACCGACTCCCGTTCGGAGATCATCTTCGAGCCGCTGCCCACCGACGATCCGCAGCAGCGCCAGCCCGACATCGGCCGTGCCCGCGACCTACTCGGCTGGGAGCCGCAGGTCGAGCTCAACGAGGGCCTGCGCCGGACGATCGACCAAAGCGGCATCGAGCGCCTCGTCGGCGCCGGCGACTAGGGCCACCGCGCCGAAACCGCAAGAAGTCGTCGTATAGACGCATTTCTGCGGTCTCGACGAAAAAGGGGCGACCCGAAGGCCGCCCCCTCTCGCGATGCAGCGAGCTTCTGACTACTGGGTCTGAGCCGTGAAGGCGAACGTTCCCAGCGGGTTGCCGGCGGAGATGTGGTCTTTGGCCACTTTTTCTTCGGCGGCTTTTTTGGCACCGGCTTTGACGGCTTCCTGTTCGGCCGGATCGGCGCATTTGCCCGGCAATTCGAAGCAGCCTTTGGCGGTGAGGACCGCTTCCAGATAGCCCTGGTAGACCTTGACGAAGCCCTCGAGCACTTCAGCCGAGATCGGCTGCAGGACCGCCGAGGAGCTGACGGTGACGGTGCGGGCCGCCGGATCGGCGACAACCCCGGTGATGGTCAGGTCCGCGATCGAGCTGCGTCCCAGGTTGCCGAGGTTGAGGGCGGTACTGGCGTTGGATTTGGCGACGACTTCGACCGTGACGGTTTTTGCCGAGAGGTCGAGATACATGTTGCCCAGCGTGATTTCGGTTTCCAGGAAGGAGCCATCACCTTTGTCGAGTTTCTGCGTCAGCAGCAGGCCACCGGCGGTCTGCACGACACCGGCGGTGCCAGTCGGAGCGACCGTCCCACCGGTGAGCGGGAGCGCGTAATTGCCCAGGCCGCTTTCGGTGGTCGGGGCGATTACATTCGCGTTCGTTTCGACGTCTTTCAGCTTCAACAGCAGTTCTTTGTTTGCAGCGAAGCTGACGTTGCCGCCCGGGATGATCGCCACCGTCGCCGGCTGGCTTTCCGAGCTCGACTTGCCGATGTTCTTGCCGGCGAGGAACGGTTTCGGCTTGCCCTTGGCGTAGCCCAGCTTCTTGTTCAGCTGCTTGGCGCCGGCGCTTTCGAGCTTCATCGTCTTCAGCTTCACGTTGACCCCGAACCCGTTGCGCGAGTAGCTCAGGCCCTTCAGCTTGGCGAGCTTCACCTTCTTGCCGGAGACCTTGCCGGTGAGGACGCTCTTGCCGGTGTCGAGCACGAGCCCCTTCGCGGTCGTACTCTTCTTGCCGGCCTTGAACTTGAGGCCGCCGGCGAGGGTCAGGGTCCCGAGGCCGTTGGTCGGATCCATCGAGCCACCGCTGACCTTGAAGGTGACCTTCGTGCCCTTGACCTTGGTGTTGCCGACCTTCTGGATCTTGATCCCGAACGTCTTCAGGTAGTTCGTCCATCCCTTGTTGAGGGTGACGGTCGTCGTACCGCTTTCGACCGGGTCCGGCGTGGCGGAGGCGAGGGGAGCGAACGCCAGCAGCGCGAACAGCGCAGCCGCGAGAACCGCCATCGGCAGTTTCGTCCCCCGAGCCATACGCGGCTGGGTTGCTTCAGTCATATGTGTGTCCTCCGTTGCTGCCGCCCCCTGCTGTCCCTATAGGCGACTTACGGCGAGTTGACTTGTCTGAACAGGTTATTCCCGCATCGCTGCTATTTACAACCCGGCGACGAACCGGATGTTCCGGTCCGATGCGGCAAAGCGCCCCGGGCGGCCGTCTCAATATCCTGCAGGAGATGGCGATCAGCGACGGATCCGAGGCCCAGGAGGCCCACCGCACGATCGCGCCCGTGGTCGGTCCCGACGACGAGCGGGTCTTCACCGACTCCGGGATCGAGATCGAGCCGCTCTACGACGAGGGCGACGTCGCCCCCGGCCTCGAGGAGCGTCTCGGCGAGCCGGGCCAGCCGCCGTTCACCCGCGGCATCCACGACGGGATGTACCGGGACCGGCTCTGGACGATGCGCCAGTACGCCGGCTTCGCCTCGCCGGAGGACACCAACGAGCGCTACCGCTACCTGATCGAGCACGGCTCGACCGGCCTCTCGATGGCCTTCGACCTGCCGACGCAGCTCGGCCGCGACTCCGACGACCCGCTCTGCCACGGCGAGGTCGGCCGCACCGGCGTCCCGATCGACACGATCGAGGACATGCGAATCTGCTTCGACCAGATCCCGCTCGACGGCGTCTCGACCTCGATGACGATCAATGCCCCGGCGGCGATCCTGCTGCTGCTCTACGAGCTGGTCGGCGAGGAACAGGGGGTCCCCTCCGAGAAGCTCCGCGGCACCGTCCAGAACGACGTGCTGAAGGAGTACATGGCGCGGGGCAACTACATCTACCCCGCCGAGCCGACGATGCGGCTGACCACCGACATCTTCGAGTACTGCAACGAGCACGTGCCGAAATGGAACACGATCTCGATCTCCGGGTACCACATCCGCGAGAAGGGCTGCTCGGCCGTGCAGGAGGTCGCCTTCACCCTCTCCAACGCGATCGCCTACGTCGAGGCGGCGCTGGCCCGGGGCCTGAAGATCGACGAATTCGCGCCCCGGCTCGCCTTCTTCTTCAACGGCCACAACAACGTCTTCCAGGAGATCGCCAAGTTCCGGGCCGTGCGGCGGATGTGGGCGAAGATCGTCGGCGAGCGCTTCGGGGCCGAGAACCCGAGCTCGCAGAAAATCCGCTTCCACACCCAGACCGGCGGCGTCACGCTGCAGGCCCAGCAGCCCGAGGTCAACATCATCCGCGTCGCCCTGCAGGGGTTCGCCGCCGTTTGCGGCGGTACCCAGTCGCTGCACACCAACGGCTTCGACGAGGCGCTGGCGCTGCCGACCGAGCGCTCGGCCCGGATCGCGCTGCGGACCCAGCAGGTGCTCGCCTACGAGTCCGGTGCTGCGGACACCGTCGACCCCTTCGCCGGCTCCTACTTCGTCGAGTCGCTGACCGACGAGATCGAAACCCGCTCCTGGGAGCTGATGGACAAGGTCGAAGAGCTGGGCGGCTCGGTCGAGGCGCTGGAGTTCATGCAGCGCGAGATCGAGGAGTCGGCGCTGAGCTACCACGAGCGCTACAAGAGCGGGCAGGACGTGATCGTCGGCGTCAACAAGTTCGTCACCGACCAGGTCGACGACGTCGACATCCTCAAGGTCGACCCCGAGGCCGAGCAGCGTCAGCTGGCCCGCCTGGCGGCCTTCAAGGAGAACCGCGACCAGGTCGAGGTCGAGGCCAAGCTCGACTCCCTCCGCGACGTCGCCCGCGGCGAGGGCAACCTCCTGCACCCGATCCGCGCCGCCCTGGCCGCCAACGCCTCGATCGGCGAGGTCTGCGGCGCCATGCGCGAAGTGTTTGGCGAATACAAGGGCGGAGCATTTTTCTAGGCGTCTGAACGGTTCATCCCAGGCCGATGGGCTGGGAGGAACTGCGCGGCTTCGGTGGAAGCGGCACCCAATGATCGAGGTCGCTAGGACGTTGATGAAGTCCGAGCCTGAGCTGGCGGAGTTGATCGCCACCGTCGAGGGCGTCGAGGTGACGATGGCCGAGAAGGGCTTCGGCACCCGTGTCGCCCTGCGTGCCGGCGAGGACTCCGGCCTTCGCGAGGCCGATCTCGAGGCCGTCCTCGATCGCCTGGCGGAGCCGCAGCGGCGGCCGTTCGTCTGATCCAAACGAGCTTTTGAATCCATCCAACGAAGGTCGGCCGGGGCCGGCCCGGAAAGCGAGCCCAACCCAGTGAACAATTTGAAGCGGCACCTATCGGCGGCCAACGTCTTGTCTTGCATGGCCCTCTTCATCGCCCTCGGCGGCACCGCGTATGCGGCCGTCAAACTGAAGCCGAACCAGGTCAAGGCGGTCAACATCGCCAAGCAGGCCGTGACCAACGCCAAAATCAAGACCCAGGCCGTCACCTCCGGGAAAATCAAGAACGGCGGCGTCGTCAACGCCGACCTCGGAGCGGGCGCCGTGACCGGCTCGAAGATCGCCAAGGAAGCCGTCACCAACGGCGCCCTGGCGAAGAAAGCGGTGACCGAAGCCAAACTGGGTCCCGAATCGGTGGGCACCGGCAAGATCGACAACGAAGCGATCACCTCGGGGAAGATCTCGGCCGCGGTCTGGAAGCAGCTGATCAAGAACATCACCTACGTGACGGAAACCAGCCCCAACAACTCCGAAGAGGAAAAGAGCATCACCGCCACCTGCCCCACGGGCAAGGAAGCGATCGGCGGCGGCGCCCGGATCAACTCCCCGGCCAGCGTCAAAGCCGTGACCAGTGGAAGCTATCCCGCGGTCGCCTCCAACAACGCCCGCACCGGCTGGATCGCCACCGGCCGAGAGTTCGCCGAAGAGCTGGGCAGCTGGCAGATCGTGGCGTATGCGGTCTGCGCAGAACTCTAGGTAGTCTCGAATCGCATCGTGGAATCGAGGGGCTCGCTCAGGCGGGCCCCTCGTCTGTCTGGGGACACCGAGATCCCGGCCTAAATAGACTTCCGCGCCCGATGCGCGAGCGCAACCCCGAAACCCACGACGAGAAGCTCGCCTACCTGCGCGAGCTGCGCGAGGCGGCGGTCAACTCGGCCTCCGAGGCGGCGGTCGAGAAGCAGCACGCGAAGGGCAAGATGACGGCCCGCGAGCGGATCGAGAAGCTGCTCGACCCGGGCTCCTTCGAGGAGCTCGACACCTTCGTCCGCCACCGCACCTACGACTTCGAGATGCAGAAGAACCGGCCCTGGGGCGACGCCGTCGTCACCGGCCACGGCACGATCGACGGCCGCACCGTCTTCGTCTTCAGCCAGGACTTCACCGTCTTCGGCGGCAGTCTCGGCGAGGTGATGGCGGAGAAGATGTGCAAGGTCATGGACCTGGCCGCCCAGGTCGGGGCGCCGGTGATCGGGATCAACGACTCCGGCGGCGCTCGGATTCAGGAGGGCGTCGTCTCGCTCGGGGCCTACGGCGACGTCTTCGTCCGCAACGTCCAGTGCTCGGGCGTGATTCCGCAGATCAGCGTGATCATGGGCCCCTGCGCCGGCGGCGCCGTCTACTCGCCGGCGATGACCGACTTCATCTTCATGGTCAAAGAGACCTCGCACATGTTCATCACCGGCCCGGAAGTGATCAAGACTGTGACCGGCGAGGAAGTCGAGTTCGAGGAGCTCGGCGGGGCGATGAGCCACAACTCGAAGTCCGGCGTCGCCCACTTCGCCTCCGAGGACGAGGACAGCTGCCTCGAGGACGTGCGCTACCTGATGAGCTTCCTGCCCTCGAACAACCTCGAGGCGCCGCCGCGCTTCGAGCCCTCGGACGACCCCGAGCGCGAAGACGACGAGCTCGACACCCTCGTCCCCAACGACCCGCAGAAGCCCTACGACATGCGCGACGTGATCGCCCGGGTGGTCGACGACGAGGAGTTCTTCGAGGTCCACGAGCACTTCGCGAAAAACATCGTCTGCGGCTTCTCCCGGCTCGACGGCTATCCGGTCGGGATCGTCGGCAACCAGCCGGCCTTTCTCGCCGGCGTGCTCGACATCGAGGCCTCCGAGAAGGCGGCCCGCTTCGTCCGCACCTGCGATTGCTACAACATCCCGATCCTCACCTTCACCGATGTTCCCGGCTTCCTCCCCGGCACCGACCAGGAGTGGAACGGGATCATCCGCCACGGCGCCAAGCTGCTCTACGCCTTCACCGAGGCGACCGTGCCGAAGCTCACCGTCGTCACCCGCAAGGCCTACGGCGGCGCCTACGACGTCATGAACTCCAAGCACATGCTGGCCGACTACAACGTCGCCTGGCCGACCGCCGAGGTCGCGGTGATGGGCCCCGAGGGCGCGGTCAACATCATCTACCGCAAGGACATCTCCAACTCGCCGACCCCCGACGAGCGCCGCCAGAAACTGATCGACGACTACAAAGCCCACTTCGCCAACCCCTACTCGGCGGCGGAGCGCGGCTACATCGACGACGTCATCGAGCCCCGCCAGACCCGCCCGAAGCTGATCCGGGCGCTGCGGATGCTGCAGACCAAGCGCGTCGATCAGCCGAAGCGCAAGCACGGGAATATCCCGCTCTAGGTCCGGAGCGGTGGGGAGGGGCCGGTGGGGGGTCCCTGGGAGCACCTCCGCCGCGCGGGTCGCGGATTGCTGGCGCCTCGAAACGGTTCGGCGCGGCTCCATGCTGAGTACCCAGGCACCCCCCACCGGCCCCTCTCCCACGGTTCCGTGACACTCCCTCAAAAGCGCATTCGTCCTTTGTGGGGCCTAGAGGGGTACTAGGGACGAACGCCGTTCTGGGGTGTCGTACGACTTCGGGTTGAGTCGTCCGAGATGCTGGCTAGATGTAGTTCCCAAGCAGGTTGTTCCCCTGCAGCTCGTTGAGACGATCCGCAGGCGGGCGATGGCCGAGGGAGCCGTGCTTTCTGCGGTAGTTGTAGCGATCGAGCCAGCCAGCGAGCTGGCTCGATCGCTCGGCCGAGCTGC
>DATAMR010000029.1:0-31755 GCA_036260485.1 Solirubrobacterales bacterium | reverse complement strand
TCGCCGCCCAGTTGTCGTGCAGGGAGGAGTTCGTGATCTGGGCGTTGCTGGAGGCCGTGATCGCCGTCGATGCCCGGCGGACCTCGACGTGGCTGAGGACCGAGGCGCCGCTGCCGGCCTGCAGGTTGATGCCCGCCCATTGGCCTGGGGCGCTGTCCGAGCCGGAGGTGAAGACGATTGGAGCGAACACCGTGCCTTCAGCTTTCAAAGTGCCTTTAACGGCGATGCTGCTTACCTTGAATACGGCTCCTGGTTCGACACTGACGGTGGCCCCGGCTTGGATCGTGGTGCTGCCGGTGTAGGGGCTTCCGGCAGCCGAAAGCGTGGTGCTTTCCGTGATCGAGGACGGAAGAACGGTGGCTCGGCCCTCGCTGGCCATCATCAGCCATCCGAGAAGGACGAGGGGAACGAGCAAGCCCCATCTAAAGATTGCAGCCCGCCAACCTGATGCCATCAAAGCAACTCCTCCCCTTGGTTCAGGAGGAGTTTTCGAGCGACGCCTCCAGTTCGGGAAGAATCTTTCCTACTCGACTCGAGGATGTAAATCCCCAATTTTTTAGAGCACGCAAATTTTTCGGTTCTTAACCGCCCGCGGAGGAGGGCTAAACCGCAGCTGACTCGCGCGCGGCGGCCTCGCCCAGCAGCCAGCGCATGCCGTAGCTGCGCATGTCCTCGACCAGCGGCACCAGCGCCTCGCCCTTCGAGGTCAGCGCGTACTCGACCCGGGGCGGGACCTCGGGATAGGTGTGGCGCGCGACGATGCCCTCCTCCTCCAGCGCCCGCAGCCGCAGCGACAGCGTCCGCGGGCTGATGCCCTCGAGCGAGCGCTCGAGCTCGCAGAAGCGGGCGCTGCCCTCGGCGAGGTCGCGGATCAGCAGCAAGGTCCACTTCCCGCAGACGACTTCGGCGGTCCTACAGACGGGGCAGGTTGAGTTGCTCTCGGCGCTCATGATCGGAGCGAGACGGGCGATCAGACCAATCTCACTTCAGGAAGTGTAGCGCCATGGCTTCATTTACTGAAGCATTGGTGAAAGCCACTCCTATGCAGGAGGATTGACCGGGACCCCGGTGACGTCGAGGAGGCTGATCTTGTAGCGGACGTCGTTTTCGCCATAGACGAAGGTGACGGGGAATCCCTTCTCGAGGGTGATCAGCTGACAGCTACTGGTGCCTGAGATGCATTCGCTTTCGCCAAAGATTTCGGTCACTTCCGGGGAGACGAGGAAGAGAGGGCGCCGCGGCTCTTTCGCGCCCAGCCCGAGGTAGGTCACGACGGGAGTCTTTTCCCCCGGCAGCGCGGCCGGCGCCTTGACGCCCTTGTGGACCTTAGGCCCGATCTTTTCGGGGCTCCCGTCGGGCTTGGTGCGGATCGTGGTGATCTGCAGGTCGACGACGTAGGTGATCAGCGAGGCGCCGTCGGGCACGCCGTTGCTGTCGCCGTCCTTGCCGCCGGAGGAGCCACCGCCCGAGGGGGAAGGCTGCGTCGTCACGGTCGATCCGCCTTCGCTCGAGCCGCCTTCGGAGCTGGTCGTGGTGGTCTCTTCGCCCAGTTCGGAGCCCGCCAGCACAGGAGCCGTGTAGCGCTGCTTGAACGGGTTGGTCGGCTCGCGCCTTGCGAGCCGCTTCTTGTAGTTCCGCAAGCCGGGTGCGGCTTTGACCACGGTCAGCGTCTTCTTCGAGGCCGGCTCCAGGCCGGTGGCCGGAGACGCGGGGGCGGGAACCGGTTCGATGCCGTCCGATCCGCTCCCCAGCAGGAACGGGGTGGCGACGATCGCGACGAGGATCAGCACGACCAGTGGCAGCAGGCGACGATCTCGGAGGTCGTAATAGAGGTCGGAGACGAAGGGGGGAACCTTCACATCGCCGCCCTTCAGCTTCGGCATCTTCAGGTCCGGGCCGATCCGTTTCACGGCGTGCCTCCAATGGTGGTCGAGACCTGCGTGGTCGCCGGTTCAGGGCTGGTCGGGGTTGCGCCCGCGGTCACGCCCTGTTCGGGCGGGACGAGGAAGGTCGTGACGGTAAAGCTCGCCGAGAGGTTCGGGAATCCTTTCCCCGGGTCCTCCGCGAGGTTGAAGCCGTTGATCGTGATCAGGCGGCCGGTGACCTCGACTTCGGCGTTATTCGTCTTCACAAGTGAATCGAGCCCGTGGATGAAGTCGGCGACGTGGAGGAAACTGCCCTTGAAGGTGAGCGTGTAGGGCATCACCGCCAGGCCGGCGGGACCGATCGAGGCACCCAACGGCATCGTCGACGCGGCCACCTCCGTCGGCGAGGGGAAGGAAGAGGACCCGCCGGCTTCCGGGGCCGGTTCCGGGGCCGCTTCTTCGCCGCCGCCCGGGGTGAGGACGAAGGTCTCGAAACGGACCTTCGAGTCTTCGGAGATTCGGTTCAACTGCACAAGGAGGGAGGCGGTGTCATCGTCGGCCGGCGCCGCCTTGCCGAGGACGACCAGCTGCTGGTAGGCAGCCGGGAACGCCTTCTCTGCCGCGAGCCCCGCCTGCACTTCCGAGCGGTGCACCGAGAGCTCTTCTTCCTGCTGGGTCACCTGTTTGTCGAGCTTGGTGACTTCGGCCTTCTTCGGGCTGAGCAGCAGCATCCAGAAGGCGACCGCGAGGGCGACGACGACCAGCATGGCAACGATGACGCGATTGCTGGAGTTCATTCTTCTTCGCCTTCCGTCGATTCAGATTCAGTCGAAGTCGTTTCCGCGGTTTCGGTTGCGGTGGCGGGCGCTTCGCCTTCGCCTTCCGCGGTGACTGGAATCGGAGCGGCATCGAAGGCGACGACAACGCTGAACTTGACGATGAACTTCCGGGTCCGGCATTCGCTGCCACCACCCGCTTCGCCGCCGCCCGAGGACGCCTGTCCCTCTTCTTTGTCGGAGAGTTCAGAGGAGGCGACGCCGACCCTGGTGACGCCGTCGATGTCCTTCAGCGCGGTTATGAAACCGGCGACCGCCGCCTGCCCGGCAGCGCAGCCGCCCATCTCCAGGGCGGGCCCCGGGACCTGCCCGCGCAAGCCTCCAGCGGCGCCGCCACCGCCATCGCCACCGGTAGCCGAGGCGGTGAGTTCGGTCAGCCAGACGTTGTGGGGCAGGACGAGGGAGAGTTCGCGCATTACCCGCTCCCAGTCGAAGCGACTGTCGGCGAGGCTGGCGATGGTGGTCAACCGCTCTTCGTGCAGGGACTGGAACTGGACGTAGGGCGACAGGCGGCGCGCTTCCGCCGTGGCAGCCGCGTTTTCACTCTGCAGCTGGACGACTTCGTCTTCGCGTTCGGAAATCTGGTTGCCCGTGGTGACCAGGAGGAAGACGCCGAGGAGGACGGCTGCGAGAGCGCCGAGCAGGATGTAGGGGATCGCGCCGGTCCGCATCGGGGCGTGAGCCCCCTGGCGCATCTCCACCGGAGTGAGGTCGATCGGGCGCACGCCTCAGCCCTCCAGCCCCAGGCCCATCGGCAGGACCAGCCGCGCCGCGGTGACGTCGTCGAGGCCGCCCAGGGCAGCCGGGCGCGGCGCCGAGATCGGCAAGCCGACCTGCTCTTCCATCGTCGCAGCGAGACCGCGGATCGCGCTGCCGGTACCGCAAAGGATCACCTGCGACACTGGGACGGCGCTCTCGAGGGCACGGTAGTAGTCGAGCGAGAGACGAAGCTCGTCGACGAGACTGGCGGCTCCCTCCTCGATCGCGCGGCGGGCAGCCGCAACCGTCTCGGGGTCCCCCTGGATCTCGGCGACTGGCGCTTCCAGCCCGACGAAGAGCAGCCACTGCTCAGCGTGTTCGGGGCTGAGCCCGCGCTCGCTGGCTAGCCGGGCGACGATCGCCTCCATCCCGGTTCCCGAGACGCGGGTGAAAAGACAGGAACGGTGTCGAGCGACCGCGAGGTTCATCACGTCGCCGACGTTGCAGTAGAGGATCGACTCCTGAGAGGCGGGACTGCCGTCCTCGGGCTGGACGGGCTCGGTCGCCAGCGGTGCCAGCGCCCGGATCATCCCGAAGGCCGAGAGATCGATACCGTCGGTTTCGAGGCCGGCATGGCGCAGCGGCTCGAGGAAGGAAGCGATCATCTCGCGGCGAGCCGCGACGACGACCACGTCGACCTGGGGGGCGGCGCCCTCCTCGGCAGCCACCCCGCCGACGACCTGGTGCTGGAGCACGGCCTGGTCGAGCGGCATCGGGATCTGCTCCTGGGCCTGGAACCTGATTGCCGCTTCCATCTCCTTTGGGTCCTCGATCAGCGGTAGCCGCATGGTTCGAACGATCACCCGCTGGTTGCCGATGCCGAGGCGAACGCGCTTGGGAAGCTTGTGCTGCGAGTAGAGATCCTTGACGGCGGCCGTCAGTCCGCTGGGGTCGATCACCTCGCCCTCGTGAAAGACGCCAGGCTGGAGCGGCTGTACCGCCGAGGCGGCAATCTGGGTGCTGCCGTTGACCGCAACCTCGGCAACGGCGACGCTGCCCGCCTCGATGCTGAGACCGGCGAGGTTCACGGCCTTCCTGCCACGACGCAGCGAGCTCAGTGAGCCGAGCGTGGGCTTGGAAAAGTTGATCGGTTTGGTCAGCTGCATGGGAATGGAGTTCGCCCCGAAGCGAGGCGCATTCCCTGAATCGGCAGATCACGGCAAAAACTTTTGCCGTGCAACTACCCGAAACTAGGAGAAGGTCGAGAGGTAGAGGTCGACCAGCTGATCTCCTGCCAGCAAACCGACCACACCACCCAATGCAAGAAACGGCCCAAACGGGATTGCCTGCTTCCGCGCGGCCGCGCCCCCGCGGGCGATCATCGCCAAACCGACGACAGATCCGGCCAGTAGGGCGACGAGCAGGGCCGGGGCGACGTTGCGACCGAGGTAGAAACCCATCAACGCGGCCAGCTTGACGTCCCCCAGCCCCATCCCCTTGGGGTAGGCGAGGACCACGAGGAAGAAAATGCCGCCCGCCGCCGTAGCGGCGATCGCCCGCTCGGGCAGGCCCCCGGGGTCGCCGATGGTGGCGATCGCGGCGCCGAGGACGGCTGCGACGACCAGGATCTTGTTCGGGATCACCCGCCGCTCGAGATCGGTCAGGGTGACGACGAGGAGCGTGGCGGTGAAGACGAGACCGAGGGCGAGTTCGGTCGGGTCGTCCCAGAGGACGGCGACGACGGCGACCCAGAGAACCCCCAGGGCCAGCTCGGTCAGCGGATAGCGAGCCGAGATCGGCTTGCTGCAGCAACGGCTGCGGCCGCGCAGGACGAGCCATGAGAAGACGGGAACGTTGTCGTAGGCGGCGACCTGGGCGCCGCAATGGGGACAATGCGAGCGACCCCCGACCACGGATTCGCCGCGGGGGACCCGGTGGGCGACCACGGTCAGGAAGCTGCCGAAGACGAGCCCTCCGACGAAGGTAAGGGCGAGAACTGCGGCCAAGGCTCAGCCCCCTTCGAGCGGCGTGCTGGTGTCGACCTCGATCCGGGTCGGGGCTTGCGGATGGTCGTACATGAAGGAGAGCGCGTCGGCTGAGGTGAACTGTCGATCGACGCCGAAGGCGACGCCGAGCCGATCACCGGCGGGGATCGTATAGGGCGCCCCGCTGAAGGTCATCGTCAGGGTTTTCGCTTTCAGTTCCGTCGTCCAGATCGGGGATTCATAGAAATACCAGTAGGGACTGCCCCCGAACGAGTCGGTCAGCATCGTGTCGGTCGCCACCGGCGGCGACCCGGTTTCGTGCCGTTTGAAGAGATAGATGCAGAGTTTCCCGGGCGACTGGGCATTGTTGATCGACTGGGTGAAGACTTCCAGCGTGACGGTCCCGTTGAGGACGAAATCGGAGGTCATCGGATCGGTCACCCAGCGGTGCACCCGCGCCTGGGGGTTAGTCGTGTTGAGCGGGGTGTAGTGACAGCCGTTGGTGTCGTCCTTGAGGATCTGCACCCCGACGCCGACGTCCGGCGAGGTGTCGAGGTAGGAATCGTTGGCGTAGTCGTATCTCCCCGGGATGTTGATGTCTTCGGGCTCGGGATCGGGCGGGCTGCCGAGGACGAGAGCGTCCGGGGCGCCTTTCGTGGTGCCGGTCTGCAACCCGCTCGCGCAGGTGCCGAGGGTGTTGTGGAGGAGGTGGTTCGAGCTCGGTTCCTGACGAGTGGTCGCCCCCGACGTCGAGCAAGGGGTGTCGGTCATGAAGAACTGCTGCGCCGTGATCACTTTCCCGTTCGCACCCGGCAGGGGATCGGATTCTTTGTTGTCGGTCGGGCTGACGAAGTTCGACTGGACTTCGACGTAGCCGCGTTCCCCGGCCTGGCTCGGTGGAGTGTTGAGGCGAACCGCGACGACGATCTGTTTGTAGTCCTCCGGACCGGGACAGTTGGTTTCCGAGCATTTTTCGTCGTTCCGCCAGACGATGTAGCGGTAGACCCTGCCGCTGACGTCGCCGCTAGTGAAATTGCTCGGGCCGGCGCTGACGACCCCTCCGGTGACGCGCCCGCCCCCCCACCGGGTGTCGTTTTTGACGACCATGTTGCGGTAGGTGCCGAGCGGCTGGCGCGAGAGGGCGAAGTACTGGCCGGAGACCCGGTAGTTCGGGCTGTTGGGATTGCTCGAGGGCTGAGGGGCCGTTTCCAGGGCGAGCTGTTTGTCTTCGAGGCTGCGCAGGTACTCGAGTTCCTGTTCGGCGTACTCGAGGGCGACCTGGCTGGCCTCCGCCCGCTGCGCGTTGCGGGTCGCGGCGGAGAGCAGGGTGAAGGTGGCCATCGCCCCGATCGAAACGATGAGGATCGCGACCAGCACCTCGATGATCGTGAACCCGGACTCTCCGCGGCCGCTCATCTCAGTACCCCAGGGTCGCGTTCCGGAGGCTGGCTCCGCTCGAGATCACGAGTGGGGAGCCGCTGCTGGTCGGATCGGGGAGCCGGAGCGTCACTTTCACGTAGGTGGCATTGGCGACGTTGGGCGCGTAGGTGAAGATCTGGTCGCTGCTGAGGCCGGTGAAAACCGCCGTGGCGGTGCCCGTGGTGGTTCCGGGGTTGGTCTCCTTCCGCGAGCAGGCGGTCGTCGTGCATTCCCAGGTGATCCGGCATTTGATCGCCGGGCTGGTTGCCGCCAGCACCGCCGTCCCCCCGCAGGTGCCGTGGCGCACGTAGCCTTCGAAGGAGACTCGGCTGGCCGTCCCTTCTTTGACCGCGATCCCGTTGCGTAGCTCGTGGGTGAGCCGTTCCAGCATCCAGCGGGCGCTGGTGACGTTCTGTGATTCCTTGGTGATTTTCGGCTGACTCCGCAGGGTGCCGATCATCAGCATGGCGACCACACCCATCACGATCACGCCCATCGAGGCAGAGATGAGCAGCTCGACGAGAGTGAAGCCCCCCTCCCGGTCCGATTCCCGTAGGCGGGCAATCATCCGGCCACGACCTTCAGCGCGCGTTTGAGCGGACGAGCGCCTGGGGTGCCGACGGCGTTGACCGCCTTGAGCGCAAAGACGTGGCGTCCGAACTTCAGCGTCTTCACCTTGACCGGAGAGGTGCATCCCTTCCAGGGCTGCTTGTCGACACGGCAGAAGAATTTGGTGCCCGGCTGGCCGGTCAGGTCGGCAAAGCGGAAGACGGGGCGCCGCAGACGGGTCTTGAAAGCGGGTCCGAAGGTGATCTTGAGCTGGGGAACGACGTATTCGATCCCGCCCTTGCCGCCACCAGCGGTTTTCCCGGTTTTTCCGCTGCCCGACGTGCCGGTCGGTCCGGTGGTGGCCCCTCCCCCTCCGATACTGCCGCCACTGGCTCCTTCTTCGACCGGGGGTGGCGGATCTTCCTGCTTGTAGGAGATCTGGGAGGAGCAGACCGAGACGACCCCATCGGCTTCCGCGGTCGCCTTGTAGTTGGTGGTCGTACCGGACGCGACGGGGACGGTGACGGTGAGGCCGGGGCTGGCCAGCTGAGACGCCGTCCCCTGGGCAACCGGTTCGCCGGAGCAGTTGGAGGTCTTGTAGACCTTGATCAGCGAGCCGGCAACGGCCTGGCCGACGATCGTCGGGGTGGTCGAGGGGTTGGGCGAGGCCGGGCTCGTCGCTTCCAGCGTCGGCGGCGGCGGCCCGATCACCAGGTCGGGCGAATTCTTGACCGAGACGAGCAGCGTTCCGGAGGGCGTCCAGCCGTAGAGGTCCTGCTCGGTGGCGAAGTCATCATCGACCGTGAGTCGCTCCTGGGTGGTGAAGAAGGCGCGCGAGCCGGCCGCGGAAACGCCGCGCAGGCCGGCGAAGAACTCACCGTTGCCACCCACCCCTTGGCCGCCGGAGACCAAGACGGTCGATTCGCCGGAGCGCATGTAGACGTCGGCGCTCGAGTCCGTGTCGCCCGCGACCAGGGACTCCGCCGTCGAGAAGAAAACCTTGGAGCCGTCGTCGGAGGCGCCGGCGAAGCTGGCGCCGACTTCGGCGTCTCCTCCTTCCGGTCCGACTGAGAGCAGGGCCAGGGTGCCGCCAGAGCGCGCGTAGACATCCTGCGAGAGATCGACGTCCGCCGCCACCAGGGCCTCGGCGGTGGTGAAGATGGCGACGTCGGGGCTCGTCCGCGAGACTTCCTCGAAGGAGGCCGGCACAGCGAGGTTGCCGCGGCCGCCTTCGCCCCCGCTGACCAGCGTCGTCGCCACGCCCTCGTGGCGGTAGACGTCCTGAACGGAGTCGGCGTCACCCGGGACGAGGGACTCGGTGGTTTCGAAGTACGCCACTTCCCCGCCCGCCGTGGAGCCGGCGAAGGTGACGTTCCCTTCGCCGTTGCCACCGGTCAGGCCGGTCGAGATCAGCGTGACCCCTCCCCCAGTCCAGTCGTACAGGTCCTGGAATTTGTCGGTGTCTTCGGCTTCGAGGACACGTTCGTTCGTCTCGAAGAAGACGTGGGACCCGTCGGGGGAGGCGCCGCCGAAGGACGGCTCGCAGTTCTGGTCGGAGGGCAGGTCGGGCGGGCAGGTCCCGCGAATCGAGACCAGATCGGTGTTACCGGCGACCCGATCACGGACATAGATGTCTTCTTCGCCGCCGTCGTCGTCATCGCTCGTGAGCGTTTCTTCGGTGGTGAAGAAGGCGTGGCGGCCGCTGGCGTCGGTGCCGCTGAACTGCAGGGCGCGGGCTTCAGCGGTGCAGGCGGAGCAGCCGGGATCGGGTGCGGAGACAAGCTCGGTGGTTTCGGCTTCGACGTCACGGGCGTAGAAGTCGAAGGTGCCATCCTGGTCGGTGGGCGCGAGGCGCTGGACCGTGCCGAAGAAGACGACACCCCCGTCGGGGGCGACGCCGTCGGCGAGGAAGCTGGCAGCGGTTTCCACGCCGGGGCAGGACAGCGCGGTGCAGGTGGGGTCCTTCACCGAGACGAGGAGGGTGCGTTTTTCGGTCAGGTCCCTGACGTAGAGGTCGGAGAGCGAATCGGTGTCGTCGGGGGTGAGTCGCTCACTGGTGGAGAAGAAGATTTCGGTTCCGTCGCGCGAGATCCCGTCGTAGTGGGCGGGCTGGGCGTCGTTGCCGCCATTGGGCCCGATCGAGACCTGACGCGTGAGGTATTCCCCCAGCCCGGTGTCGAGGGATCGCACGAAGATGTCTTCTTCCTGGTCGGTGTCGCCGGGGACCATCTGCTCTTTGGTGGTGAAAACGGCAATCGTCCCGTCGGCGGAATTGCCGGCGTAGAAGGCGGGTGAGGCGAGCGCAGCCGGAGCCGAGGCCGCGGCGACTGCGAGGCCCAGAAGGGCGGCCGCCAGGACCGCTCTGCGGATCGAAACGGGGCTGGTGAGCGCGGATGGCATCGAGTTCAGGTATCGGCGGGGAGCGGGTCTTCGTTTAGCCGCAGAGCGGGACTTGGCCAAAGAGAGAGGGGCGGGCACTGATGGCCCGCCCCTCTGGCACTTCATGCTTGGCTAGGCCAATGCGGTTCGACTACCGGGATCAACCGCCCCAGTCGCCGACTTTTCCGCCGCCCGTAGCCGCCGGGCAACCGCCTTTGCCGGCTTCTTCGCAGGGGAAGGTGAGCGTGCCGCTGGCGTTCACGATCTTGAAGTGCTGGGTCGAGCTCGTGCCTTCGACGTTGACCGTGTAGCCGGTGCCGCCCGTTGCGACTTCGACCGTGAATTTGGCGTTGCTGAGGGTGGGCTCGATCGCGATCAGGGCAGATTTGGTCGCCCCTTCGTAGGAGCCGTTGTGATCGGTGGAGAAGGTCTCCATCGCCACCTGCGCCGAGTGCGCGTACTCCTTGGCCTTGGCGTCGCCGGCCTTGTCTTTCTGGTTGAAGAACGCCGGCAGCGCGATCGCGGCCAGGATTCCGAGAATGAGCATCACGACGAGAAGCTCGATCAGGGTGAACCCCGACTCGCTATCGCCATTGAGCCGGGCGCCTACTTTGGCCCGGAGATTCTGGAGAAACATTAGTGACCTCCTATGGTCCTAATCGTTTGCGCCAGAGCCCCGTCGCATGAAGCCACGTGGTGTCTGTCGACCCCGGTGGTAGCCCGGCCAACTCCCGCAAGGGAGCCCCGACGGCTTTGCGCCCCCGCCTCACAGCGGGTTTGCCTTTGGCACCGAAGCACTGGCAGATTCATCACCTGCCCTACATCGACCGCGGGCCCAGATCCTTAATCCTTGAAATTGGGGCTCCGTGGCGCCAAAAGTGCAGTCACTGGAACGGCCGTCCAGCTAAACCGCCTGAAAAGCGATGAGAGGAGTACGAGACCGAGGCCAAAAGCGAAGGTCAGGTAGACGAGATTGAACGCCGCGGGACTGGAGAGGTTGTGCCAAGCCTGCCAGAAGACCAGGGCCGCGCCGGTGCCGGCAAGGGCGCGCAGGGGCAACCCCCGGCACTTGAAGGCGTCCCAGCCGATCAGCGCCAGCAGCAACGGCTCGTGGTAATAGAGGTTGTCGACCGGATCGAGAACGCACCTCAGAAGAGCAAGGAGGGCGAGAAGGGCGAAGGCGTCCGCCGGGTCGAGCGGCAGCCCACGGCGAAGACCGACTGCCAACGGCACGGCGAGCGCCAGCAGGACGATCAGCGGATGGGACAGTGGGTCGGCCAGCGCCGGTGCGTTCTCCACCTCGGCGACAAGTTCGCGGCCTTCGACGACGTATACCTCCGTGTCCGAGGACGCGAGGGGATACCAGGCGCTCCACGGGGTCACGACCTGGCCCGTTCCGGCCGCCTGCGACTGGACCCCGAAGAACGAGCCTGGCGAGGCGACGATGGCAGGCAGGAACAGGAGCGCCGCGACAGCCGCGGCGGCGATCCCGATGCGGACTCGAGCCACCGGCAGGGCCATCAGAGCGGGTAGGACCGCGATCACGGCCCACTGCTTGGAGGCAATGGCGAGGCCCAGCAACAAGGCGGTGCGCCGGAGGCGATGCTCAGCGGCAGCGGCAACGGCGGCCACTGCAAGCGCCGCGGTGAGGATCTCCTCCGGGTGTCCGTTTTCGATCGCCTCGAAAGTGAGCGGGTTGAGCAGAAAGAGCACGGCGATCAGAGCCTGCGGCACAAGACCGGCACCGCGGCGGGCCGCGATCCGCGCCAGGTAGAGACCGACGAAGCCGGCGATCAGCAGACAGGGGAAGACCGCCCAGGGATATGCCGCCGCTCCCTGGGCGCCGGACACAGCGACGAAGGGCGCCTGAACCAGGGTCGCAAACGGGCCCATCAGCGCCTTGGCGCTGAGGTAGTCGCCGACGTGCCCGTCGGCGAGCGCCTGCACCGCGGGGGCGGCGTCGATCTGCCAGTCCGCCGGATCCCCTGAGAACGTCGAGAGCCAGGCGGCAAGCAGCCCGATCAGGCCATAGGGCATCCATTGCGCGAGCCGGAGCTGCATGTTCCCGGTATCGGTCATCAACCGGGTTCCTTTGAGTTCCGGCTCACCTTTCCTGCGCTCACGTCCGCCGTCGCTGAGACCATCCCGCGCCGGATGAAAGTGCGGGCGCCGATCGGACTTCTTGCGCTCGCGTTGGTGGCCTCCGGCGCGCTGCTGCTTTCGTATGCGTCCGATCTCACCTTCGTCGGCGACGCCTGGGAATTCCTCGCCGGGAGGCCCGACTGGGCAGCGGCCACCTTCCTACACCCGTTCAACGAACACCCGATCATGCTGCTTGCCCTCGCCTACAAGGTGCTCCTGGCGCTGTTCGGAATGGATTCGGCGTTCCCCTACTACCTCGTCTCGATCTCGCTTTTCCTCTTCTCGGCCGTCCTGCTCTTCGTCTTCATGCGCAGGCGGGTCGGCGACTGGGGGGCACTCGCCGGAGCCGTCCTGATCCTCTTCATGGGTGCCGCCTACGAAGACCTCCTCTGGGATTTCCAGATGTGCTTCTTCGGCTCGATGGCGGCCGGTCTGGGAGCGCTTCTTGCGCTGGACCGAGAAGACGATTTCGGCGACAGGGTCGCTTGTCTCCTACTGGTGGTCGCGAACGCCAGCTCGAGCCTCGGCGTCCCCTTCATCTTCGCTGCCGTGGCAAGGGTGGCGATGGGGCCCAAACCCCGCTGGCGGCGCGCCTACGTGGCCTTGGTCCCGCTTGCTCTCTACGCGATCTGGTGGCTCAGCACGGGGCACTCGGCCGGTAACGGGATCGGACCCGGCGACATCCCCGATCTCCCCCGCTACGTGTTCGATGCCGCAGCCGCAGGCATCGCCTCGCTGCTCGGGCAGCAGCCGATCGGAAGTGAAGGTCAGCCGCCGCTGCTCGCCCAGATCCTGGCGCTGCTCCTGACCCTCGTGCTCATCTACCGGGTTCACCGCGAGCGGCGCCTCTCCCCCGGGCTGGTGGCCGCCCTGGTGCTCGTCCTCAGCTTTTGGGGACTGCTGGCAATCGATCGCGGGCCACAGCGGTTCTCGAGCCGCTTTCAGTACCCGAGCGGGGTCTTTCTCCTTATCGTCGCCGCCGAGATGCTGCGGGGACAGCGGCTTCCACGCTGGGCCCTCCCGGTCCTCGCGGTGGTCGTGGCGGCGGCAGTCGTCGGTGGCATCTCGCTGCTCAACCAAGGCTCGAAGGTCTGGAGGGTCACCGCAGAAAATACGAAGGCGAGCCTTGCCGCGGTCGAGATCGCCGGCACCAACGCCGACCCGCAGTACCGGATCGCCTTCGAACCCTCGATTTACCTGACGGTGGAGGAGTACCGGAGCGCCGAACGCGAGCACGGAACTCCGGCCTTCTCCGAAGCCCAGCTACTGACGGCGGAGGAGAGCCAGAAGCAGGTCGCCGACGTGACCCTCGCCGGCGCCACCCGCCTCCGCCTCGGTCCGGCAATGGACTCTGACAACGCGGTCGACTGCGATCAGATTCGCCCGGTCGGAGATTGGTATGCCGAAGGCCGCCTTGGGCCGGCCGGGACGTTCGAGATCGACAACCGTGGCAGGGAAGACGCGATCCTGACGCTGGGTCGCTTCGCCCGCACCGGAACCGCACAGCTAGGCATCCTCCAGCCTGGCACCAGCCGGTCGCTTCACCTTCCCGGCGACAGTTCGGCCCGCGCCTGGCGCCTCAATGCTCGTGGCGCGGCCGTCCGGGTCTGCGCGATCGACTGAACTCAGCGGATCTTTTCGTAGATGCTGAACATCGGCAGGTACATCGAGATCACGATGAACCCGACCATGCCGCCGACGAAGCAGATCATCACCGGCTCGATCAGGGCGGTCAGCGCCTTTACCTTGGCGTCAACCTCGGCCTCGTAGAAATCGGCGATTTTGGAGAGCATCGTTTCCAACTGCCCCGTCTCCTCGCCAACCGCAACCATGTGACCCACCATCGGCGGGAAGATGTCGTGCCGTTCGATCGGACCGGCCAACGAACCACCGGTCTTTACCGACCTGTAGACATCCTCCATTGCTTTCTCGACGACGGTGTTGCCGGCGGTTTCGCCGGTCAGCTTGATCGATTGCAGCATCGGCACACCGGATGAGACCGAGCCCGAGAAGGTGCGCGACCAGCGGGCCAGCGCCACTTTCTGGATCACGTCGCCGATCTTGAACGGGAGCCTGAGGATTATCCGATCCCACTGGTCTTTGCCGCGTTCGGTCTTCTTCCACTTGAAGAAGAGCCAGAAGCCGAGGACGATCGCCGGCAGCAACACGAACCAGTAACCGGTCAGGACGTCGGAGGCGGTGACGCACAGCTGGGTAGGCGCCGGCAGGCCGGATGCTTCCTCCGGATGGTCTTCGGCAAGTTCTTCGAAGATGTTGGCGAAGACCGGGATCACGAACATCACGATCGCTACCAGAACGACAACTGCGAAGCCGAAGACGAGAGCCGGGTACATCATCGCCGATTTGACCTGCCGCCTCAGGGCGTCGGTTTTCTCCACCTGGAAGGCGATCCGGTCGAGGGCCTCCTCGAGACGACCCGACTGCTCACCCGAGCGGACCATCGCCCGGAACAGTCGGTCGAAGACGCGGGGATGCCGCTCCATCGCCTGCTCGAGCGTGCTCCCCGCTTCGACATCAGCGCGCATGCCGGCGACCGCCTCTTTGATCTCCTCGTCCTTGGTCTGTTCTTCGAGCGTGTGCAGGGTGCGCAGCATCGGCATCCCGGAGGCAACCAGGGTCGCAAACTGACGCGAGAAGACCGCCAGCTCGCGCATGTCGACGCTCTTCCAGCGCCGCATGATGTCCTCGATCTTGAGCGGATTGCTCTTCTCGGTGACATCGAGGACGATCAGGCCGCGCTGGCGCAGCTGCTCGGAAACCTGGGCCTTCGAGTCGGCCTCGAGTTCGCCGGCCGTCGCCGTGCCGGAGACGTCCATCGCCCGAAAGGTGAAGATGTTCGCGGTCGCCACGGCCTACCCGCCCGATACGTAGGAGGGCGGCTGGACCGGGGGGCCCTGCCCACCGGGAGTTGCCTGGCCCTGGGCATATCCGGGCACAGCGGCCGGCATCACGGCGCCGTCGCCACCGAGGACGCGTTTGAGCTCCTCCGGCACCGAGGAGCGCTGTTCGGCCAGCGCCCGGTTGATCTTGCCAGCACGGACCAGACGCGCCAAGTCGGCGTCCATCGTCTGCATCCCGATCGCCCCGGAGGTCTGCACGGCAGCGTAGATCTGGTGCGTCTTGCCCTCGCGGATCAGGTTGCGGATCGCCGGGGTCGGGACCAGCACCTCGGTGGCGACGGTGCGACCCATCCCATCCGCCGTCGGAAGCAACTGCTGGGTGACGATTCCCTGCAGCGCGATCGAGAGCTGGGTCCGGACCTGGCCCTGCTGCTCGGGCGGGAAGACGTCGATGATCCGGTCGACCGTCTGGGCGGTCGACTGGGTGTGAAGGGTCGCGAAGACGAGGTGGCCGGTCTCCGCCGCGGTGAGCGCGGTCGAGATCGTCTCCAAGTCCCTCATCTCGCCGACCAGGATCACGTCGGGGTCCTCTCGCAGGGCGGCCCTCAGGCCGAGTGCAAAGTCCTCGGCGTCGGAGCCGACCTCGCGCTGATTGACGATCGACTTCTTGTGGTGGTGGAGGAACTCGATCGGATCCTCGATCGTGAGGATGTGGTCCTGGCGCTCGGAGTTGATCACGTCGATCATCGCCGCCAGGGTCGTGCTCTTGCCCGAGCCGGTGGGGCCGGTGACGAGGACGAAGCCGCGCGGTTTCTGGGTCAGCTCGCGTAGCACCTGCGGCACCCCGAGCGAGTCGAGCGCGGGTATGTCCTGCGGCACGAGGCGGAAGGCGGCGCTGACCGCTCCCCGCTGGAAGAAGCAGTTGACGCGGAAGCGGGCGACGCCGGGGATCGCGTAGGCGAAGTCGAGCTGTTTGTGGTTCTCGAAGCGTTTGCGCTGGTCGTCGTTGAGGATGCTGTAGACGACCTCACGCGTGTCCTGGCCCCCCAGCACAGGGAAGCCATCCATCGGCGTGATCTTTCCCTTGTCGCGGATCGCTGGAGGGAAGCCGGCAGTGAGGTGCACGTCGGAGGCGCGCGCCTCGACCATCCGGCGCAGGACCTCTGAGAAGTCGAACTCCATGGGTCTAGATCGGTCTCCTACGCGGATTTCTTAAGCGGTGACACGAAGTACCTCCTCGAGGCTGGTGAGCCCGCGGCGCACCTTCTCGATTCCGTCCTCGCGCAACGTGCACATCCCTTCTTCCCGCGCCGCGGCGGCGATCTCGGCCTCCGGCGCCTGGGCGACGGTCATCTCCTTGATCCGCTCGCCCATCGCCATCACCGAGTAGAGACCCACCCGGCCTTTGTAGCCGCTCTGGTTACAGCGGGCGCAGCCGACCGGCTCATAGGCCTCGACCTCGGCCGCGGCGCGCATCCCTGCCTCCTGCAGAGCCTGGATCGGGATCACGGCGCGGCGCTTGCAGTGACTGCAAAGTTTGCGGGCGAGCCGCTGGGCGACGACGCAGTCGACCGCGGAGGCAATCAAGAAGGCCTCGATTCCCATCTTCGTCAACCGGGTGATCGCGCCAGGAGCGTCGTTGGTGTGCAGAGTCGAGAGCATCATGTGCCCGGTCAGGGCCGCCTCGATCGCGATTCGCGCCGTCTCGCCGTCGCGGATCTCGCCGACCATCACGATGTCGGGGTCGGCGCGGAGGATCGAACGCAGTCCGGTGGCGAAGTCGAGCCCGGCCTTGCGATTGACGTTGATCTGGTTGATGCCGTTGATCTGGTACTCGACCGGGTCCTCGATCGTGATGATCTTCCGCTCGACGTGATTGAGGTCGCCGAGCGCCGCGTAGAGCGTCGTGCTCTTACCAGAGCCGGTTGGGCCGGTAACCAGGACGGCTCCGTAAGCCTGCTGGAAGGACCCCTCGAAGCGCTCGCGGGCCGAGCCGTCCATTCCGAGGTCGTCCAGCGATCGCTGAGCGTTGTCCTTGTCGAGGATGCGGATCGTCGCCCCCTCCCCCTTTTGGGTGGGAAGCGTGGTGATACGAAGGTCGACACGGCGGTCCTCGACCGAGACGCTGACCCGGCCGTCCTGGGGCACGCGTTTCTCGGCAATGTTGAGGTCGCTCATGATCTTCACCCGCGAGACGACCGCGTTTACCATCCGCTTGGGGACGTGGGCGGCCTCCCGCAGCACTCCGTCGACGCGAAAGCGGACCCGCATCTCGTCGTCGGATGGCTCGAAATGGATATCCGAGGCGCCCTCCCCCACTGCCTGTCCGAGGATGCTGTAGACGAGTTTGATCACTGGCGCGTCCTCGGCGCTGACCTGCATGTCCGCGACTTCGGCCAGTTCCTCGTCGGCTTCGTCCTCTGCGACCGTCGCCTCGGTCACCGCGCTCTGCAGGGTGTTGAGCCTGCCGAGAAGAGCCTCGATGTCTTCCTCCGAGGCGACGGCGACGCGGCAGTCGAGCCCGGTCGCGATCTGGATGTCGTCGATCGCGAGGACGTTGGTCGGGTCCGACATCGCCACCAACAGGGTCTGCTTGTCGACGAAGCCAACCGGGATCGCGTTGTAGCGCCGAGCGGTGCCGACGGGGACTAGATTTGCCGCCGCCATATCGAGCTGGTAAAGGGTGAGGTCGACGTGGTCGAGCCCGTAGCGCTCGGCGATTGCACGGGAGAACTGGTCGGCGCTGATCGCGCCCTGCTCGAGCAACAGCCGCTCCGGCGGGCGGCCGGCGGTGCGGGCTTCTTCGATCGCCTGGCGCGCGCGGTCGTCACTGACGTAGCCGAGGTCGACGATCACGTCGGTGACGAAGCCGCTGGAGCGGCCGCGGGTCTGCGGCGGCGTCAGCCCGGGGGTACCGGCGGGCGCGGCGTCGAGGTTAGGGGCAGTCGAGTCACCCGAGGTGGGGACCGGCCGCAGGTGGCTCGGGAAGTCCCTGGAGTCCATGCTCACGGGTGGTAGGGGAGGGTCCCGCTGTCATAGCGGGCATCCACGACTGCCTGTTCGATGCTCTCGGGACTCTGAAAGCCGTAGAGGACCGAGGCCGGGTCGTAACCGTCATTGAGGCGCTTCGGCCTGATCACGACGAGCGCGGGAACCTGGTTGAGGTCGACGCCCTGCGCGATCGAGACGTAGTGGATGAGCTGGTGGGCAGGCACCACGAACGTCGCGACCCCCCCGATCGAATCGAGGCGGTCGAGGGCTTCGGCAACCAGGTGGTCGTCGATGCCGCCGTCGCGGACGAAGAGGATGGCGACCGTCTCACCTGCATCGAAGGCGTTGACGACGGCACGGGGAGGCGCTGGGGGCGCGCCGAGGCCCGACCCCGGGGCCGGCAGCCGCAATGGCTGCTGGCCGGCTTCGAGTTCCGAGGCGACGGCGGCGACGGCGGCATCGGCGGCGGCCGAACCCCCTTCTTCTTCTTCTTCGGAGCCTCCGCCCGCTTTACCGAGCAGGAAGACGGCCGCCGCAACCAGAAGGACGGCGACGACGGCGACCTGCGCCATCGGGTTGTCGTTCAGTTTCTCTCTCATACTTCCGCCTAGAAACCTTTCGACAAGGAAAACGCGAAGCTTGAGTTCCGCGAGAGACCGCCCGAACCGGGCTCAGCAACTGGCGTTGGGCGGCGAAGCGGTGGCACCGGTGCACTCGACGTAGCGGGTGCGCTGGAAGCGGCCGGCGTACGTGATGTCCGGTTCTTTCAGGTTCGAATCGGTTTTGAAATACGGGTTGCCGTGCATGTTGATGCTTTTGCCGGCGATCATCCCAATCCATTCCGCGCCGCCGCCGAAATCGATTTCGCTCTGTGGCGCGTAAATCAGCACGTGGTTGGTTCCCGAGTTGGCGGTGATACTGACACCGCCGTTACCGAGAACGTAGATGGCGGGTATTTCGTAGATGCCCTGACTCGGTTTGTAACCGCTCGAGACGATGTTGGCGTTGCCGCTTATGTTGACCTGGGTCGTCCCGGGCGCAAGGCCGCAGTTCTGCGGCGTGTCGATGAAGATGCGGACGTGCGCCTGGGCCGACATGTAGAGGGTCCCCGGGCCGACTTCCAGCTTGCAGACGAAGTAGTCGTTGCCGCTCATAGTTAAGGTTCCCTGGCCTTCGACGTCGATGATGCGGTGGGTCCCGTCCCAAGGGAACTTTTTGGTGTAGGTGTCGACTTGGCCGACATACGGCCCGGAAGTGCATTTCTGGGCCAGCATGCAATTCGCGTTTTCCGTCGCGATATTGGCCGGCGGGACGATCGGGGGAAGTTCGCGGTTTTCTTCGATTTTGACGCCTGAGCACTGAGGGGTCGGTTGGGCTTCTTTGCCGATACCGTGGCGCTCATCGCCGCAAACGACCGGGCCGCCGTTCTGCGTGACATTGCCGTTCGTTCCGATATCGGCTTCGACCCTGATTTTGCTTCCGCTCAGGCTGATTTCGTCCTGTCCGATGAATTTCTCGTCAGCGAAGACGCCTTTGCCTTTAGTCGTCGAGAGGGCGACGTTCACGCGGCGTTTGACCGTGCCCGATGAGCCGACCGAGACTATGTTGAGAGGGGTACTCGCACCGGCGTAGGCGCTGACCGCGTAGCTGTAGGTCGCACCACCGACCGATTCGGTCGAGGTCGCCGGGCACCAACCGCCCACGGCCGTTTGGTATTCGCCATCTGCCCCGATGCACGGATGGGCGGTGGTGAGGCTGGGGAGATAGCGGTTGAGCCGCAGCAGGGCGATATTCGCCCCGGCGTCGGCGGCGGCGATTGCTTCCTTGGAGTCATGGTCGCGCTTGGTCCCCTGCTGGACGTCGACGGTCGACATCACTGCGACGCTGGAGATCGCGAAGGTCGCGACCAGCGCCATCAGCGCGGTCGGGACCGCGATTCCGCGCTCGCTGCGCGGCAGGTCCCGGATCAGCTGGATGAAGCGATCGATCCCCGGCATCGGGACTCCCATCGGCGCCTGGCTGGGCGGCCTTGAGCCGGTCGGTTCGCGGTCTCCGTTCACCTGGACGCCCGCCCTAATCAGTTGCGGGTGCGAGCTGCTCGATGCCGCTCGCCCGCTGGCCGCCCGCCGCCAGCATCAGTTTGAAGTCGTGCGGGTTGGAGGCGAACTCCAGGGCCACCGACTCGGCGACCTTGCCCTCCATCACGTAGTGCATCAGCGACTGGTCGAAGGTGCGCATGCCGTAGTACTCGCCCTCGGCGATTACCTCGGTGATCTTGCTCGTCTCGTCGGGGTTCATGATCAGGTCCTGGACGCGGCCGGTGACGACGAGGATCTCCGAGGCGGGGACGCGGCCGTCGCCGGTGACGTCGGGAACGAGGCGCTGGGCGATCGCTCCCTTCAAGGTCGCCGAGAGCATCACCCTGGCCTGGTGCTGCTGGTGGGGCGGGAAGAAGTCGACGATGCGGTTGATCGTCTCGGTCGCGTCGAGGGTGTGGACGGTCGAGAGCACGAGGTGACCGGTCTCGGCCGCGGAGAGGGCGGTGCGGACGGTCTCCTCGTCGCGCATCTCGCCGATCAGGATCACGTCGGGGTCCTGGCGCAGGACACGGCGCATCGCGCGGGCGAAGCTCTCGGTGTCGGAGCCGACTTCGCGCTGGTTGATGATCGAGTTTTTGTCGGGGTGCAGGTACTCGATCGGGTCCTCGAGGGTGACGATGTGATCGGTGCGGTTGCGGTTGATGTGGTCGATCATCGCCGCCAGCGTCGTGCTCTTGCCCGAGCCGGTGGTACCGGTGACGAGGATGATCCCGCGCTGCTCTTCGGCCAGTTTGGTCACCACCGGCGGCAGCCCCAGCTCCTCGACCGAGCGGATGTCGAAGGGGATCGCGCGGCAGACGATCGAGATCGAGCCGCGCTGCCTGAAGGCGTTGACGCGGAACCGCGAGAGGCCGGGGATCGAGTAGCTGAAGTCGGCCTCGCCGCATTCCTCGAACTCGGTCAGCGAGCGCACCTCGGCGATGTCGTGGAACGCCTTTTCGGTGTCCTCCGGCGTCAGCGGCTGGAATCCCTCGAAGGGCGCCAGCTCGCCGTGCAGGCGCGCGGTCGGCGGGACCCCGACCTTGACGTGCAGGTCCGAGCCCTCCCGCTCGATGAGCATCCGCAGGGCTGAATCGATCTCAAACATCTCCCAGCCCATATCGGCGGGGAGCCCTGATCACTTAACGCTGGCGCGCGATCACCAAGACGGCTGGCAGGAGGGGTGAGTGCCCCTCCCACAAAGGCTCAAGAAGTCACGCCCCGCAGCACAAATCCGACCAGCTGCGCGACGGGCCTTGGGGGAGGGGCACTCACCCCTCCCCACTAGAACCTCTTATGCGACCTCGCGGAGTTTCTGCGCCTCGCCCAGCGACTGGAGCTTTTTCAGGCTCTGGTTCTCGATCTGGCGGATCCGCTCGCGGGTGACGTTGAAGGTGCGGCCGACCTCGTCCAGGGTCCGCGGGTGCTCGCCGCCGAGCCCGTAGCGGAGCTCGAGCACGCGGCGCTCGCGGTAGGAGAGGTTCTCCAGCGCTTCTTTCAGCGCCTCTTTGGTCAGCAGGTCCGCGGCCCGGTCGAACGGGCTCTCGGCCTTCTCGTCGGCGATGAACTGGCCGAACTCCGACTCCTCCTCGTCGCCGACCGGCTTCTCCAGCGAAACCGGGGCCTGGGCGGAGCGCTTGATCGAGTCGACCTCCTCGGGATCGATCCCCGTCACCTCGGCGATCTCCTCCGGGGTGGGCTCGCGACCCAGCTCGGTGACCAGCTTGCGCTCGGCGCGGCCGATCTTGTTCAGCTTCTCGACGACGTGGACCGGGATGCGGATCGTCCGCGCCTTGTCGGCGAGCGCACGGGCGATCGCCTGGCGGATCCACCAGGTCGCGTAGGTGGAGAACTTGAACCCCTTGCGGTAGTCGAACTTCTCCGCCGCGCGGACCAGGCCCAGGGTTCCCTCCTGGATCAGATCGAGGAAGGGTAGGCCCTGGTTTCGGTAGTTTTTCGCGATCGAGACGACCAGTCGCAGGTTCGACTCGACCATTTTCTGCTTCGCGTCGAGGTCGCCGCGCTCGATGCGTTTGGCGAGTTCGACCTCCTCCGCCGCGGTCAGCAGGCGAACTTTGCCGATGTCCTTGAGGAACAGCTGCAAGGAGTCGGTGGTCATGTCCGGTTTCAGGTCGAGCGCCTGTTTCTGGCGCCGGCGGCCTTTTTTGCCGGTGTCCGCGGGGAGGGCTTCGGCGGCGGCTTTCTGCGCCGGATCCATGTCCTCGACAAGCTCGATCCCCGACTTCTCGAGGTGGCCGTAGAGGTCCTCGACGTCAGACTCGTCGAGATCGACCTCGGAGACCGCCGAGGCGATGTCGCCGAAAGTCAGCACGCCGAGCTGCTGCCCGCGATTGATGAGGTTTTTGACCTCGTCCAGTTCCTGAAGCTCTGCTACCAGCATCCGTGTCTACTCGTTTCCCTTGCGCTCGATATTTAGTCCTGGCGATGAAATACCGTCGCGACCCGAAAGTCGCGCCGTACCGACAAAAAGCGGACCCGACAGGTGGTCCGCGAAGTAGCGTCTACATCGTCATCGTGCCCTATGGGCAGGCGCCTGATACTGCTCAAACGCTTGTTCGCATGGTACCCGCTTCAGTTTGTGAAGTCAATGCCCAGCCCACTCCGCCATTCGACCCCCTGGCTCAGCGCCTTTTGGCAGCGGGCCTACCGCGAGAACGTCACCGGGCTCTCGGCGATGGTCGCCTACAACCTGATGCTGGCCGTCTTCCCCTTTGCCCTGCTGGTCCTCTTCGTCTTCGGCCAGGTGCTGAAGATCGGCGGGGTCGAGAGCAGCGTCCTCGCCGACCTGCAGCGCCTCTTCCCGGACACCGAGCAGCAGACGCTGACCGACGCCCTGCAGCGGATCGAGAGCAACACCGCGACGATCGGGATCGCCGCCTTCGCCGGCTCGCTCTGGATCGGCGCCTCCTTCTGGGGGGCGATGGACACCGCCTTCTGCCGGATCTACCACGTCGAGTGCCGCGGCTGGGTCGAGCAGAAGCGGTTCTCCTTCGCGATGCTGGTCGTCGTCCTCCTCTTCATCGCCGCCAGCATCTTCGTGCCGACCATGGAGAGCGCGGTCGTCTCCAGCACCGACCGCCTCCCGCTTGGCCTCTCGGACATCAAGGCGATCGACACGATCCTCTTGCTGGGGGCGGCGCTGCTCGTCACCTTCGGCATCTGCTGCGTGATCTTCTGGGCGGTCCCGAAAGGCCACATGCCCTGGCGCGCGGTCTGGCCTGGAGCCCTCTTCGTCACCGTCGGCGCCGGCCTCGCCAACTGGCTCTTCCCGATCTATCTCTCCAACGTGTCCAGCCTCTCCCGCTTCGGCTCGACCCTCGGTTTCATCCTCATCGCCCTGCTCTGGTTCTACGTGCTCAGCCTGGCGCTGATGGCCGGCGCGGTGATGAACTCGCTGCGCTTCGAGCTCCACGAGACGGGCGAACTGCCCTACCGGCAGGGCGCGGAGCAGAAGGGGTGCAGCGGTTGCGAGGAGCGCAAGGCGCTCACTCGAGCCCCGGGTTCGCCGAAGGCACCGAAGTAAGCAGCGCTTCGCGGTTGGGATGGCCGGTGACCCGGTCGCGGGTCGCAGCCCTCGGAGGGGCGATCTGCAGACGAAAGCTTTCCGAGAATTGGAAAGTCTTTTTCCTCCTAGACAACTGGACACTCTGACTGGGAGAATTCGAGTGATGGGAAAACATTGGAGTTTCGAGAAGTCTGGGAGCGGACCAGTCCCGCCCGGCTCCGACAGCCCCCAGCGCCAGCGAATCATCGACGCCATGGTCGAGAGCTGCGCCGAGAAGACCTATGCGGCGACCACGATCACCGACATCGTCGCCCGCGCCCACATCTCCCGAACCACCTTCTACAAGCACTTCGAAGACAAGCGGGAGTGCTTCGACGCCGCGATCGACTGCTGCATCGGCGAGCTTCAGGCGGTCGCCGCGACGGCCCACTCCCCCACCGACGAGCCCGGCGACGCGGCCCGCAAGGGGGCGACCGCGGTGGTCGAAGCGCTGGCGGCCAAGCCCGGCCTGGCGCAGGTGCTGACCGGAGACGCGATGGCGGTCGATCCGCAGGTGATCGAGCGCTACCGGCGGGCCACCATCCCAGCCCTGGAAGCGCTCTGGAGCGAGAATGGCGACAAGCCGACCGCCTACACCGATCCCCGCCTCGCCTTCGGCCAGGCCCAGGTCCTGATCCTCCACCAGATCGCCAGCGGCAGGCTGGACCGCCTGCTGGAGCTGCTGCCGGAAGTCGTCTACCTGACGGTCAGCCCCTACGGGGGCCACGAAGAGGCGCTGAGACAGTCCCGCCGGGCGGGGAAAACCGAGATCAGCGGTGCTGCCGCGCGGTGACCGACAACCCGGAGGACCTGCGGCAGTGGCGACTTCCGCGGGGGCGGCATGGCCTGCCGCGGGAGCTGGTCGAGCGCTCGCAGCGCCAGCGGCTGCTCGCCGCCGTGGTCAAGGTCACCGTCGCCAAGGGCTACGACTCGACCACGGTCGCCGACATCCTCGGCGAGGCGGGAGTCGGCCGCGAGAGCTTCTATGAACTGTTCGACGACAAGCTCGCCTGCATGCTCGCCGCCCACAAGATCCTCGCCGACGACCTCGAGGAGCGGGTGCGGCCCACCTACCTCGAAGCGGGCCCCTGGCCCGAGCGGGTGCGGCGCTCCCTCGAGGCGACGCTCGAGTGGTTCGCTGCCGATCCCGAGGCGGCCCGCTTCTTCCTGGTCGAGCTCAGCACAGTCGGGCCGGCCTTCCGGGCGACGTTCAAGGCCGAGTACGCCCGCTTCACCAAGCTCCTCGACGACGGGCTCGGCGAGGACGGCCCGAACCCCGAGCTGTCCCGAGCCACCGAACTCTCGGTCGGGGCGATCATGGCGAGGATCTACGAGGAGGCCGTCCTCGGCCGCGCCGCCGAGCTTCCCCGCCTGCTCCCCGAGCTGACCTACGGCTTCCTCGTTCCCTTCGTCGGCGAAGAGGTGGCGCGCAGCGAGCAGGAGCGGGCGGCGGCGGGCTAACCGCGCTCGGCGAGGGCGGCGGCGAGCGCCTCGCGCAGCGGCGTCCGCTCGACGTCTCCGAAGATCTCCATCCCCGAAGGGTCGGTGACCACGGTCTCGGTCGCCAGGCCCTCGATCAGCGGCCTGGCGACGCCCGAGTCGACCGGCGTCACCAGCCCGATCCAGAGCGAGGAGAGGAACGGGGTCAGCAGCGGCACCGTGATCCGCACCGGCGGCCGGCGGTCCTGGGCGCGGGCCAGCTCGTCGATCATCCCGCCGTAGGTGGTGACGTCGGGGCCGCCGATTTCGATCTCCCGCTCGCACGGCGTCTCGAGGTCGGCCGCCGCGGCGAGATAGGCGACCGCGTCGGCGACGGCGATCGGCTGGGTGCGGGTGGTGACCCAGCGCGGGGTGACCATCACCGGCAGGCGGCGGACCAGGTAGAAGGTGGTGCGGAAGGACTCGCTGCCGGCGCCGAGCACCGCGGCGGCGCGGAAGTAGACGACGGGGACGGCGCCCTTGCGCAGCGCTTCCGCCGTCTGGTGGCGGGAGTCGAGGTGCTTGGACCCCTCCCCCAGCCCGCCCAGGTAGACGATCCGCTTGATGCCTGCGGCGGCCGCGGCGGCGGTGAAGTTCTCGGCACCCTGGTGGTCGCGCTCGGCGAAGTCGCCGTCGGAGCCGCGCCCCATCGAGTGGACCAGGTAATAGGCGACATCGGCGCCCTGCAGGGCCGGGCCAAGCGTCTCGGACTCGAGCACGTCGGCGCGCACCACCTCGCAGCCGGCCTCCTTCAAATCTTCGGCTCCGTCGGGATGGCGCGCCAGGGCCCGGACCTCGCGCCCTTCCTCGCGCAGCCGCTGACAGAGGAGGCCGCCGACATAGCCGGTCGAGCCGGCAACGGCAATCATGGAGAGCGTCTACCCCTGAGGTGCGAGTGCCAAGCAGAGCAAGGACGCAGGGAGCGTGGCGTGCTCTGCACGCGAGCGACCGAGGACGCCGCTATGCGCCGGCAATCGCACCTCAGCCGTAACGCTCGCCGATTATCTCTCTGAGCTTGCTGCGGTCGTGACGAGCGTGCACCCGGCGGACCGTCCCCGACCGCGAGCGCATGACCAGTGACTCGGTGGTGGCGCCGGGGCCGCGGTAGCGGACGCCCTGCAGGACGTCGCCGTCGGTGACGCCGGTGGCGGAGAAGAAGACGTCGTCGCCGGAGCAGAGGTCGTCGGCGGTGAGGATGCGGTCGAGGTCGTAGCCGGCATCGACCGCTTCCGAGCGCTCCTCGTCGTTTCGCGGCCAGAGGCGGCCGATCAGCTGCCCGCCCATCGACTTCAGCGCGGCGGCGGAGATCACGCCCTCGGGCGTGCCGCCGATCCCCCAGAGCAGATCCACCGGCGAGCGTTCGCTCACCGCCAAGAGCGAAGCGGAGACGTCGCCGTCGGTGATCAGGCGGATGCGGGCGCCGGCCTCGCGGACTTCGCGCATCGCCTCCTCGTGGCGGGGGCGGTCGAGCATGACGACGATCACGTCGCCGACCGACTCGCCCTTGCGCTCGGCGATCAGCTTCAAGGTCTCCGGCAGCGGCCGGTCGAGGTCGAGCAGGTCGGCGATCTCCTCCCCGCCCGCCATCTTTTCCATGTAGACGCAGGGGCCGGGGTCGAACATCGTGCCGCGCTCGGCGAGGGCGATTACGGCGATCGCGCTCGGCATACCCAGGGCGCAGAGCCGGGTCCCCTCCAGCGGGTCGACGGCGATGTCGACGGTCGGCGGGCTGCCGTCGCCGATCTGCTCGCCGTTGTAGAGCATCGGCGCCTCGTCCTTCTCTCCCTCGCCGATCACCACGGTGCCGTCCATCGCGACCGAGTCGAGGACGTGGCGCATCGCGTCGACGGCGGCCTGGTCGGCGGCGATCTTGTCGCCGCGGCCGACCCAGCGGGCCGATGCCAGGGCGGCGGCCTCGGTGACGCGGACGAGCTCCAGGGCGAGGTTGCGATCGGGCTTGGCCGCCGATCCGGCGCTCCCCGCCTCCTGAGAAGTGGACCCCATGTGCGCCGCAGGCTAACGGAACGGCGCCGCCGGCCGCATGCACGAATCGGTGGCCTCCTCTCAAGTGACGGACGGCGCAAGCCGATGAGGCCCAAATCATGGGAGCGCCGGACTTGGAGCGGCTGGGTCGAGAGCTGAGTGCGCGGACCGACGAGGTGGTCGAGCGGATGATGCGCAGCTCGGCGGAGTCGGCCAAGACACTGGCGAAGGTCGTCGAAGAGAGCTTCGAGGACGTCGGCACCGTCTCCACCGTGGCCGTCGCCCGCTGGATGGCCGGAGAAGGGGAAGCGGTCGCCCGCGAGGTCGGGCAGGAGTCCTGGAAGATCTTCGCCCGGCTCGCCTCGCAGCGGGAGGCGGCGCTGAACGAGGTGACGAAACGCTGCCTGCGCTGGCGCGACGCCACCCTCGAGGTGCTGGACGAGAGCGCCGCCGACCTCGACCTCTCCGGGGAGACGCTCGCCACCGCTCGCGCGATGGTGCAGCGCAGCCTCGACGTCACCCTGGTGCGGATGTGCCAGTCCTTCGAGGACGAGCGCCAGCGCGCCCAGGACGAACTGATGAGCCGCGAGAAGGAACTCGTCTTCCTCGCCACCCACGACGCGCTCACCGGCCTGCCGAACCGGACCCTGATCCTCGACCGGATCGAGCAGACGCTGACCCGGACGCGGCTGAAGCAGGAGCCGGTGGCGGCGCTCTTCGTCGACCTCGACAACTTCAAGGCGATCAACGACTCGCTCGGCCACGCCTGCGGCGACGAACTGCTCTGCGCGGTGGCCGAACGGCTGGAGGGCGTGATCCGCGAGACCGACGCCCTGGGCCGGCTCGGGGGAGACGAGTTCGTCGTCGTCGCCGACGGCCTCTCGCTGGCGGCCGGCCCGGAGCTGATCGCCGAGCGCCTCCTGGAAGCCTTCTCCGAGCCGTTCGCGCTCGGCGAGTCCCGGGTCCCCGTCAAGGCGAGCATCGGCATCGCCAGCGGCGACCGCGCCTGCGCCGAAGACCTGCTCCGCGACGCCGACATCGCCATGTACCGGTCGAAGTGGAGCGGCAAGAGCCGCTACCTGGTCTTCGAGTCGGGGATGGAGGACGAAGTCCAGTCGCGGCTGGAAACCGAAATGGACCTGCAGGGCGCGCTCGACGCGGGCGAGTTCTTCCTCGTCTACCAGCCGACCTTCGACCTGAAGGCGATGACCCCGACCGGGGTCGAGGCGCTGATCCGCTGGCGCCGGCCCGGCCGCGGCGTGGTCGAGCCGGACGAGTTCATCCCGCTCCTAGAGGAGTCGAAGCTGATCGTGGACGTCGGTGCCTGGGTCCTCAAGGAGGCCTGCTTCCAGGCGGCCGGATGGCAGCGGGAGGAGCGGCCGCTGGAGCTCTCCGTCAACGTCTCGGCGCTGCAGCTCGACACCGACGACCTGATCGACGACGTCAAGGACGCCCTCGAGCTGAGCGGGCTGGCGCCGGAGGCGCTGACGATCGAGATCACCGAGACGGCGCTGATGACCGACGCCGAGGAAACGGCACGGCGGCTGCGGGAGCTGAAAGCTCTCGGGATCAGGATCGCCGTCGACGACTTCGGGACCGGCTACTCCTCCCTCTCCCACCTGCGCCAGTTCCCGGTCGACGTGCTGAAGATCGACCGCTCCTTCGTCTCCCAGCTGGCCGAGGGCGGCGAGGGCGAGATCCTCCTCCACACCTTGGTCCAGCTCGGCAAAGCGCTGGAGATCGAGACCACGGCGGAGGGGATCGAGCGGCCGCAGGACCTCTCCCTGATCCGCGACAAAAACTGCGACAACGGCCAGGGCTTCCTCTTCACCCGGCCGCTCAGCGCCCAGGACGCGGAGTCGTTCTTCAACCAGTGGTCGCCGACCCGCCGCTTCGAGGTTCGCAATGAGCGCCCGGGCGACGATAGGGTCCCTGCCGATGGACCGCTGGGGCCTGACGCTGCCGCTCCCTGGACTGACCCTCGCTGAGCACGAGGGCCTGGTCAAGCGCGCCGAGGCCGCCGGCTACACCGACCTCTGGACGGGAGAGACCGCCGGGCCCGACGGCTTCACGCCGCTGGTGCTGGCGGCAGCCTGGACCGAGCAGGTGCGGCTCGGGACCGGGATCGTCGGCGTCTTCCAGCGCGGCCCGGCGCTGCTGGCCCAGCAGGCGGCGGCGCTCGGCGACGCCTCCCAGGGGCGCTTCGTGCTCGGCCTCGGCTCCTCCTCGGACCGGATCGTCGAAGGCTGGAACGGGATTCCCTTCGAGAAGCCGCTGAGCAGGGTGCGCGAGACGCTCGAGTTCCTGCGGCCGGCGCTGGCCGGCGAGCGGACCGAGACCGGCTTCAAGCTGGAAACCGCGCCCAGGCACGAGGTGCCGATCGTGCTGGCGGCGCTGCGAGGCAAGATGCTCGACCTAGCCGTCGAGCAGGCCGCCGGCGCCTTCACCAACTTCCTGCCGCTGAGCGGGCTGCCGAAGGTGACCGCGCAGCTGCAGGACCCGCCGACCGGGTTCGAGCTCCTCTGCCGCTTCTTCTGCATCCCCGGCCCCCGCGAGCAGGTCGAGCCGCTCGCCCGCTTCATGTTCTCCTCCTACATCACCGTCCCGGTCTACGCGAACTTCTACCGCTGGCTCGGCTACGGCGAGCAGATCGAGCCGATGGTCTCGGCCTGGGAGGCCGGCGACCGCCAGGCGGCCGCGGCAGCGGCGCCCTGGGAGCTGATCGAGGACATGTTCATCTTCGGGACCCCGGAGGAGATGAAGGAGCGCCTCGGCGAGTTCGTCGCCGGCGGCATCACCCTGCCGATCGTCACCCCGATCGTCACGCCGGACAAGCTGGCCGAGACGATCGACGCTTTGGCGCCCTAGTCGGAGAGCAGCCCGTAGGTGTCCGGGCGGCGGGTGCTGAGGAAGGGGAAGAGCTCCAGCCAGTCTCGGCGTTGATCTAGGTCGAGGTCGGCGACGAGGACCGCTGGTTCGTCGCGCGGGGCCTGGGCGAGGATGCGGCCGTAGGGGTCGGAGATGAAGGAGGAGCCGTAGAAGTTGAGCGGGGGCTCGGTGCCGATCCGGTTGACGGCGACCATGAAGGTGCCGTTGGCGATCCCGTTGGCGACGATCACCTGCTGCCAGAGCGGCTGGGTGTCGAACTCGGGATGGTCGGGCTCGGACCCGATCGCGGTCGGGTAGACGAGCACGTCGGCCCCCTCGAGGCCGTAGGCGCGGGCGACCTCAGGAAACCACTGGTCCCAGCAGGTCGGCAGGCCCAAGGCCACCTCATCCCGAACTGCATCAGATTTTCGGCCTGCTGGATGGAAAATCTGATGCAGTTCGATGTGGAGGAGGGGGAACGCGTCGGAATCGGCGGGGCCGGGGCGGAAGTAGCGGTCCTCGTGGTAACCGGCGGTGACCGGGATGTGGAGCTTGCGGGTGCGGGCGAGGAGCTCCCCCTCGGGCGAGACGACGATCGCGGTGTTGAAGCCGAGCCCGTCGCCCTCCTCGGCACGCTCGTAGAGCGAGGCGTGGACGTGGATGCCGTTCGCCGCGGCGGCGCGGGCGGCGAGATGGAAGGTGGGCCCGCCGGGCAGCTCCTCCGGCTCGGCGCCGGCTGCCTCGGGCCCGGCGGGGTCGACGGCGAAGTAGCGGCTCAGGGTCAGCTCCTGTAGGCAGACCAGCTGCGCGCCCTCCTCAGCCGCGATCCGGATGCCCTCTTCCAGGGCGGCCTCGTGCTCGGCGGGGTCGGGGTGCCAGCGGTGCTGGACAGCGGCGATCCGGAACGGCGGCCGCTCCGACGGGCGCGTCCTCGCCGGCGAGGACGGCGGCTGCTCGGCACGGATCAGGCGGATCTCGTCCACTGGTGCAAGATAGAGGCAGGTGAGCGCGACGCACAAATCGACGCCGGCGGCCGACGGCTTCCGGATGCCGGGCGAGTTCGAGCCGCACGACGGCTGCTGGATGGCCTGGCCGGAGCGGACCGACAACTGGCGCCTGGGCGCGAAGCCGGCGCAGGAGGCCTTCGCCGCGGTGGCGACCGCGATCGCCGCCTCCGAGCCGGTGACGATGGCGGTCTCCGACGCGCAGTTCGAGAACTGCCGCTCGCAGCTGCCGCCGGAGGTGCGGGTGGTCGAGGTCTCCACCGACGACGCCTGGATGCGCGACACCGGCCCGACCTTCGTCGTCGACGGTGAGGGCGGGCGGCGGGGAGTCGACTGGCGCTTCAACGCCTGGGGCGGGACGAACGGCGGCCTCTACTTCCCCTGGGACCGCGACGACCGGGTCGCGGCCAAGGTGCTGGAGGTCGAGGGCGCCGACCGCTACCGGGCGCCGATCGTCCTCGAGGGCGGCGCGATCCACGCCGACGGCGAGGGCACGGTGCTGACCACCGAAGAGTGCCTGCTCAACCCGAACCGCAATCCCGAGCTCTCCAGGGAGCAGATCGAACGGGTCCTGCTCGACCACCTCGGCGCCCAGAAAGTGATCTGGCTCGGCGCCGGCGTCTTCGCCGACGAGACCGACGGCCACGTCGACAACCTCGCCTGCTTCGCCCGCCCGGGCACGGTGCTGCTGACCTGGACCGACGACCCCGACGATCCCCAGCACGCGATCTCGCGCGACGCGCACCAGCGGCTCGAAGCCGCTACCGATGCCAAAGGGCGCTCGCTGGACGTCGTCCTCCTCCCCTCCCCCGGCCCGCTGCAGACCTCAGCCGAGGAGGTCGAAGGGGTAGACGCCGGCGAGGGAACGCAGCCGCGCCGCGCCGGCGATCGCCTCGCCGCCTCCTACGTCAACTTCTACCTCGGCAACTCGCGGATCGTCTACCCGCTGCTCGACCCGCGCCACGACGAGGAGGCCGCTGCGATCCTCCGCCGCGTCTTCCCCGAGCGCGAGGCGGTCGGCGTGCCGGCCCGGGAGATCCTCCTCGGCGGCG
>DATAMR010000055.1:0-42606 GCA_036260485.1 Solirubrobacterales bacterium | reverse complement strand
CTGGCCAGCTGCGCTTCCGGCGCCGAGCCGCGGGTCACGCCCGCGACGGTCTGCTGCACGGTCGGGGCGGTGCGGTGGAGGATCAGCTGCGGGTAGAGGGCGAGGGCGAGGATGCAGAGGACCAGCGGGGCCAGCACGATGCCGTCGCGCCAGCCGATCTCGCGCGAGGCGATTCCGTCCGGCTTGCGGTTGTGCATCGCGTGCTGGTAGAGGCGCAGCGCGTAGTAGGCCGACATCGCGACGCCGCTGATCGCGACGAAGGCGAAGACGATCTTCGCCTGGAAGAGGCCGTTGAGGATGTAGAACTCGCCGATGAAGTTGGCCGAGCCCGGCATCGCCAGGGTGGCCAGGGCGACGATCAGGAAGAGCGCCGCCAGCACCGGCGCCCGCAGCGCCATCCCGCCCATCTCGCGGATGTCTTCGGTCCCGGTCCGCTCGAGCAGGATCGCGACGATGACGAAGAGCGGGGCGACGACGAGGCCGTGGTTGACCATCTGCAGGACCGCGCCGTCGGCGCCGTCGGCCTGCAGGGCGAAGATCCCGGCGGTGATGAAGCCGAGCTGGGCGACCGAGGAGTAGCCGGCGATCAGCCGCACGTTGGTTTGGGTGAAGGCCATCACCGAGCCGTAGAGGATCGAGGCCAGGGCGATCACCAGGATCACCTCCTGGAATTCGACCGTGGCGTCGGGGAAGAGCGGCAGCACCACCCGCAGGAAGCCGTAGGCGCCGACCTTGGCGAGGACGCCGGAGAAGACCGCCAGCGCCGGCAGCGGCGCCGCCCGGTAGGCGTCGGGCATCCAGCCGTGCAGGAGGAAGGCCGGCATCTTGACCAGGAAGGCGGCGGCGAAGAACCAGAAGATCCACTGCTGAGAGCCGTGGCTGAGGCCGTGTTCGCCGAGGGCGGCGATCGAGAAGGTGAGGTGCCCGCCGTCGGCGGCGAGGACCGCGGTCGCGATTGCCGCGACCAGCATCAGCAGCGAGCCGATCAGGGTGTAGACGATCATCTTCGTCGTCGCCGCCGAGGCGGTCAGCCCGCCTTCTCCCGAGCGGTCGTGGCCCCAGGCGCCGAAGAGGAAGTAGAACGGCACCAGCATCAGGTCGAAGAAGAGGACGAAGAGCAGCAGGTCCTGGGCGAGGAACGAGCCCAGCGTCGCCGTCTCGGCGACCAGCATCAGGAAGTAGAAGGTCTTCGGCCGCTCCTGCTCGCGGAAGGCGGCGAAGGCGACCCCGCCGACCCAGAGCACGCTCGTCAGCAGAATCAGAAAGAGGTTGAGGCCGTCGACGCCGAGGCTGTAATCGACGCCGAGCCCGGAGATCCAGGGCTCGTCGACCGCGTACTGCATGGCCGAGCTGCCGGTGTCGAAGCCGACCGCGACGGCGATCGCGAGGCCGAGCGTCGCCACCGTGCCCAGCACCGCCCACCAGCCGACCGCCTTCTTCGGCAGCAAGAGGCCGACGAGGCCGAAGGCGAGGGGGGTCCAGAGGATCGCGCTGCTCATGAGCTGCTCAGCAGGAAGTAGAGGGCGAGCCCGGCGAAGCCGGCGACGAGGAGCAGGGCGTAGCTGCGGACGAACCCGTTCTGGACGGCGCGGACGACGCCGCCGGCGCCGCGCACGGTGTCCCGGGTACCGCTGACCAGTCCGTCGACGACGAACCGCTCGAAGACGCGGTTGGCGAAGCGGCCGATCGCCAGCGCCGGGCGGACGACGAGGAGCTCGATCGCCTCGTCGAAGTACCACTTGTTGAAGAGGAAGGTGTGCACCGGCCGCAGGCGCTCTTCGAGGACCCGCGGCGCTCCCGGGTTGACCCGGTAGAGCCAGTAGGCGATCGCGATCCCGGCCAGCGAGATGACGCCGCCGATGCCGAGGCCGAGCCAGTCGGCGCCGGTCGAGGGGACGATCTCGGCCAGCGGCGAGTCGGCGAAGACGGGGTCGAGGAAGTGGGTGACGACCTCGTCGAGGCCGGGGATCTGGATGACGCCGGCGAAGAGCGCGAGGAAGGCGAGCACGCCCATCGCCGCCCGCATCGGCCAGGACTGCTCGGCGATGTGGTGCTCGGCGCCGGGGAAGCCGACCTCCGTGTCCTCCTCTTCGCCGGTGGCGGGATTGAACGGGTGGGCGTGGTGGACGTGGCCGGTGTCGATCAGCTCCTGGGCCTCGGGGCAGGGCTTGCCGGGGAGGACGCGGAAGATCAGGCGGAAGGTGTAGATCGCGGTCAGCAGGGCGCCGAAGTAGCCGAGCACGGTGAAGATCTCGTACATGCCGCCGCGCGCGGTCGCGTAGGCGAGGATCTCGTCCTTGGAGAAGAAGCCCGAAGTGCCGGGGAAGGCGGCGAGGGCGAGGCCGCCGCAGACCATCGTGATCGAGGTGAAGCGCATCGCCCTGCCGAAGCCGCTCATCTTGTCGATGTTCTGCTCGTTGGCCATCGCGGCGATGATCGAGCCGGCGGCCATGAACAGCAGCGCCTTGAAGAAGGCGTGGGTCATCAGGTGGAACATCCCGGCGCTGTAGGCGCCGATCGAGACGCCCATGATCATGTAGCCGATCTGGCTCATCGTCGAGTAGGCGATCGCCCGCTTCAGGTCGGTCATCACCAGGGCGATCGTGCCGGCGACCAGCAGCGTCGCCAGGCCGACGAAGGCGGCGATGTCGGCGGCGGTCGGGGCGAGGACGAAGAGGGTGTGGGTGCGGGCGATCAGGTAGACGCCGGCGGTGACCATCGTCGCCGCGTGGATCAGCGAGGAGACCGGGGTCGGGCCCTCCATCGCGTCGGGCAGCCAGGTGTGGAGCGGCAGCTGCGCCGACTTGGCGAAGGCGCCGACGAGGAGCAGCAGGCAGATCGCGGTGATCGTCCACTCGTTGGTGGCGAAGACTTCGGGCGCCCGCTCGAAGACCGTGCCGTAGTCGAAGCTGCCGAGTTCGCGGAAGATCAGGAAGGCGGCGAGCACCAGGCCGATGTCGCCGACGACGTTGATCACGAAGGCCTTCATCCCCGCCCGCGTCGCCGTCTCGCGCCGGTACCAGAAGCTGATCAGCGCGTAGGAGGCGAAGCCGACGAAGGCCCAGCCGACGATCAGCAGGACGAAGTTGCCGGCCAGGACCAGCAGCAGCATCGAGAAGACGAAGAAGTTGAGGTAGCTGAAGAAGCGGTGGTAGCCCTCGTCGGACTGCATGTAGCCGTAGGAGTAGAGGTGGATCAGGGTCGAGACGCCGGTGACGACGAGGACCATGAAGACCGAGAGCGGGTCGACGAAGATCCCGAGCTTGATGTCGAGGCCGGCGACGCTGGCGTAGTCCCAGAGCGAGGAGGCGTGGTGGCGCGCCTCGGGGTCGTCGCCGAGCAGGCTGAGCAGCGCCCCGATGCCGCAGGCGAAGGCGAGGCCGATCGCGACCGTGCCGATGATGCCCGCGGCCTTCGCCGGCAGCACCCGGAAGCCGAGCGCGATCGTCAGCGAGCCGAGCAGCGGGAAGAGCAGGACCAGCCAGCCCCAAGATGAAACGCTCACGCTGTCCTCCTGGCGCTCATCCGCGCAGCTCCCGCAGGTCATCGACGTTGAGCGGCAGGCGGCGGCGGAAGATGGCGACGATCAGCCCGAGGCCGACGACGACCTCGCAGGCGGCGACGACCATCACGATCACCGCGAAGACCTGGCCCTGGCCGTTGCCGACCATGCGGCTGAAGGCGACCAGTGCCAGGTTGCCGGCGTTCAGCATCAGCTCGAGGCAGAGCAGGATCACCATCGGGCTGCGGCGGATCAGGATCCCGATCGCTCCGGTGGCGAAGAGGAGGGCGGAGAGGACGATGAACCAATCGACGTTCATGCGAGTCCTCCTGGGGAGGGGGTCGGTGACCCCTCTTCACTCGGTACCTCGTCGAAGGGGCGTGGAACGGCTGGCGCCTTGGGGGTGCTCCCCTCCTCCTCCGCAAAACGTTCAGAGGGGTCACCGACCCCCTCTCGGCGGTTGGATGCCAGGACGATTGCTCCGACGGCCGCTAGGAGGAGCAGGATGGAAGAGGCCTCGAAGGGGATGAGGAACTTCTCCAGGAGGAGGCGGCCGATTGCGGCCGGGTCGCCGAAGCCGGCCGGGACGTCAGGTCCTTGCGTCCCTAGGGCGAGGAGGGAGGAGCTGAGCACGGCGATCGAGAGCTCGACGAAGAGGGCGATCCCGAGCAGGGGGGCTAGGAAGCGCTGGCCGGGGATCGGCTCCCAGGCGGGCTCTCCCCCTTCGCCGACGTAGGCGACGACGAAGACGTAGAGGACCATCACCGCGCCGGCGTAGACGACCACCTGGGCGGCGGCGACGAAGGCCGAGGTCAGCAGCAGGAAGAGGGCCGCCAGCGAGAAGAGGTGGACGATCAGCGCCAGCACCGAGTAGAAGGGGTTGCGCATCGCGATCACGCCGACCGCGCCGCCGAGCGCGCCGAGCGCCGAGACGAAGAACAGGACCTCTTCCACCGCTACTCGCCCTCGCTTTTCAGCGGCGTCCGCTCGATCGGCTCGGCGAGCAGCATCTCCTTGGTGAAGATCAGGTCGCGGCGGTCGTAGTCGGCCATCTCGTAGTCGTGGCCCATCGTGATCGCGTCGAAGGGGCAGGCGATCTCGCAGTAGCCGCAGAAGATGCAGCGGCTGAGGTTGATCTCGTAGACGGCGGCGTAGCGCTCGCCGGCCGAGACCCGGTCGCCCGGGATGTTCTCCGCCGCGACGACGCGGATGCAGTCGGCCGGGCAGGCGGCGGCGCAGAGCGAGCAGCCGACGCATTTCTCCAGCCCGGTGTCCTCGAACTTGTGGAGTTTGTGGCGGCCGCGGAAGCGCGGGTAGACGGGCGTCTTCTCCTCGGGGTACTCGATCGTCATCGGCCCCTCGATCAGCCGCGCCATCGTCGTCTTCAGCCCGCGCAGGGTCTCGCCGAACGCGCGGTAGGCGCCGCCGACGCCGCCCGGCTCGGGGCCGCGCTGGACCGCGACGACGTCGATCGAGTCGAGGTAGGAGGCCGACTTCGGGTCAAAGCTCATTGCCGCCCCCTTCGTCTGTTCCTTTTCGTTGCTGGGCACGGATAAAGAACAGGCGAATCACGTTGCCACCACCAGGACCGCGGTGACGAGGACGTTGAGGGTGGCGAGCGGCAGCAGCACTTTCCAGCCGAGGCTCATCAGCTGGTCATATCGAAGACGCGGCAGCGTCGCCCGCACCCAGATGAAGACGAGGACGAGGCCGATCATCTTCGCCAGCATCCAGATCGGGTCGAGGAAGCTCGGGCCGGGGCCCATCCAGCCGCCGAGGAACATCGCCGCGGCGATCCCGGAGACGACCAGGATCTCCATGTATTCGACCAGCAGGAAGGAGCCGAAGCGCATGCCGCCGTACTCGGTCATGAAGCCCTGGACCAGCTCGGCGTCGGCCTCGGGCATGTCGAACGGGGTGCGGTTGGTCTCGGCGAAGCCGGCCAGCATGAAGATCAGGAAGCCGACGAACTGGGGGAGGATGAACCAGACCTCGCCCTGGGAGTGGACGATCGAGACCAGCGAGAGCGAGCCGCTCATCAGCACCACGCCGAGCAGCGCCAGGCCCATCGAGACCTCGTAGGAGATCAGCTGCGCGGCCGAGCGCATCGCCCCCAGGAGGCTGTATTTCGAGCCCGAGGACCAGCCGCCGAGGAGCAGCCCGTAGAAGGCGATCGAGCCGACGGCGAAGAAGTAGAGGATCCCGATCGGGACGTCGATCCCGTAGAGGCCGACCCCGTCCTGGACGTCTCCCCAGGGGATGATCGCCAGCGAGAGCACGCCGGCGAGGACCGGCAGCAGCGGGCCGAGGATGAACAGGGTCCGGGTCGCGTTCTCGGGCCGGAAGGTCTCCTTGGAGACGAGCTTGCCGACGTCGGCAAGCGGCTGCAGGAGGCCGAAGGGGCCGACCCGGTTCGGGCCGTAGCGGTGCTGGAAGCGGCCGATCAGCTTGCGCTCGACGACGGTCAGCACCGGCAGGACGCCGAAGATCACGGCGAAGATGACGAGGCTCTTGAGGACCATGATCCAGGTGGCTTCGGCGAACTGGGTGTCGGCGAGGGGCAGCATCAGGCGCTGACCTTCTCGATCTTCACTTGAACTGGGCCGCCGTTTAGGAGGGCGTTGGCGTTGGCTCCCGTTACTCCCTCGGCTAGGAAGGCCGTGCCGGGGGCGATGCGCTCCTTGATGAGGACGGCGGCGTCGATCGAGTTGCCGTTCTGGCTCACTCGTACTGCCTCTCCGTTCTTCAGGTCCAGGCGTTGGGCGTCGCTTGGGGAGATCTCTATGCGCTGGTGGGGCGTCAAGAACTTCAGGGGTGGGTTGAGCTCCGTGATCGGGCCTGCCCATAGGTCTCGGTACGTGCCTAGGGCCAGCACCGGTACCCCCTCTTCACTCGGTACCTCGTCGTCGGAAGGTGGAACGGCTGGCGCCTCTGGCGAGCTCCCCTCCTCCTCCGCAAAACGTTCAGAGGGGGTACCGGTGCTGGCCTTCGGGGCGTTGGTGGCTGATGAGGTTTCCTGCCAGCGGATTCCTCTGCCGCCGATGTCGGAGTCCGTGATTCCGGCGTAGAAGGGAACTGCTTCGGTGAGAGCTGCGAAGGCCCTCGGTTGGGAGTCGATGCTCGTGTCCAGGCCGAGCGCTGAAGCCAGCTCTGAGAGGACGATGATGTTGGGGAGGACGTTTTCGGGACGGGTGGCGCTCGGGCGGACTCGCTGGAGGCGGCCGTCGGGGTGGGTGACGGTGCCGTCTTTCTCGGCGTGGGTCTCGAGGGGGAGGACAACGTCGGACTTGGCGGTGGTGGCGTTCTCGTGCATCGAGAAGCTGACGACGAAGTCGGCTGCGGTTAGGGCCTCTTCCCAGGCGGGGGTGTCGGGGAAGTCGCGGAGGGGGTCGGCGCCGAAGAGGATCAGGCTCTGGATCTCTCCGGAGATGAGGGCAGCTCGGATCTCCTCGGTGGACATACCGGCGGGGGTGTCGCTCAGACCCGGGCCGGCGTCGGGGAGGCAGCCTGCCTCGCGGAGGCCTCGGGCGTTGGTGGTGTCGGGGATCTCCAAGAGGCCGGCGCCGTCGGTGGTTGCCATGCTCGTGGCCTCGGCTACCGCCAGGAGGGCCTCGGCGGCTCCGGCCTGGCGGGCGATTCGCTCTCCCCAGATGACGACCACCTTGGCGGCGTCGCGGAGGGTCTCGGCTATCGGGGTTGCGACGTTTTCGCTGCCGCCGATCGCTGCCGCCAGCTCGGAGACGAAGTGGGCGGCCTGGCCGGGGGCGTAGCGGGCGATTGCCTCGGCTCCGCCGTCCAGGGCGGTCGGGCGCTCGGTGGCTACGACCAGCTTGGCGCCGTGGCGGCGGATCGCCTTGCGGACGCGGAGGTCGAGGATCGGGCTGCTGTGCAGCGGGTCGGTGCCCAGCACCAGGATCGCGTCGGCCTCGTCGATCTCGCTGACCTTGGCCGAGATCGCCGGCGCCGCCAGCCGGCGCAGGACCGCCACCTCCGGCCCCCGCGAAGGCCGCGAATCAATATGGGGCGACCCAAGCCCCTCGCGCATCAGCTTCTGCAGAAGGAAGCCCTCCTCATTGGAGGCGTCGCCAACGATCAACGCAACGCCGGGCGAGGCGGGGGTGGTCCTCCCCGGACCCTCCCCGCTGTTGTCCGGGGAGGACCACCCCCGCCTCGCCCCGCTCACCGCACGCAGCCCCTCGGAGATCTTCTCCAATGCCTCATCCCAGCCCACCTCGACGCCACCTTTCAGCAGCGGCCCGCGCACCCGCTCGGGCGCGTCGAACATCTCGAACCCGTAACGGCCGCGGTCGCAGAGCCAGCCGTCGTCGACGTCGTGGTTGTCGCGGGTCACCACCCGTTTCACCTTCTCGTCGCGGATCGTGAAGCTGACGTTGCACTGGCTCGGGCAGAGCGTGCAGACCGAGCCGGCGTGCTCGATGTCCCAGGGCCGGGCGCGGAAGCGGTAGGTGTAGCTGGTCAGCGCCCCGACCGGGCAGATGTCGGTGATGTTGCCGTGGAAGGGGGCGACGTAGGGGCGGTCGTCGAAGGTGCCGACGTAGGTGCGGTCGCCGCGCTCGATCAGCTGCAGCTGCGAGTCCTCGGCGACCTCCTGGCTGAAGCGGACGCAGCGGTAGCAGAGGATGCAGCGCTCGCGGTCGATCGCGACCAGCGGCGAGAGCTCGATCGGCTTCTCGAAGTGTCGCTTTTCGTCGATCACCCGGCTGCGCCCGGGGCCCCAGCCGTAGGAGATGTCCTGCAGCGGGCATTCGCCGCCTTTGTCGCAGACGGGGCAGTCGAGCGGGTGGTTGACGAGGAGGAACTCGACGACCGAGTTCTGCGCCTCTTTGACCTGCTCGGTACGGGTGTGGACGACCATCCCCTCGCGCACCGGCGTCGAGCAGGAGGTCTGCAGCTTCGGGATCCCCTCGATCTCGACCAGGCACATCCGGCAGGCGCCGACCGGCTCGCCGAGTTTCGGTTCGTAACAGAAGTAGGGGATCTCGACGTCGCCCTTGCGGGCGGCGTCGTGGAGCATCTCGCCCTCGACCGCGGGCACCTCGCGCCCGTCGATCGTGATCGTCACCTCGCGTCCGGCGGGGCTCACGTCGAGGCTCCCAGCGTCTCGGGCGCGCCGCGAACGACGGCGTGCGGGTCGAGGGTCAGCTCCGGGTCGGCCATCACTGCCTCGAACTCCTCGCGGTACTTGCGGACCATCGCCCCGACCGGCATCGCCATCGAGTCGCCGAGCACGCAGAGGCAGTGGCCGATGATGTTGGCCTGGACCGAGCTGACGATGTCGAGGTCCATCGGCGTCGCCTCGCCGCGCACCATCCGCTCCAGCATCTTCACCGTCCAGTTGGTGCCCTCGCGGCAGGGGACGCACTTGCCGCAGGACTCGTGGTGGTAGAAGCGCGCCGTGCGCAGCGCCAGGTGCGGGATCGAGACGCGGTCGTCGGCGACGATGATCGAGCCGGAGCCGAGCATCGAGCCCGCCTCGGCCATCGCCTCGAAGCTGTAGGGGAGGTCGAGGCCCTCCTCGGCGGTCAGCACCGGCGAGGACGAGCCGCCGGGGAAGAATGCCTTGATCTCGTGGCCCTCCTCGGGGCCGCCGGCGAGGCCGAAGATCAGGTCGCGGGTGGGGATCCCCAGCTCGATCTCGTAGTTGCCGGGGCGGCGGACGCCGCCGGAGATCGAGACGACCTTGGTCCCCGGCGACTGTTCGGTGCCGAACCCTTTGAACCACTCGGCGCCGTGGCGGACGATGTGGGGGACGTTGGAGAGCGTCTCGACGTTGTTGATCAGCGTCGGCCCGCCGTAGAGGCCCTGCACCGCCGGGAACGGCGGCTTCAGGCGCGGGTTGCCGCGCTTGCCCTCGAGCGCGTCCAGCAGCGCCGTCTCCTCGCCGCAGATGTAGGCGCCGGCGCCGCGGTGGACGACCAGCTCGAGGTCGCGGTGGCAGCCGAGGATGTTCGTCCCCAGGTAGCCCGCCTCGTAGGCTTCGGCGACGGCGGCGTCGAGGATGTCGGCCTGCTCGTCGTACTCGCCGCGGATGAAGATGAAGGCGTGGCCGGCGTCGGCGGCGAGCGCCGCGATCGCGATTCCCTCGATCAGCTGGTGCGGGTTGCGCTGCATCAGCTCGCGGTCCTTGAAGGCGCCGGGCTCGGACTCATCAGCGTTGCAGCAGAGGTACTTGGCCATCTCGCCGCGGGGGAGGAAGGAGGCCTTTTTGCCCATCGAGAAGCCGGCGCCGCCGCGGCCGCGCAGGCCGGAGTTTTCAAGCTCGGAGAGGACTTCGTCCTGCTCCATCTCGCGGTAGGCGCGCTCCATCGTCGCGTAGCCGCCGGCGAGTCGCCTGTAGCCGTCGAGGGTGCGCAGCGCCGGGTCCTCGGCGTGCTCCAGCAGGACGCGCTTCTCCAGCTCGTGCGCCATCAGCTGTCCCCCGCCAGCCCGCGCCTGGCCAGCGCCTTCTCGGGAAGGACCTCGTCGCCGGCCCGCAGCTGCTCGATCGCGACCCCCGCCTCGGCCGCCTCCAGCGGCCCGTAGTAGCGCTGGTCGATCGAGGCCATCGGGGCGATGTCGCAGGCGCCGAGGCACTCGAAGCCGGTGACGAAGAACTCGGCGTCGTCGCCCTCGGCGGCGGCCTCGAAGGCGTCGAGCAGGCGGTCGCCGCCGCGCATCCAGCAGCTGATGTTGGTGCAGACCTCGATCCGGTGGGTCCCGACCGGCTTGGTGTGCAGGAGGTCGTAGAAGCTGGCGACGGACTCCAGGTAGGCGGGGGTGACGCGCATCACCGCGGCGGCCTGGCGGATCCCCTCCGGCGTGCACCAGCCGTAGAGCTCCTGAACCGCCCAGAGCGCCGGGATCGAGGCCGACTTGCGGTCGGGGTAGCGCCCCATCAGCGTCTCGATCCGCTCCTGCAGCTCCGGCGGGCAATCGACCTCGTGCAGCTCCGGGATCTGCTCCTCGGTGCGGTCGGGGATGCGGCCGTCGCGGACCGCCGGATCGACCGGAAGGTTCGGGTTGCTCATCCCGGCACCGTCGACGGGGCTCATCGGTCGACACCTCCGAGGATCGGGTCGAGCATGCCGAGGCTGGCGATCATGTCGGCGACGTAGGTGTCGACCGCCATGTCGCGGAAGGCCTGCAGGTTGACGAAGGAGGGGTCGCGGAAGTGGACCCGCGCCGGCTTCGCCGAGCCGTCGGCGAGGACGAAGCAGCCGAGCTCCCCGCGCGGCGACTCGATCGAGTAATAGACCTCGCCGGGGTCGACCCGGTAGCCCTCGGTGACGAGCTTGAAGTGGTGGATCAGGCTCTCCATCGAGGTCGAGAGCTCCGAGCGCGGCGGCAGTACGTACTTGCGGTCGTCGGCGATGAACGGACCCTCGGGCAGCGCGTCGAGGCACTGGGCGACGATCCCCGCCGACTCGACCATCTCCGCCACCCGCACCCGGTAGCGGTCGTAGTTGTCGCCGACGGTGCCGACCGGGATCTTGAAATCGACCTCGGGGTAGGCGAGGTAGTCGAATGCCTTGCGCAGGTCCCAGGGCTCGCCGGCGGCGCGCAGCAGCGGCCCGCTGACGCCCAGCTCCAGCAGTCGCTCGCGGGAGACAGCGCCGACCCCTTTGGTCCGCTGCAGGAAGACCTCGTTGCGGTCGAGCAGCGCTTCGTACTGGCCGACGCGGATCGGCATTTCCTCGGCGAAGCGGCGGCACTTGGCCTCGAAGCCGAGGGGGATGTCCTCGATCACGCCGCCGACCTGGAAGTAGCGCGTGTGCATCCGCTGCCCGGTCGCCATCTCGAAGAGGTCGAGGATCTTGTCGCGCTCGCGGAAGCAGTACCAGAGCATCGAGATCGCGCCGAGGTCGAGCGCGGTGGTGCCGAGCCAGACGAGGTGGGAGTGGATCCGGTTGAGCTCGAGGAAGATCGTCCGCAGGTACTTGGCGCGGGGCGGGATCTCGAGGTCGATCAGTCGCTCGACGGCGCCGCAGTAGGCCTCCATCTGGAAGAAGTAGGAGACGTAGTCCATCCGCTCGACGAAGGGGATGACCTTCCAGTAGCTCTTGTCCTCGCAGGACTTTTCGATCCCGGTGTGGACGTAGCCGATCACCGGCCGCAGCTCGCGCACCCGCTCGCCTTCGAGGTCGACGACGAGGCGCAGGACGCCGTGGGTCGCCGGGTGGTGCGGCCCGACGTTGACGGTCATGATCTCGCGGCCGCGCTCGACCACCTGCTCAGTCATAGCGCCGCTCCGAGTAGGTGAACGTGACGGGCTCGCCGCCGACGGGGAAGTCGCGCCGCTGCGGCCAGCCGACGTAGTCGTCCGGCAGCAGGATCCGGGTCAGGTTCGGGTGGCCGCGGAAGACGATTCCGAAGAAGTCGAAGACTTCCCGCTCCTGCGCCTCCGCGGTGGGGAAGAGGTCGACGCAGGAATCGATCTCCGGCAGCTCCTCGCTGCCCGGGTCGGCCAGCATCGCTTTGACGCGGATGCGCTCGACCCGGTCGCGGTTGATCAGCTCGTAGTGGACTGCGAAGCGGGGTTGGGCTGGCAGGTAGTCAGCTGCGTGGAGAGAGCTGAGAAAGTCGTAGCGCTGCCCAGGCTGCTCCTGCAGCCAGCGGAGGACGTCGAGGACCTTTTCGGGATCGACGATCAGCGCCGCCTGGGAGCGGTCGAAGGAGGTGGCGAGCACGGCAGCGGGGCAGTCGCGCTCGATTTCCCCCCGGATCAGCTCCAGTCCGGGGGCGTCAGGCAAGGGTCAGCTCCCGCGCTTCCCGGTAGGCCTCGGCGGCCTCCGGCGTCGGTTCGCTCCGCGGTCCGCCCCGGGCCCACTCCTCGGTCCCGTAGGCGTTGTAGCGCTGGCGCCATCCCTGGTCGGGGTTGCCCTGGATCTGGCGCTGCAGCTTGGTGAAGCCGTAGAGGACCGCCTCCGGCCGCGGCGGGCAGCCGGGCACGTACATGTCGACCGGCATGAACTTGTCGGCGCCCTGGACGACGGCGTAGTTGGCGAACATCCCCGCCGAGGAGGAGCAGGCGCCCATCGCCATCACCCACTTCGGCTCCAGCATCTGGTCGTAGAGGCGGCGGACGACCGGCGCCATTTTGATGCTGACCCGGCCCGAGAGGATGATCAGGTCGGCCTGGCGCGGGGAGGCGCGCAGCGCCTCGGCGCCGAAGCGGGCGAGGTCGTAGCGCGCGGTGACGATCGAGATCGGCGCCTCGATCGCGCAGCAGGCGAGGCCGAAGGTAAGCGGGAAGATCGAGTTCGACCGGGCCCAGTTCTGGACCTTCTCGAAGGTGGTGGTGACGACCCGTTCTTCGACGTAGCGCTCGAGGTCGGAGCCCTCGAGGTCGCCGCGCAGCATCGCCCGGGCGTCGACTTGCTTCTCGCGCAGGGAGCGGCGCTCTACCTCCAATCCAGGGCCCCCTTGCGCCAGACGTAGACGTAGGCGACGAGCAGGAGGACGACGAAGGTGACGAGCTCGCCGAGGACGAAGAAGCTGTCGGCTCCCTTGAAGATCGCCGCGATCGGATACAGGAAGACGACCTCGATGTCGAAGAGGATGAAGAGCATCGCGACGAGGTAGAAGCTGACCCCGAAGCGGAACCCCTTCGAGGGCTCGACCGGGATCCCGGACTCGTACGGCTCGCCCTGCCGGCGGCTGGCGGCGGTGGGCCGCGAGGGCTTCTTCGGCCCGAGCAGGTGGTTCAGCATCGCGAAGATGCCGCCGACGGTGAGGCCGAGGAAGGCGAAGACGAGGATCGGGAGGTAGGTCTTGAGCACGGGGAGGTGTTTGACGCCTGCAGCCCCTGTTATATACCGACTTTGTGACAACTTGCTACATAGTGCTTTTCCGCATCAGCAAGCCGAATCCCGACCCCCTTAGGCGGATTTAGACGATGGTCGGCCTCCACATCGCCGTCGGCGTCCTGCTGATCGCGCTCAACGCCGCCGCCGGCCTGGTCGGCGGCATCGCCTGGTACCGCGACCGGGCCTCGATCCCCTTCTGGTACCTGCTGCGCTCCGCCCAGGTGGCGGTCTTCATCCAGGCCCTGCTCGGTGGCCTCCTCGTCGTCACCAACCACGAACCCGAGGACAGCCTCCACTACCTCTACGGAATCCTGCCCCTCTTCGTCTCCTTCGTCGCCGAGGGAGCTCGCGCCGACGCCGCCCACCGCGAGGTGGGCGACCTCGACCCCGAGTCCCTCACCCCCGACGAACAGGAATCCCTTGCCCTGGCGATCGTCCGCCGCGAGATGGGAATCATGGCCGTCAGCTGCGGAGTGATCTTCTTCTTGGGGCTGCGAGCAGCCGGAACCAGCGGGCTCTGATCAGCGAAGTTGCGATCCGGCACCTATGGGGTGCTCGATCGCAGACTCGATGAGCTCTGCCGGTCGCGGCCGATCTGGATTGCCGCGACGATCGAGAAGGCGACGGCGGTGACGAGGTGGAAGATCCCGTCGTTGGCGTTGCTCGGGAAGTTGAAGACGTAGGCGGGCTGTTCCTCGAAGAGCGCCCAGATGCCGGTGATGTACAGCGCTCCCGCGATGTAGAGGACGTAGTAGAGCGCCCAGTCGGGCCGGCGGCAGAAGTAGAGGGCGGGACCGAAGAGGAGCAGGCCCGAGAGGGCGTGGATGCCGTTGAAGTCGACCCAGAGAACCTTCTGGGTCGGCGCGTCGGCGCCGATCTGGAGGCTCGGCTCGGCGACGAAGCCGGCCAGCGCCCAGAGCAGCTCCAGGCTCGCGAGGATCAGCAGCGCCTTCTGGGCAAAGGTCCATTCGCTCATCGAGGCGTCAATTTTCCACCTCAGAGGGGGTTTATTGCCGCCTCGTTCATTCTCCGCGGGCAAAGCGGCTACCTCAGCGGCCGGTACTCGCCGCCGTGGAAGACGAGCGGATCGCCGTCGCGCGACTCGAGCGCCCTGACTTCGCCGGTGACGATCACGTGGTCGCCGGCGGAGATCACGTCGCGCAGGTCGCAGGCGATCCAGATCAGGGCGTCGTCGATCGCCGGGATGCCGTCGCGCTCGCTCCAGGCGACCCCGGACCACTTCTCCGCCACCGGTGCCTTGGTGGCGAAGGCGCGGGCGATCGGCTCCTGGCCGGCGTGGAGGACGCTGACGCCGAAGCAGTCGGCGGCCTGGACGGCGAGCAGGGTGCGGGAGCCGCGGTCGAGGCAGGCGAGCATCATCATCGGCTCGATCGAGAGCGAGGAGACGGCGTTGGCGGTGGCCCCGGCCGGCCCGTCGGGTCCGTTGGCGGTGACGATCGTGACCCCCGTCGGGAGCCCGGACAAGGCGGCGCGGAAGGCGTCTGGATCGGGCGCGGGCATCGTCAGAAAGGCTGGATCGGCTCTAGACAATATGATGCCCGCCGCATGCGTCCAGCGCTGATCATCGGAATGGTCGTCGCCGCCGCCCTCGGGTTGGCGGCCTGCGGCTTCGGCGAAGAAAAGGTCTCCGTCTCCCAGGACGACCCCGACTACAACGGGGCGGTCCTCTTCGCGACCCACTGCTCCGGCTGCCACACGCTCAGCGCCGCCGGCACCCAGGGCAGCGGCAACCGCGGCGAGCGGACCCAGGGCCCGAACTTGAACCAGCGGACCGAGACCGTCGCCGACGCGCTCTACGCGATCCAGAACGGCGGCTTCTCCGGGGCGATCATGCCCCAGAACATCGTCGTCGGCGAAGAGGCGAGCGAGGTCGCCAAGTTCGTCGCCAAGTACGCGGGCTCCGAAGCGGAACAGTCGCCGCGGCCCGGCGAAAACGGCACCCCCTAGCCGGGGCCTGACCATGCTCGACCTCAAAGCGATCCGCTCCGAGCCCGAGCGGTTCAAACAGGCGTTGGCGCGGCGCGGGGCGGCCGAGAAGGTCGACGAGCTGCTCGCCCTCGACGCCCGTCGGCGCGAGCTGCTGCCCGAGGTCGAGGGCGCCCAAGCCGAGCGCAAGACGCTCTCCAAGCAGATCGGCGAGCGCAAACAGGCGGGGGAGGAGGCCGAGGCCGAGGGGCTGATGGCGACCGTCGCGGAGCTCAAGCAGCGGATCGAGTCCGGCAAGGAGGAGCTCGAGCAGGTCGACGCCAAGCTCGGCGAGCTGGTCGTCACGCTCCCCAACCTCCCCGACCCCGACGCTCCGGAAGGGATGACCGAGGAGGACGCTGTCGTCGTCCGCGAGGTCGGCGAGCGGCCCGAGTTCGATTTCGAGCCGCGCGACCACCTGGAGATCGGCACCGCCCTGGACCTGATCGACATGGAGTCGGCGGCGCGGCTCTCCGGCTCCCGCTTCGCCTACCTGAAGGGCGACCTGGTGATGCTCGAGCTGGCCCTCGTCCGCTTCGCGATCGAGACGGTCCGCGCCGAGGGGCACGAGCCGGTCGTTCCCCCGGTCCTGGTCCGCGAAGAGGCCCTGCAGGGAACCGGGTTCCTGCCCGGCGACCGCGACCAGATCTACGAGATCCCCAAGGACGACCTCTTCCTCACCGGCACCTCGGAGGTCGCGCTCGCCGGCCTGCACGCGGACGAGATCCTCGCCGCCGACTCGCTGCCGCTGCGCTACTGCGCCTTCTCGACCTGCTTCCGCCGCGAGGCCGGCGCCGCCGGCCGCGACACTCGCGGCGTCTTCCGCGTCCACCAGTTCGACAAGGTCGAGATGTTCTCGTTCGTCGAGCCCGACGCCTCCGGCGCCGAGCACGAGCGCCTGCTGGCGATCGAGGAGCGGATCCTCGGCGAGCTGGAGATCCCCTACCGCGTCGTCAACGTCGCCGTCGGCGACCTCGGCGACCCGGCGGCGAAGAAGTACGACTGCGAGGCATGGATCCCGAGCCAGGGCCGCCACCGGGAGCTCACGTCCTGCTCCAACACCACCGACTACCAGGCACGCCGCCTCGGCGCTCGCTACCGCCCGGCGGAGGGCGAGGCGCCGTCGCCCGTACACACCCTGAACGGCACCGCCTGCGCCGTCGGCCGTACGATCATCGCCTTGATCGAGAACCGCCAAGAGCGCGACGGGAGTTTCACGCTACCTAAAACTTTGCATCCGTTCGGATCGCCTGAAAGAATCGGCCCCGCATGAACACGAGCGTCCGCGAGGCCAAGCGGGTGGTTCTTTGCGACGACCACGAGATCGTCCGCGAGGCGATCAAGGCGCGCATGGCCAATTCCAACATCGTAGAAATCGTCGGCGAGGCCGGCGACGGTCGCGACGTGGTCAACGTCGTCAAGGAACTGGAACCCGATGTCCTGATCATCGACGTCGAGTTGCCGAAGCGCGACGGGATCGAGGCGACCAAGGAGGTCCTCAAAGTCCGTCCGCGGACGAAGGTGATCATCTTCACCGCCCACGCGCAGCCGGACCTGCTCGCCCTGGCGCTGCGGGCGGGCGCCTCCGGTTACGTGCTGAAGTCGGCACCGGCCGAGGACATCGCCAAGGCGGTCAAAGCGGTGACCGGGGGAGGGACCTTCCTCGGCGGCGACTTCGCCGGCGGCAAGCCCTCCGAGGTCGAGAAACTGCTCGAGCTCTCGCCGCGCGAGCGCCAAATCCTCGAGCTGCTGGCCGAGGGGCTGCGGGTCAAAGAAATCGCCGACCGGCTGCAGCTGAGCCCGGCCACCGTCCACACCCACGTGCGGAACGCGATCGCCAAGCTCGAGGTCGACACCCGCACCGAGGCGGTTGCGCTGGCGGTGCGGTTCAGCTACCTCGGCGCCGGCGGTGGCGCGCTTTAGCGCGCCACCGGGCTACTCCTTCTTGTCCAGGGTCAGGGCGCAGCCGTTGATGCAGTAGCGCTGCCCGCCTTTGTCGGCGGGGCCGTCGTCGAAGACGTGCCCGAGGTGGGCGTCGCAGTGCCTGCAGACGACCTCGGTTCGGCGCATGAAGAGACTGTTGTCGGGCCGCAGCTCGACGTGCTCGAGGTTCGCCGGCTCGGTGAAGCTCGGCCACCCGGTCCCGGAGTCGAACTTGGTGCCCGAGGAGAAGAGCTCGGTGCCGCAACAGACGCAGCGGTACATCCCCTCGGCCTTCTCGTCGACGTACGGGCCGGTGAAGGCCCGCTCGGTGCCAGCCTTGCGGGTGACCTCGAACTGCTCCGGGGTCAGCTGCTCGCGCCACTCCTGCTCGGACTTCTGAACTTTCGTCGCCATCGTTCTCCTTTCGCTTCAGTGAAAAAAGAGTACGCCCCGGGTATTACGAGCCTGTGACGCGCAGGGGAAAGATCGCCGCTCTGCTCCCGGCCGCCCTGGTGCTGACATTCCTCGGTGGAGCATCCTCCGCCAGCGCCGCCTGCCCGGGCCAGGGCGACGCCGGCGCCGCGGCGAGCGTGCAGGAGCGCGCCGTGCTCTGCCTCGTCAACCAGGCCCGCACCAGCCGGAGCCTTGTCCCTCTGGCCGCCCCGACCTCGCTCGCACGGGCCGCGGAACGCAAGTCGGGCGACATCCTCCGCTGCGACGAATTCAGCCACGAAGCGTGCGGGCGCGAGTTCACCTATTGGTTCGACCAGGTCGGCTACCGCGGCTGCAGCGAGGGTGAGAACATCGCCTACGCCAGCGGCAGCTACGCGACGCCGCGGACGATCTTCAAGCTCTGGATGGGCTCCTCAGGCCACCGCGAAAACATCCTCGGCGACTACCGGGACATCGGCATCGGCCTCCGCATCGGCACGCTTGGCGAGGCCGGCAACGCCCACGTCTGGACCCAGGAGTTCGGCAGCCGCGACTGCTGACCTCCACTTCCCCGAACTGCATCAGATTCTCCATCCAGCAGAGAGAGAATCTGATGCAGTTCGATGATGGGCCTAGGATGCGCGGCGTGTTCGAGGCGTTTTATGAGCGGGACGGGGAGCTCTTCCGGGCGACCGAGTTGACGCGGGGGCCCTGGGACCCCGGCGCCCAGCACGCCGGGCCGCCCTCGGCGCTGCTCGGCTGGGCGGTCGAGCAGTTGCCCGAGAGCTCCGAGTTCCAGGTCGGCCGGCTCACCTTCGAGATCCTGCGCTCGGTGCCGATCGCGCCGGTGCAGCTGCAGGCCCGGGTGGTGCGCCCCGGCCGGCGGGTGCAGATGGTCGAGGCCGAGCTGAGCGACATCGACGGTGAAGTGCTGGTGCTCGCCCGCGGCTGGCGAATCCGCAAGGCCAAGCTCGACTTGCCGGGAGAGGCCCTGGTCGCCAGCCAGCCGCCGGCGCCGCCGGAGGACGGGACCGATGCCGAGTTCTTCCCGACCGAGCAGGAGCACGGCTACCACTCGGCGATGGAGATCCGCTTCGTCGCCGGCGGCTTCCTCCAGCCGGGGCCGGCGACCGCCTGGCTGCGGATGCGCCAGCCGCTGGTGGCAGGCGAGGAGCCGACGCCGCTGCAGCGCACCCTCGTCGCCGCCGACGTCGGCAACGGGATCAGCGCCGCGCTCGACTTTCGCCGTTTTCTCTTCATCAACGTCGACCTCACCGTCCACCTCGAGCGGATGCCGAAGGGCGAGTGGATCGGGGTGGACGCCGCGACGCTGCCGCGGCCGAAGGGAGTGGGGACCGCCGAGTCGACCCTCTTCGACGGCAACGGCCGGATCGGCCGCGCTCTGCAGACCCTGCTGATCAGCGAGCGGTAGACGTCAGCCGGGAGGCGTGGCCCGCGCCGGGTGCAGCCGGGCGAGGATCATCAGCGCTGAGGCGAGGCAGACGCCCGCGGCGAAGATGAAGGCGCCCTCGTAGCTGGTCAGCGCGGCGACCACCCCGGCGATCGGCGCCCCCAGCCCGACCCCTGCGTCGAAGAAGGCGGTGTAGGTGCCCATCGCCGCGCCGCGCGCCTGCTGGGAGACGCGACCGAGGGCGATCAGCATCAGCGAGGGGTTGAGCAGGGCGAAGGCGGCACCCATCGCGACGCCGCCGACCAGGGCGACGGGAAGGCTGTGGGCGACGGCGATCAGCAGCAGCCCGCAGGCCTCGCCGACGGTCGCCGCGATCGCGACCGGCGCCGCTCCCATCCGGTCGGGCAGGTCGCCGAAGACCAGCCGGGTGAGGACGATCATCGCCGCGAAGGCGGCGAACACGGTGGCGCCGTGGCCGACTCCGCGCGATTCGAGGTGCAGGACGATGAAGGTGGCGACCGCCGCGTAGCCGAACGAGGCGAGGCCGACGGCGAAGCCCGGGCCGACCGCCTCCGGCGCGATCAGCGGGTGCGGCTCGGCGTGGGGGAGGGGGACGAACGGATCCCTGGCGGCCAGCGCGATCGCGGCGCCGAGCACCGGCAGCGCCGCGGCGACGATCCAGACCAGGTCATAGCCGCCGGCGTCGAGCAGCACCTCGCCGAGCAGCGGCCCGACGCTGAGCCCGCCCCAGACCGCGAGGCCGTAGAGGCCGAGGACGCGGCCGCGCCGTTCCTCGGGCGCCAGGTCGACGATCCAGGCCGAGCCGGCGGTGTAGACGGCGCCCTCGCCGGCGCCGAGGATCAGGCGGGCGACGATCAGACCGGCGATCCCCAGCGCCGGCAGGTAGAGCAGGGCGCTGAGCGCGACCAGCATCGCCCCGACCAGGACCGTCGGCTTGCGGCCGCGGGTGTCGGCGAAGCGGCCGGCGACCGGTCGCAGCAGCAGGCCGGTCACCGCGTAGGCGCCGATCACCACCCCGACGGCGACGTCGCCGGCGCCGATCGGGCCGTGGATGTAGCGCGGCAGGATCGGCAGCACCGAGCCGACGCCGACCAGGCCGCAGAAGGTGACCGCGAAGACCCCGGCGAAGTTGAGCCCCGGCCGGTGCTCGGCCGGCGGGCTGGCCTCCGTCGCCGCGCTCACGCCAGCAGGCCGCTGAGGTTCTCGAGCACGAAGTCGGGCGCCGGGCTCGCCGCGGCGGCCTCCTCGCGCGAGGTCGTGCCGCTGAGGACGAGGATCGTCTCCAGCCCCGCCGCCTTCCCGCCAGCGATGTCGGAGGAGATCCGGTCGCCGATCATCGCCAGCCGCGCATTCGTCTGTTCCTTTTCGTTGCTATCCCCCGGAAAGGAACAGGCGAGCGCCTCGCGGGCGATCTCGAACAGGTGCCGCTCGGGCTTGCCGGCGATCTCGGCTCGCCGTCCCGAGGCGGTCTCGACCGCCGCCAGCACCGCGCCGGTGCCGGGCAGCTCGCCGCCGGGGTAGGGCATCGTCGGGTCGTGGCTGGTGGCGAAGAGGGCGGCGCCGCGTTCGAGCGCGCGCTTCGCCGTCACCAGCTCCCCGTAGTCGAAGCCGCGGTGGCCGGAGACCACGACCGCCTTCGCATCCCACGCCTGTTTCCCCTCCAGCACCCGCGCCCCGGCGGCCGCGACCATCGCCTTCAGCGGCTCGCCGCCGATCACGTAGGCGCCGCCGCCCTCGCCCGCCGCCTCGCCGGCCAGCCGCGCGACGGCGATCCCGGCGGTGACGATCTGCTCGGCGCCGACCTCGACTCCCAGCTCACCCAGCCGCTCGGCGTAGGCGGCCGGCAATTTGCCGGGATTGTTGGTGACGAAGACGATCCGCTTGCCCGCCTCGACCAGGGCGCGCAGCGTCTCCGCCGACCCCGGCACCGGCTCGCGGCCGATCCAGACGACTCCGTCGAGGTCGATCAAGAGTCCGTCGAAGCGGTCTGCCAGGGCCACGACCGCAGGCTATTGCCCGAGATCGATACCGTGCGGGGCAGTGAGCGCCAACGGACCAGTCGTCGTCGCCACCGACATCCACCGCCGCTACGGCGAGGGGGACACCGCCGTCGATGCGCTCGACGGGGTCAGCACCTCCTTCGAGCGCGACCGCTTCACCGCGATCATGGGCCCCTCGGGCTCGGGCAAGTCGACCCTGATGCACATCCTCGCCGGGCTCGACAAGCCCACCTCCGGCACGGTCGAGCTCGACGGGATCGACATCACCAAGCTCGACGACACGAAGCTGACCAATCTGCGCCGCGACAAGCTCGGCTTCGTCTTCCAGTTCTTCAACCTGCTGCCGGTCCTCACCGCCGAGGAGAACCTCGTCCTGCCGCTCTCGATCGCCGGCCGCAAGCCGGACGAGGCCTGGGTCGACCAGCTGGTCGCCACCGTCGGCCTCGAGGACCGCCGCACCCATCGCCCCTCCGAGCTCTCCGGCGGCCAGCAGCAACGCGTCGCCGTCGCCCGCGCTCTGGTCAGCAAGCCCGCCGTCGTCTTCGCCGACGAGCCGACCGGCAACCTCGACTCGAAGTCGAGCGCCGACGTGATGAGGCTGCTGCGCCAGGCGGTCGACGAGTTCGACCAGACGGTGGTGATGGTCACCCACGACCCGGTCGCCGCGGCCCACGCCGACCGGCTGATCACGCTCCAGGACGGGAAGATCGTCAGCGACGCGGCTCCCGGCTCGGCGGACGACGTGATCGAGCTGCAGAAGCAGCTTGACTAGCCTCGGCCTCAAGAGCCTCTGGGCTCGCAAGGTCCGGGCCCTGCTGACGGCCTTCGCCGTCTTCCTCGGAGTCGCCTTCGTCGCCGGCTCCTTCGTCCTCACCGACACGATCTTCGCCGCCTTCGACGAAATCTTCGAAGAGTCGCTGCAGGGGACCAGCGTCGTCGTCAGCGCCGAGAACCCGGTCGAGCAGGAAAGCGGCGAAATCCCGACGATCAGCGCCTCGCTGCTGCCGCGGGTGGTGCGGACGCCGGGCGTGCGCGAAGCCGCCGGGGCGATCTTCACCCCCGGCGCCTTTTTCAACGCGAAGAACGAAAAGATCGGCAACAAATTCGCCCCGAAGTTCATCTCCTCGACCCTGCGCGGGCAGCTGGAGTCGCTCAACTACGTCGAGGGGCACCAGCCGCGCGGACCGACCGAAGCCTCGCTGGACAAGGCGGCGGCCGACTCCGCCGACCTGAAGATCGGCGACAAGATCAAGCTGATCGGCCAGGGGAGCCTGGAGACCTTCCGCCTCGTCGGCCTGACCCAGCTCGGCAGCGCCTCCTTCGGCGGCGCCTCGATCGCCCAGGTGACGCTGCCGGTGGCCCAGCGCCTGACCCACAAGCGCGGCCGCTTCGACCAGATCTCGGTCGCCGCCGACGAGGGTGTCTCGGCGGAGGCGCTGAAACGCCGGATCGCGAGGAAGATGCCGGCCGGCGTCAGGGTCGAGACCGCTCAGGAAAACGCCGACCGCGGCTCGGAAGAAATCCGCGAGGGCCTCGGCTTCCTGCGCACCTTCCTGCTCGTCTTCGGCTTCATCGCCGTCTTCGTCGGCTCTTTCCTGATCTTCAACACCTTCTCGATCACCGTCGCCCAGCGGGTCAGCGAGTTCGGGATGCTGCGAACGCTCGGCGCCTCGCGCAGCCAGATTCTCACCACGGTGATGGTCGAGGCGGTCGCGATCGGCCTGCTCGGGGCGGTGCTCGGGATCGGCGGCGGCTTCGTGATCGCCAAGGCGATCAACGCGCTGTTCGAAGCCTTCGGGATCGACCTGCCGACGACGAGCCTGGTGCTGGAGTCGCGGACCGTGGTCGTCGCCCTGGTGGTCGGGGTGCTCGTCACCCTCGTCTCCTCGCTGGTGCCCGCGCTGCGCTCGACCCGGGTCCCCCCGATCGCCGCGTTGCACTCCTTCCAGCCGACGCCCACCCGCCGCCGTCGCCTCGTCTACCTCGCGCTCTCGATCCTGCTCGGACTCGCCGGCCTCGGGGCGGTGCTGCTCGGCCTCTTCGGCAGCGGCAGCGCCGGAGCTCGCGCCGGCCTGATGGGGGGCGGGGCCGTCGCCGTCGTCTTCGCCGTCTCGCTGTTCAGCCCGCGCCTGGTGCCGCCGCTCGCCTCGGTCGCCGGCTGGCCGCTGGAGCGGCTGCGGCGCCTCACCGGCCGCCTCGCCCGCGAGAACGCCCAGCGCAACCCAAGTCGCACCGCGGTCACGGCGGCGGCGCTGATGATCGGCGTCACCCTGGTCGCCTTCGTCACCGTCTTCGCCGCCGGGCTGAAGAGCACCGTCGCGCAGGTGGTCGACGAAAACTTCGCCGGCGGGCTGGTGATCCAGAACACCGACGGGTTCTCACCGATCCCGAACGCGACCGCGAAATCCGCCGCCCGGATCCCCGGCGTCGAGCTCGTCTCGACGATCCGCGGCGCCGAAGCGAAGGTGCTCGAAGGAGGCCAGCCGGGAGCGAAGACGCGGGTCAACGCCCCGACCCCCGACATCGGCGAGACGGTCAACATCGAATGGAAGCAAGGGGGGCCGCAGACGCTGCGCAACCTCACCGACACCGAGGCGATCGTCTCCGACGACTTCGCCAGCTCGCATGGCCTCAAAATCGGCGACCGTTTCCAACTGCTGACCCAGACCCGGGCCCGGCCGGTCTTCCGCGTCGTCGGCGAATTCGACTCCAAGCTCGGCGTCCTCGGCAACGTCCTCGTCACCCAGCGGGTGATGGCCCGCGAGTTCCGCCAGACCCAGGACCTGACCGACTTCGTCAAGCTCGAAGCGGGGGCGAACGCCGAAGGGGTGCAGGCGCTCTTGACCACCGGGGTCGAAACCGCCTTCCCGGTCGCCGAAGTCCTCAACCAGCAGGAACTGAAGGAAAGCCGCGAAGAGCAGATCAACGGCCTGGTCAGCCTGGTCTACGCGCTGCTGGCCTTCGCCGTCCTGATCTCCCTCTTCGGGATCGCCAACACGCTGGCGCTCTCGATTCACGAACGCACCCGCGAGCTGGGGATGCTGCGGGCGATCGGGATGTCGCGCCGCCAGGTGCGGACGATGATCCGCTACGAGGCGGTGATCACCGCCCTGATCGGCGGCATCCTCGGGCTGATCCTCGGCTTGATCTTCGCCACCCTGATCGCCCAGCCGCTGAAGGACGAAGGCTTCACGCTCTCCTACCCGGTCGGGTCCCTGGTTGTGCTGCTGATCGCCGCCGCCCTGGCGGGCGTGCTCGCGGCGATCCAGCCCGCCCGCCGCGCCTCGCGCCTCGACGTCCTCGAGTCCCTGCAGTACGAGTAGCCAGGGGCATCCTGACCGGCGCATATCTGCGTCCTCGCTCGCTCACGTGCAGAGCACGCTTCGCCCACTGCGTCCTTGATCTGCTTGGTCAGGACGCCCCTGGGGTGCGGATGTCACACATCGGCGCGCAAGCCGGGGAATAGGGTCGGGTGACGTGGAGGCGGCTGCAAAAGTGAGGGCATCGACCAGCGGGCTCGGTCCGATCAAGGGTCTACCGCCGGGGCCGCGGATGCCGCGGGCGCTGCAGACGGCGATCTGGTCGCGCGAGGCGCAGTGGTTCCTCGAGCAGGGCCGGGCACGGTTCGGACCGATGTTCTCGATCAAGATCGCCTACGAGGGCGACTGGGTCGTGCTCGCCGATCCGGAGCTGGTGAAACAGGTCTTCACCGGCGACCCCAAGGTCTTCCACGCCGGCGAGGGCAACCAGATACTGCGCCCGATCCTCGGCGACAACAGCGTCCTCGTCCTCGACGAGAAGCCCCACATGAGCCAGCGCAAGCTGCTGCTGCCGCCCTTCCACGGCGAGCGGATGCAGGCCTACGGCGAGAAGATGACCGAGATCGCCGCCCGCGAGATCGACAGCTGGCCCACCGGCGTCCCCTACAAGCTGCGGCCGCGGATGCAGGCGATCACGCTGGAGATCATCATCGAGACCGTCTTCGGCGTCCACGACGGCGCCCGGATGGAGCCGCTCCGCGAGGCCCTGCGCGACTTCCTCGACCTGACCACCAACCCGCGCCTGCTGCTGCCGGTGCTGCTGGTCGGGCCGGACCGCGTCAAGTCGATCCCCGCCTTCCGTCGCCGGGTGGCACGGGTCGACGAGCTGATCGCGAGGGAGATCGGCGAGCGCCGCCGGGCCGAGGACCTGGCCGAGCGCGACGACGTCCTCTCGCTGATGCTCCAGGCCCGCCACGAGGACGGCAGCCCGATGAGCGACACCGAGATCCGCGACGAGCTGCTCACCCTGCTGGTCGCCGGCCACGAGACCACGGCGACCGCGCTCTCCTGGGCGATGGAGCGGCTGACCCGCCACCCCGAGAAGCTGGATCGGCTGCGGGCCGAGGTCCTCGACGGCGAAGACGAGTACCTGACCGCGACGATCCAGGAGACGCTGCGCCTGCGGCCGGTGATCTCGATCGTCGTCCGCCGGCTGACCGAGGCGGTCGAGATTGGCGGCTACGAGCTGCCGGCGGGTGCCGGCGTCACCCCCTGCATCCACCTCCTCCACCGCGACCCAGGCATCTACCCGGACCCCGACCGCTTCCTGCCCGAGCGCTTCATCGACAACCCGCCCGGCACCTACACCTGGATCCCCTTCGGCGGCGGCGTCCGCCGCTGCCTCGGCGCCGCCTTCGCCCAGTTCGAGATGGCTGTAGTCCTCCGCGAGCTGGTCCGCCGCCACCAGATCGAGCCGGCCAACCCCGCCTCAGAGCGCAACTACCGCCGCGCGATCACCGAGACCCCCCGGCACGACGCGACGGTCGTTTTGCACTGAACGCGCCCTGAGGTCGTAGGGCCAAGCATGGGCGTGCACGCGGCGGAGCGACAGTGCTCTGCACGGCGCGTAGCCGCGGGTGCGGCCATGCGCCGTGCCCTACACCCTCAGCCGCAGCCGGTGTTGTTGCCGCAGGAGGAGCAGGTGTAACAAGACCCCGTCCGCTGCATCATGCCGCCGCACTGCTCGCAGGCCGGGCCTAGTTCGAGGCCCTGCATCTTCGCCGGGCGGACCGGGGGGGTTTCGGTCAGCGCCGAGGCGGCCGGCACCGGAGCGCTCGCCTTCGCCTCGCCGTTGCCGCCCTTCGCCTGGCCGTTGCCGTTGGCGGGGCCGGCGGTGTCGGTCGGGACTCCGAGGCCCAGCTGGGCGGTCTCGGCTTCCTTCTTGCTCCGCACCTCCTGGGTCATGATCCCCAGTTCCTCGAGCGTTTCGGTGTCCTCGATGAAGCGGCTCGCGACCCAGCGCATGATGTAGTCCGGCATCGATTTGGCGAACGGGATCTCTGGGTTGCGGGTCATCCCCTCCGGCTCGAAACGCATGTAGCTGAACTTCTGCACGAAGGTCTCGAGCGGCACTCCATACTGGAGCCCGAGCGAGATCGCGGTGGCGAAGGCGTTGAGCAGCCCGCGCATCGTCGAGCCCTCCTTGCCGATGTCGGTGAGGAAGATCTCGCCGACCGTGCCGTCCTCGTATTTGCCAGCGGTGATGTAGCCCTCGTGGCCGCCGATCGAGAACTTGTGGGTGATCGATTCGCGCTCGCGTGGCATCTTTTTACGCACTGGCTGCGCCATCTCGACTTCGGTTCCGGCCTCCTCGGTCTTCTGCGCGTCGGTGCGCAGCGCCTGGGCGGTCTTCGAGCCGTCCCGGTAGATCGCCAGCGCCTTGAGGCCGCCTTTCCAGCCGCGCGTGTAGGCGTCGGCGATGTCCGCGACCGTCGCCGTCTGCGGCAGGTTGACCGTCTTCGAGATCGCCCCGGAGATGAACGGCTGGGTCGCGGCCATCATGTCGATGTGGCCGGTGTGGGTGATCGCCCGCTCGCCGACCGCGACGTCGAAGACCGGCAGGTGCTCGGCCTTCAGGCCCGGCGCGCCGACGATCGTGTTGTTCTCGGTGATGTGGGCGTTGATCTGGTCGATCTCGGCCTCCGAGTAGCCCATCGCCTCGAGCGCCATCGGCACCGAGCGGTTGACGATCGTCATCGAGCCGCCGCCGACCAGCTCCTTGAACTTGACCAGCGAGAAGTCGGGCTCGATCCCGGTCGTGTCGCAGTCCATCAGGAAGCTGATCGTCCCGGTCGGGGCCAGCACCGTCGCCTGCGCGTTGCGGTAGCCGTGCTCGGAGCCGAGCTCGACCGCTTCGTCCCAGGCCCGCTGCGCAGCCTCGAGCAGCTCGCCTTTGATCCCGGTCGGGTCGACGTCGTAGGAGGCGTCGCGGTGCATCCGCATGACGCCGTTGTGCGGCTCGCGGTTGCGCTCGTACTCCTCGTAGGGCCCGGTCGCGCCGGCGGCGATCAGCGCCGACTGGCGGTAGGCGCGGCCGGTCATCAGCGCCGTGATCGCGGCGGCGACGTTGCGGCCCTCGTCGGAGTCGTAGGGGAGGCCGTCGCTCATCAGCAGGGCGCCAAGGTTGGCGTAGCCGAGGCCGAGCTGGCGGAAGCGGCGGGCGTTGTCGGTGATCTCCTCGGTCGGGTAGCTGGAGAAGCCGACGACGATCTCCTGGGCGAGGAAGACGATGTCGACCGCGTGCTCGAACTCGGCCGTGTCGAAGCTGCCGTCCTCGCGGCGGAACTTCATCAGGTTGAGCGAGGCGAGGTTGCAGGCCGAGTCGTCGACGTGCATGTACTCGCTGCAGGGGTTGGAGGCGTTGATCCGTCCCGACTCCGGGCAGGTGTGCCAGCGGTTGATGATCGTGTCGTACTGGACGCCCGGGTCGGCGCAGTCCCAGGCCGCTTTGGCGATCAGGTCCATCAGCTCGCGGGCGGGAAGCGTTTTCGTCGTCGAGCCGTCGGTGCGGGCGATCAGCTTCCAGTCCTCGCCGGCGTCGAGCGCCTCCATGAACTCGTCGGTGACCCGGACCGAGTTGTTCGCGTTCTGGTACTGGATCGAGGTGAAGCCCTCGCCGTCGATCGACATGTCGAAACCGGCGTCGCGCAGGGCGCCGGCCTTCTTCTCCTCGTCGGCCTTGCAGGTCACGAAGTGCTCGATGTCTGGGTGGTCGATGTTGAGGACGACCATCTTTGCCGCCCGCCGCGTCTTGCCACCGGACTTGATCGTCCCGGCCCAGGCGTCGGCGCCGCGCATGAAGCTGACCGGCCCGCTGGCGGTGCCACCCTTCTTCAGCTGCTCCATCGAGCCGCGGATGTTGGAGAGGTTGATCCCCGAGCCCGAGCCGCCGCGGAAGATCCGGCCCTCTTTGGTGTTCCAGTCGAGGATCGACTCCATCGTGTCCTCGACGCTGAGGATGAAGCAGGCCGAGCACTGCGGCGTCTCCTCGAAGCCGACGTTGAACCAGACCGGCGAGTTGAAGGCCGCTTTCTGGTTGAGCAGGATCGCGGTCAGCTCCATCTCGAAGGCGTCGGCGTCCTCCTCGGATGCGAAGTAGCCGCCCTCGCGCCCCCAGTTGGAGATCGTCCCGGCGACGCGGCCGATCATCTGTTTGACCGAGCTCTCGCGCTCGGGGCTGCCGAGCTGGCCGCGGAAGTACTTCTGGGCGACGATGTTGGTTGCGTTCTGCGACCACGCCTTCGGGAACTCGACCCCGCGCTGCTCGAAGGCCGGGCTCTCGGGGTTGCCGATCACCGCGTCCCGGGTCTCCCACTCGATCTGGTCGAAAGGATGCACGCCGGGCGTCGAAAACCGCCGTTCGATCGAGAGGCCCCGCAGACCGTTTTTGGGACTGGCAATGGCGGTCTTGGACATCAAAATTCTCCTCTTTCAGCGACTTTCAGGGGTAACTCCGCAGGATCGCTAACGGGCAGGACGGAAAAAGTTCCAAAAGACGCAAATAAGGGGTTCCGAAGCTGCCGGTCTCTCCCATCGATTGTGTCAACTCCCCAAACTCGGCAAAGCCGATTCCGTGTCGGACAGTCCGATCGGGGGTACCCTTCGCAGATGGACGAACTGCGCAGGGGCGCGGAAAAAATGGGGGAGCGCGCCACCGCAGCAAAAGAAGCGATGGGCGAGCGGGCGACCGCCGCCAAAGAGGCGACCGCCGAGGCGATCGCCTCGGTCAAGCCGAAACTGCGCGGGGTCTCCCACGAGTGGGCGTTCTTCCTCTCGCTGGGCTTCGGGACCGCGCTGATCATCCTCGCCGAAACGCCGAAGGCGACCTTGGCGGTGGCGATCTACGCGGTCAGCCTCTCGGGCCTGTTCGGCACCAGCGCCCTCTATCACCGCGTCAACTGGAGCCGGCCGAGCGTGCGCCAGTGGATGCGCCGCCTGGACCACTCGATGATCTTCTTTCTCATCGCCGGCACCTACACGCCGTTCGCCCTGCTGGTGCTGAACGGGACCCTGGCGATGGCGATCCTCGCCGTCGTCTGGATCGGGGCGATCGCCGGGGCGATCGTCGAGATGATCTGGATCGATCACCCGAAATGGGCCTCTGCCCTGATCTACCTCTCGCTCGGCTGGGTCGCCGTCGCCGCCTTCCCCGGCCTCTGGAGCTCGATGGGCCCCGGCGGCACCCTCCTCGTCGCCGTCGGCGGGCTCCTCTACACCGCCGGCGCCGTCGTCTACGCGACCCAGCGCCCGAACCCGGTCCCGGCGACCTTCGGCTACCACGAGGTCTTCCACCTGCTCGTCATCGCCGCCGCCATCGCCCACTTCTCCGCGGTCGCCTTCTTCGCCCTGCCGCACGGCTGATTCCCGAACTGCATCAGATTCTCTCCCTGCCGGATGGAAAATCTGATGCAGTTGCCGTCAGGCGGGGACCAGCTCCCGTTGCTGCTCGATTTCGGCGACCAGCTCGCTGAGCAGGTCCTCCAGCTGCTGGGACTGCTCGGGGGAGAGGTCGAGCCGGCCGTCGCGGAATAGCTCCGCCGCGCGGGCGACCGGCAGCTCGTCCTCGAGCACGCGGCCGCCGAGGGCGCCGAGGACCTTGCGGGTCTCGGACTGGGCCCAGACCGCGCCGAACATCCCGGTCGAGGCGCCGATCACGGCGGAGGGAGTGCCCGTCAGGGCGCTCTGCCCGGCCGGGCGGGAGGCCCAGTCGAGCGCGTTCTTCAGCACCCCCGGGATCGAGTGGTTGTACTCCGGGGTGGCGATGAGGACCGCGTCGGCGTCGCGCATCGCCTGGCGCAGCTCGGCCACCGCCGGCGGCGTCGCCTCCGCCTCGAGGTCGGCGTCGTAGGGCGGGATCTCCCGCAGCCGCTCGAACTCGACGAGCTCCGCCCCGGCGGGAAGCCGCTCGGCGGCCTCCCGCAGCAGGGCGTGGTTGTAGGAGTCCCGGCGCAGGCTGCCGCTGATGCCCAGGACCTTCACGGTTATGCCTCCTCGCCGACGAGCTCGAGCTCGACGGAGATCGTCACCGCGTACTCGAGGACCTCGCCGCCGCTCGGCAGCTCGGCCTGCCAGTCGAGGCCGAAGTCGCGCCGGTCGACGGTCGCCTCGATCGAGAGGCCGACACGGGCCTTGCCCTGGGCGTCCTCCCCGAGCTGGGCGAAGCGACCGGTCGCCTCGACCTTGCGGGTCGCGCCGCGGATCTCGAGGTCGCCGGCAATCCGGGCGCTGCCGTCCTCGCCGACGCTCAGCTCGGTCGAGCCGAAGCGCAGCTGCGGGAAGCGCTGGGTGTCGAAGAACTCGGGGGAGAGGAGGTGGCCCTTCAGCATCTCCTCGTCGATCGCGAAGCTCTCGACCTCGACCGTCCCCTCCAGCCGCGGCTGCTCGCCGCCGGTCAGGCGGGCCTCGTAGCGGTCGAAGCCGCTGCGGAAGGTGGTGACGCCGTTGTGGGTGACGGCAAAGCCGACCGAGGAGTGGACGGGGTCCACGACCCAGCTGCCGGCTGGAACCTGTTGCTTGCTGATCGTCTCGGTGCTCATCTCTGGTCCTTTCGAAGATGGTTGAGTCTCAAATAGTTGAGCTAGAAACAATCATAGCAGCAAAGATTTGCCTGTCAACTATTGTCAGATCAACCACTTTGTGGGAAGATGGAGCCATGAACGAAGCGAGCGCAACCGCCGAGGCTCCTGGCACCGAGACCGACGTCGATCCCCATCGCGAGGCGTGGATCTCGATCGTCCAGACCCACGCCGCGGTCACCGGGCGCCTGCAGGAGGCGCTGACCGGGGCCGAGCTGCCGCCGCTGCCATGGTTCGAAGTGCTGGCCACCCTGGACCGGGCGCCGGAGCAGCGGCTGAAGATGGGTGACCTGGCCGAAGCGCTGGTCATCACCCGCGGCGGCCTGACCAAGCTCGTCGACCGGCTGATCAAGGCCGGCCTGCTGGAGCGGACCTTCTGCGAGACCGATCGCCGCGTCAGCTACGCGACGCTCCTCCCCGCTGGGGTCGAGCTGCTGGCCGAGATGCGCCCGGTGGTGCGGGCCGAGCTGGCCGCGGCCTTCACCGCCAACCTCAGCGTCGCCGAAGCCGACCGGCTGCGGGAGACGATGGACCGGATCCGCGGCTCCGCCTGCGGGACCAGCTAGGGCGCTTTAGTCAACCTCTGGTTTGCCAAAGCGCCTAGGCCAGCGCCGCCGAGGCCCGCTCCTTGGCGGACTCGACGATCGCCAGCACCGCCTGGTCCTGCCCTTCGCGCAGCAGCTCGATCGGGTCGGGGTCGCCGTTGACGATCCCCTCGAAGAACTCCTTGCGGTCCTGGTAGGTCGGCAGCGTCCCCTTCGCCCAGCCGCGGACGTCGTTGAGGATCACCGCCAGCCGCGCGTACTCTTCGCCGAAGAGCTCGGAGATCTCGCGCTTCATCCGCTTCGCCAGCGCCGGCGAGGCGCCCGCGGTGGAGATCGCGATCGCCAGCGGCCCGGTGCGGACGATCGCCGGCAGGATGAAGTTGCAGAGCGGCGGCACGTCGACGATGTTGACCAGCATCGCCCGCTGCTCGGCGTCGTCGAAGATGCCGATGTTGACCTCGGAGTCGTCGGTGCAGGCGATCGCCATGAAGACGCCCTCGAGGTCCTCGGACCCGGCGTAGGCGCGCTTCTCCCAGGTGATCGAGCCCTCGCTCGCCAGTCGTTCGAGCTCGGGATGGGCGACCGGGGCGATCAGGGTGACGTCGCCGTTGCAGGCGAGCAGCCCCTCGACCTTCTCGAGGCCGATGTCGCCGCCGCCGACGACCAGGCACTTGCGGCCGGTCAGTTTCAGGCAGGCGATGTAGAAGGGGGTCTCGAGCATGTCCCGCACGCAGGACTGATCGCAGATCCCCTTGCGGTACTGGCAGACGCACTCCTTGCCGGCGTAGGCCTGGGCTGGCATGGGAGGAAGGCTAGCGATGTGGGGTTGGGGGAGCCGGGGGTGACCCTCGGCGGACAACAGCGGGGAGAGTCCGGCGAGGGTCACCCCCGGCTCCCCCTCGGGCGGTCAGATGGAGTTCAGGGTGATGCGGAGGCCCTCGTCGAGGTCCATCTCGGGGCGCCAGCTGAGCTCTCGTTCGGCGCGGCCGGCGTCGATCGTGATCCGCTGGACCTCGCCGGTGCGTTCGGGAGCGAATTCGGGCTCGAAATCCTCGCGGTCACTGAGCCCGGCCAGCGACTCGACAAGTTCCAGGACGTTGGTCTCCTTGCCGGTGCCGATGTTGATCGGGCCGGTTGCGTCCGCGTCGCCCGCGGCGAGCGCCGCCGAGACCACGTCGCCCACATATATGTAGTCGCGGGTCTGGGTGCCGTCGCCGAAGACCGTGGGCCGGCCGCCCTCCTTCAGCAGGCCGCAGAAGATCGCGATTACGCCCGCCTCGCCGAGCGGGTCCTGGCGCGGGCCGTAGACGTTGCCCAGCCGCAGCGAGACCCCGGACAAGCCGTATAGACGGTGGTAGAGGGAGACGTAGCCCTCGGCGGCGAACTTGCTCTGGCCGTAGGCGGAGAGCGGCGCGATCGGGGCGTCCTCGGGGAGCGGCAGCTGCTGGCCCTCGCCCTCGCCGTAGATCGCCCCGCCGGTTGAGATCGAGACGACCCGCCCGCACTCCGAGGCGCGCGCCGCCTCGAGCACGTTGGCGGTGCCGCCGACGTTGACGCCGGCGTCGAAGAAGGGGTCGGCGAGGGACTTGCGGACGTCGATCTGGGCGGCGAGGTGGAAGATCGCCTCCGGTCGCCGCTCGGCCGCCTTGCGGCTCAGCGCCTCGCCGTCGCGGATGTCCATCTCCTCCAGCTCTGCCCCCGCTGCGAGGCCCGGCTCGAGGTTCGACATCCGCCCGGTCGAGAGGTTGTCGACCACGGTCACCTCGTCGCCGCGCGCGAGAAGCGCGTCGACCAGGTTCGAGCCGATGAAGCCGGCGCCGCCGGTGACCAGACATCTCATGAGGCGGTGATCCTACGCAGATCGAACCGGCCCGGTGGGGGGATCGGACGAATGGATGCCCGCTTGCGCTGCCGGACGCCCCTGCTACCCTCGCCGCCCCATGCGACTGATCGTCACCGAGAAGAACAACAGCGCCAAGAAGATCGCCGAGGCCTTGAGCAAGGGCTCCAACAGCGAGGACAAAACCTTCAAAGTCCCGTTCTACACCTGGACGGACGCCGCAGGCGACGACCACATGACGGTCGGCCTCAAGGGCCACGTGCTCGGCCCGGCCTTCCCCGAGGGCTACTCGAACTGGCAGAAGACCGACCTGCATGACCTGATCGACGCCGACCTGATCAAGGAACCGACGGACAAAAACGTCGTCAAAGCGATCAAAAAACTGGCGAAAGAGGCCGACGAGCTGGTGATCGCCACCGACTTCGACCGCGAGGGCGAGCTGATCGGGCTCGAGGCCCTGGAGGAGATGCTCGACGCCAACCCGGCCCTGGGCTCGCGCGAGGGCACCGCCGACGGGACCCTGCGGATCCAGCGCGCCCGCTACTCGGCGCTGACCAAAGAGGAGATCGACCGCGCCTTCGGCGAGCTCGACACGCTCTCCTACCCGCTCGCCAACGCCGGCGCCGCCCGTCAGGACATCGACCTGCTCTGGGGCGCGACGCTGACCCGCGCCGTCTCGCTCGCCAGCCGCCGCTTCGGCTCCAACTTCCTCTCCGTCGGCCGCGTCCAGAGCCCGACCCTGGGCCTGATCGTCGAGCGCGAGATGGAGCGCCGGGCCCACGTCGCGAAACCGTTCTGGGAAGCGTTCGCCAAGTTCCAGCACCCCGACGGCAGCTTCGAGACCCACCACACCGTCGACAAGTTCTGGGAGAAGGCGGAGGCCGACGCGGCGATCGCCGGCACCTCGAACCCCGGCACGGTGAAAGCGGTGACGGCGCGGAAAAACACCCGCAAGCCGCCGACGCCCTACAACACCACCGCCTTCAGCACCGACGCCTCCAGCCGCCTCGGCATCACCCCCGCCAGCGCGATGCGGATCGCCGAGGACCTCTACATGGACGGCTTCATCTCCTACCCGCGCACCGACAACACGGTCTACCCGTCCTCGCTGCCGGTGCGCGAGCTGGTCACCTCGCTGGTGCGGATCAAGGAGTTCTCCGCCGCCTCCGGGCTCCTCGACGGCGAGCTGAAACCGACCCGGGGCAAAAAAGAGACCACCGACCACCCGCCGATCTACCCGACCCAGGCGGTCCACCCGGGCGCCCTCGAGGGCCCGAAGAAACGCGTCTACGAACTCGTCGTGCGCCGCTTCCTCGCCACCTTCAGCCCGCCGATGATCACCGAGTCGACCCGCGCCGACATCGAGGCCGGCGACCAGACCTACTTCGTCCGCGGCTCGGTCGTCGTCGACCCCGGCTACGCCGGCATCTACACCTACGCCCGCTCGGCCGACGAGGAGATCCCGAAGCTGGTGGAGGGCCAGACCCTGCAGCTGGAGGGCGAACCCTGGATCGTCGACAAGGAGACCCAGCCGCCGGGCCGGATCTCGCAGGCGAAACTGATCGAGATGATGGAGGAGCGCGGCCTCGGCACCAAAGCGACCCGCGCCGACATCATCCAGAAGCTCTTCGACCGCGGCTACGTCTACAGCAACCCGCCGATCCCGACCGAGACCGGGATCGCCCTATACGAGGCGTTCAAGAACTACGTCCCGGCAATGGCGACGGCGGAGATGACGGCGACGCTGGAGGCGGAGATGGACCGGATCGCCGCCGGCGAGATGTCGAAGGGCGCCGTCGTCGGCGAGAGCCGCGAGCTGCTGCACAAGACCTGGGACGAAATCGACTCCAGCCGCGAAGACCTGGCGAAAGTGATCTGGAAAGGGATGGACGAGGACCGCATCCTCGGCCCCTGCAAGGTCTGCGAAGAAGCCGGCCGCACCAAGGAGGACGGCTCGCCGAACATGCTGCGGATCATCCGCGCGAAAAAATCGGGCAAACGGTTCGTCGGCTGCAGCGGCTGGGTCCTCGACGATCCCGACTCCTGCGACCAGACCTTCCCGCTGCCCCAGCGCGGCGACGTCTTCCGGCTCGAGGAACGGTGCTCGATCTGCGATCGCACCCCGCGCCTCAAAGTCCAGCCCTTCCGCGGCCGGCCCTGGAACCTCTGCCTCAACGACGACTGCGAGTCGATGCAGGAGATGAAGAAACGCCGGGCCGAGCGCGAAGCCGCCAAAGCGGCGAAAGCGGCGATGGAAAAGAAGGCGCCGCCGAAGGGCGACGAGGACGCGGCGCCGGCGAAGACCAAAAAAGCGAAAGTCAAAGCCTCGAAAGCGGACACCGCGACGCGCGGGCGCAAACGCGCCAAAGCCGGCGCGAAAAGCTGAGGTCCCAGCCGTTGTTCGTCTCTCTCGAGGGAGTAGACGGTTCCGGCAAGAGCACCCAGGCCCGCCTGCTGGTCGAGGCGCTGGGTGGGGACACGGTCGCGATCCGCGAGCCGGGGGGGACCGAAGCGGCGGAGCGGATCCGCGAGCTGCTCGCCGATCCGACGGTTGAGCTCGACCCGATGGCCGAGCTGATGCTCTTCCTCGCCGCGCGAGCAGACCTGACCGAGCGGGTGATCCGGCCGGCCCTGGAGACCGGCCGCGACGTCGTCGCCGACCGCTTCTCGGACTCGAGCGTCGCCTACCAGGGGGCGGCTCGCGAGCTCGGGGTCGGCGAGGTGATCGGCCTCTGCGAGACGGCGACCGACGGCCTCTGGCCCGACCTCACCCTGCTGCTGCGGATCGAGCCCGAGACCGGGCTCGGGCGCGCCGCGGGCGACGACCGCTTCGAGCAGGAGGGCCTGGCGCTGCAGCAGGCGGTTGCCACCGCCTACGAGGAGATCGCGATGATCGCCTCCGACCGCGTCACCGTGATCGACGCGACGGGGACCGTCGAGGAGGTCCACGCCCGCGTGATGGAGGCCGTGCGTGAGCGCAGCCGAGATTGACCACCCCCTGGTGGGGTCGAAGTCGGATGCGCTGGCAACCGCAACCGAGCACCAGACCCGGGCGCGGGTGGCGCTGACCGCGGCCCTGGCCGAGCCCTCGCACGCCTACCTCTTTCGCGGGCCGCGCGGGTCCGGGAAGCGGGCCGCGGCGCGGGCCTTCGCCGCCGAGGTGCTGGCCGCCGCGGCCGCCGACCCCGAGGACGCGCGGCGGCGGGCGCTGCTCGACCCCTCGCCCCATCCCGACCTCGTCTGGCTGGCGCCGACCGGCGCCCAGCACATGGTCGAGGAAGTGCGCGAGCGGGTAATACGCGCCGCCGCCTACAAGCCCTTCGAAGGTGGCAAGCGGGTCTTCGTCGTCGAGGCCGCCGAGGCGATGCGCGACGAGAGCCAGAATGCGCTGCTGAAGACGCTCGAGGAGCCGCCCGAGTTCGTCCACCTGATCCTGCTCAGCTCCGAGGGGGAGGGCCTGCTGGAGACCGTCGCCTCGCGCTGCCAGACGATCGAGTTCGCGCCGCTGCCGGCCGAGGTGCTCGAGGCCGAGCTCGCCGCTGCGGGCCTCGACGCCGGCCCGGACGAGATCGCGGCCGCGGCGGGCCTCGCCGCCGGGGACCTCGAGCGCGCGCGCCTGCTGCTCGGCGAGCGCGGCCGGGAGCTGCGGGCCGAGGCCGAGCGCTGCGTCGGCGCCGCCCTGGAGGGCGAGTGCGGAAGCGCGCCGTGGAAAGCGCTGCTCGATCGCGCCCAGGCCGCCGGCGCCGATGTCGAAGAAGCGGCCCGCGAGGCGCTCGAAGAGGAATCGAAAGCAGGCATGAAACGCAGCGCCAAGGAGATCGGCGACGGCGCCAAACGGGCCGGCCGCCGCCGCCGGACCGAGATCCTCGAGCTCGGCTACGAGCTCTGCGCCGCCTGGCTGCGCGACCTCTCCGCGGTCGCGTCGGGCGCCGAGGAGGTCGTCTTCAACCGCGACCGGCTGGAACTGCTGCGCAGCCAAGCCGCCGGTCTCGCCGCGGCCAAGGCCCGCGGCGGTGCCGAGCTGGTCCAGGAGACCCGCCGGGGCCTCGAGCTGAACGTCTCCGAGGAGCTGGCGCTAGAGGCTTTGTTCTTTCGACTCGAGCGTCTGCTCGCCGGCTGAGCCGCCGTTCCGCGCCTCGCCCGCCTGCTTTTCCGCCAGCGCCTTTTCGATCGCTCGCTCCTGCGCGAGCCGGGTGATCTGCGCCGCCTGCCGGGACATGATCACGCTGAAGTTGAGCGCCAGCCCGAGCAGCAGCAGGAGGACGATCGAGAAGAGGGCGACGTTGGTGTTGCGGACGCCCATCGCTTCGGCGACCAGCTCCAGCAGGCCGGGGAAGGCGGCGCCGACCAGCATCCCCAGTCCGGCGACGAACCAGATCACGCTGTAGCGCTCCTGCAGGCGGTCGCGGCGGATCAGGTCGAGGATCAGGAGCATGAAGAAGATCGCCAGGATCGCGGCGACGATCCGCGTCTGCGAGGTGAGGTGGACCTGCGCTTCTCCGGCTGCCAGCGGCAGAGCGCTCATCGCTCGGCCTCCGCCTGCCGCGGCCGGAACTGGCCGACGAGGAGGACGACCAGGCCCTTGAAGATGAAGAAGGCCGAGCGCACCGGGGTGAGGAACGAGGTCCCGCCGGCCCGCTCCAGCATCCGCACCGGCAGCTCCTCGACCCGCAGCCCCTGGCGCACCGCCAGCTGCAGCGACTCGATCTCGGCGAAGTCCGGCGAGTAGTGCTGGCTGAAGAGCGACATCACCCGCCGGTTCGCCGCCCGCATGCCGCTGGTCGTGTCGGTGAACCGCTGCCGGGTCGCCAGGGTGAGGAAGAAGCGGAAGACGCTGATCCCGATTTTCCGCGAGAAGGTCGGCCGGTAGTCGCCCGTCGCCGAGACCGCGCCGGAGTGGTAGCGGGACCCGATCACCAGGTCGGCCCGGTCGGCGGTCACCTCGGCGAGCAGGCGGGCGACCTCCTCGGCCGGGTGCTGGCCGTCGGCGTCGAGGTGGGCGCAGGCGTCGTAGCCGCCCCGCAACGCGTACAGGTAGCCGGTCTGCAGCGCCGCCCCGAGGCCCTGGTTGAAGGGCAGCGAGGCGACCAGGGCGCCGACCTCGCGCGCCCGCTCGGCGGTGGCGTCGGTGGAGCCATCGTCGACGACGAGGAGGTCGGCCTGCGGCAGCGCCTTGCGCACGTCGGCGATCACCTCGGCGATCGAGGCTTCCTCGTTCCAGGCGGGGATGAAGACCAGGGTCCGCACGAATCGATTCTCCCACGTGGGCACGGATGGCCCGCAGTCAGGGCCCCGAGATGGGGATTGTGTTAGTAAATCTTCATGCGCCACTCCGACCACCACCCGGCCGGGGCCCCCGCGGGCTCGCTGCGAATCGGCATGCGCCTCTGGCTCACCGGCGCCTTCGCGGCGGTCAGCCTGATCACCGCCGCGGCGGTCTATCTCTTCGGCGACAAGCCGCAGGCGCTGATCGCCGCGGTCACCGTCGGCGTCCTCGCCGGCTTCCTGATCGCGGTCGCGATCTCCCACCGCGTAGTCGGCCTCGCCCGCGCCGCCGGGGAAATGGCGGGAGGCTCCTTCGACGCGCCGCTGAAGACGACGGGGCCGGACGAGATCGGCGACCTCGCCCGCGCCCTGGACTCGATGCGCGCCTCGCTGAAGGAGAGCTTCGGCGTCCTCTCCTCCGACCGCAACAAGCTGGCGGCGATCTTCGACGGCCTCACCGACGTGGTCATGGTCGTCGACTACGAAGGCCCGGTGCGCTTCTCCAACAGCGCCGCCTCGCGCCTGCTCGACGAGTCGGGGCAGCCGCCGGACGTGGTCCTGCCCCAGCTCCACCGCGCCGCCGAGGTCGGCTTCTCGGCCCACCCGGCGCTGCGGATCGGCGACCGCGCCTACGCGATGACCGCCCGCTCGCTGCCCGACGAGCGCGCCGTCCTCGCCGTGCTGCGCGACCGCACCGATGAGCTCCGCCAGGAGTTGGCCGAAGCCGACTTCGTCTCCAACGCCGCGCACGAGCTGCGCAACCCGCTGGCCGGGATCTCCGGCGCGATCGAGGTCCTGCAGGGGGGCGCCAAGGACGACCCGAGCGCCCGCGAGCACTTCCTCAAACGGCTGGGCGAAGACGCCGAGCGGATGAACCGGCTGACCCAGTCGCTGCTGACCCTGGCGCGGGTCGAGTCCCGCGGCGCGCCGGAGAGCGAACCGGTCGACGTGCCGATGGCGATCAAAGACGTCGTCCTGGCCTGCGAGGCGCCACCGCACGTCGAGCTGGTCGTCGACGTCGAGTCCGATCTCGCCGCCACCGGCGACCCGACGCTGCTGCGCCAGGTGATGATCGGGCTGCTGACCAACGCCTTCAAGAACACGCCGCCCCCCGGCACCGTTACCGTTCGCGGCCGCCACGACAGCGAGGGCGAAGTCATCTTGGAGGTAATCGACACTGGAACCGGCATACCCGCAGCGGAGCTCGAGCGCGTCTTCGAGCGCTTCTACCGACGCAGCGAGTCGCGCAAGCAGGAGGGCTTCGGCCTCGGGCTGGCGATCGCGCGGCGGATGGTCGACGTGATGGGCGGCCGGATCGGCGCCGAGTCGGTGTTGGGGGAGGGGAGCACCTTCTGGGTGCGCCTCCCGATCGCGCAACCGAGCCCGACCCCGGTCGCATGAGCAGCGGTCGCATCCTGATCGCCGACGACGAGCCGTCGGTCCGCGACTCGGTCGGCTACGCGCTCGCCCAGGAGGGCTTCGAGGTCACCCCGGCGGCCGACGGCGACGAGGCCGCGGCGCTGCTCGGCAACGGCGTCCCCTTCGACCTGCTGATCCTGGACATCATGATGCCGGGGCCGAGCGGGCTCGACATCTGCCGCGACGTGCGCTCGCGCAGCGCCGTCCCGATCATCGTCCTCACCGCCAAAGACGCCGAGGTCGACAAGGTCGTCGGGCTCGAGGTCGGCGCCGACGACTACGTCACCAAGCCCTTCTCGGTGCGCGAGCTGCTGGGCCGCGTCCGCGCCCAGCTGCGGCGGCGCGAACTCGACCGGGCGCCGCTCTCCCAGGCGGTGAAGATCGAGTCCGGCCCGGTCTCGATCGACCTCGTCCGCCACGTCGCCACGGTCCGCGGCGTCCCCGTCAACCTGACCCGCTCGGAGTTCCAGTTGCTGCGCCTGCTCGTCGCCCGCCCCGGCGAGGTCTTCACCCGCGCCCAGATCATGGAGGAGCTCTGGCAGACCGAGTTCGACGGCGACGAGCGCGCCTGCGACGTCCACATCTCGAACCTTCGCCAGAAGGTGGAGCGGGACCCGCAGAAGCCCGAACTGGTGCTGACCGTGCGCGGCGTTGGCTATAAGTACAACCCAGACGACAACTAGGAAAGAGGTTCTATGCCACTGGTACCGATGGTCGTCGAGCAAACCGCTCGCGGCGAGCGCAGCTTCGACATCTACAGCCGCCTGCTCGCGCAGCGGATCATCTTTCTCGGCGAACCCGTCACCGAGGACCTCGCCAACCTGATCATCGCCCAGCTTCTGCACCTCGAGTCCGACGACCCCGAGAAGGACGTCAGCCTCTACATCAACTCCCCCGGCGGCTCCGCCTACGCCGGCCTGGCGATCTACGACACGATGCAGTTCATCAAGCCCGACGTGCAGACGATCTGTTACGGGATCGCGATGTCGGCCGGGTCGCTGATCCTCACCGGCGGCGCCGCAGGCAAACGGATGGCGCTGCCCAACAGCCGCATTCTCATCCACCAGCCGAGCGGCGGCTTCGAAGGCCAGTCGAGCGACATCGAGATCCACGCCCGGGAGATTCTCGCCCTGCGCGAGCGGCTCGACCAGATCTACGTCAAGCACACCGGCCAGTCGGCGGAGCAGATCCACACCGACATGGAACGCGACAAATTCTTCCAGCCCGAAGACGCCGTCTCCTACGGCCTGATCGACCGGGTGATCGAGTCGCACGACTTCCAGGTCGACGCCGCGGCCGGCAGCAACGGCTCCGCGCCCTAAGCAATCGTCGTTTCCACCCTTTCGGTTCCTATGGGAACTCGAAGGGTGGAAAGGAGTTCGTCAGTCGGCTAGGCGACGCCGGGCCCAGAAGCAGGCGGCGGCCGCGGCCCCGCCTGCAAGGACGCCGCCGATCCCGGCATCGCGGGTTTCGGGGCGGCGGGCGGAGACGCCCATCGCGACCGCGTCGGCGAGGTCGCAGGCGCCCGAGATCAGTAGCGCCGCCCGCAGCGCCTCGCGATCGTCGCGGGCGGCCAAGGTCAGCGCGCCCAGGACGAGGTCACGGCCGCCGCCAAGCCTGGCCACCGCCTCGCCGGAGGCGTTCGTCGGCCCAAACCGCATCGCCCGCAGCGCCGGCTGGGTCGCAAAGAAGATCCCAGCTCCGAGCGCCACGCGGCCAGCCCCGACCCCAAGCGCCACCCGCCGCGCCCTAGGATCAAGCTTCCCTCGCCCCAGCATCGCCCCAACCTACCTCCCCAGCCGAACTGCATCAGATTCTCTATCCAGCAGGTGGAGAATCTGATGCAGTTCGCCGGGGTTGTCGGTCCGGAATGATGGGTCGATGGCAGAGGGCGACACGATCCTGCGGGCGGCGCGGCGCTTCGAGGCGACGATCGTGGGGGAGGAGCTGGCGGTCGCGGCGCCAAACCCGCGCGGTAGGGCGGCCGGGATCGAACGGCTCGACGGCCACACGCTCGAGCGCGTCGAGGCTCGCGGCAAGCACCTGCTGCTCAGCTTCGGCGACCTCTCGCTCCACAGCCACCTGGGGATGAGCGGCGGCTGGCACTTCTACCGGCCCGGCGCCCGCTGGCGGCGGCCGCGCACCTCGGCCTGGGCCGTCCTCTCCGGCGGCGGCTGGGAGGCGGTCCAGTTCGGCGGCCCGACCCTGCAGGTGGCGCCCACCGCGCGGATGCGCCGCAACCCCCAGCTGACGCACCTCGGTCCCGACGTCCTCGCCCCGGACTTCGACCTCGACGGCGCGATCGCCGGCATGCGCGCCGACCCGACCCGCGGCCTCGGCGACGCCCTGCTCGACCAGCACCTCGTCGCCGGCATCGGCAACATCTTCAAGAGCGAGGCCTGCTTCGCCGCCCGAATCGACCCCTGGCGGCCGGTCGGCGATGTCTCCGACGAGGAGCTGCGGGCGGTCCTGCTCGCCGCCCGCGAGCAAATGCTGAGCGCGGTCGAGCGCGGCAACCGCCACGAATTCCAGATCTACAAACGCCGCCAAGGCGTCTGCCC
>DATAMR010000047.1:0-6981 GCA_036260485.1 Solirubrobacterales bacterium | reverse complement strand
CAGGATCCCGACCTCGATCCGCTCGTCCTCCGGATCCGTCGGCGCAGCGACGTAGTCGCGCGCGTCGAACGGCGGCGGGTAGTCCGCGGGCTTCACTTGCGCGCTTTGATCAGCTCGGTCAGCTTCGGGACGATCTCGTGCACGTCGCCGAGCCGCTCCGCCGTCTCCGGATGTTCTTCGATCAGCTGGCCGAGCCTGATCGCAGCCGCAAGGCCCGCCGGGCCGGCGCCGACGATCAGGAAGCCGACCTCGATCCGCTCGTCCGCCGGGTCGGTGGGCGGCGCGGTCGCGGCGACTCGCGCGGTGGTTGACGCGGGGTGGTACCCGTACGCAGCCCAGATCGGCCAGACCGGGACGACGGTCGCGCCGAAGCTCTACCTGGCCGCCGGCATCTCCGGCGCGATTCAGCACAAGGTCGGGATGCAGAGCTCGGAGAACATCCTCGCGATCAACAAGGATCAGAACGCGCCGATCTTCGAGTTCTCGGATCTCGGCGTGGTGGGCGACCTGCACAAGATCGTCCCCAAGCTGACCGAGGCGATCAAGGCCAAGAAGGGCGGCTGAGCGAACCGGCTCAGCCCCCTCCCGCCAGGCACCGAAAGGAATAGACCATGCCCGCCGTCGCACCCAGTGAGTTCCCGCCCCCGTTCGACTCCAACGACGTCATAGGTCCGCCGACCGATGCGCCCGAGGATCGAATCGAGGTAGGAGTCGCAATCGTCGGCGGCGGGCCCGCCGGTCTCGCCTGCGCGAACAAGGTCCTCCAGCTGCTCGAGGACGAGCCGGAGCTGACCGAGAAGCTGGGCGAAGTCCCGGTCGCGGTGATCGAGAAGGGCAAAGTCGCCGGGGCGCATCTGCTCTCCGGAGCGAACATGAAGCCCTCGGCGATGGAAGAGCTGTTCCCCGACCTGCCCAAGGAGGACTGGCCGGTCTACCAGGAGGTCGAGAAGGACGCCGTCTACCTGCTCACCTCGAAGGCGGCGCTGCCCCTGAAGCCGATGCCGCCGAACTTCAAGAACCACGGCAACTACGTCACCTCGGTCTCGAAACTGGGCCGCTTCCTCGGCGAGAAAGCCGAAGAAGCCGGCGCCTACATCCTCAGCGAGACCGCCGCGACCAAACTGCTGGTCGAGGACCGGATCGTCAAGGGCGTCCGCTCCGGCGACCGCGGCCGCGGCAAGGAGGGCCAGGAGCTTCCCAACTTCGAGCCCGGCTCCGACGTCGTCGCCAAGGCGACCGTGCTCGCCGAGGGCACCGTCGGCCACCTCACCTACGCCGCCTACGACTACTTCGACATGCACGGCGCCGACCCGATGCGCTGGGAGCTCGGGGTCAAAGAGGTCTGGGAGGTGAAGGAGCCGCTCGACCGGGTCATCCACACGATGGGCTGGCCGCTGCGCAAAGCCGCCCGCTTCAACGAGTTCGGCGGCAGCTTCATCTACCCGATGGGCGAGGACAAGATCTGCATCGGGCTCGTCGCCGGGCTCGACTACACCGACGCCACCTTCAGCGTCCACGACGCCCTGCAGCTGCTGAAGACCCACCCCTTCATCAAGAAGATGCTCGACGGCGGCAAGCGCGTCGCCTGGGGTGCCAAGACGATCCCCTCCGGCGGCTACTTCGCGATGCCCAAGCGCCTCGCGGTGCCGGGGATGATGGTCGCCGGCGACGCCGCCAGCATGGTCAACGTGCCGACGCTGAAGGGCGTCCACTACGCGATGCACGCGGGGATGTTCGCGGCCGAGGCGATCGTCGACTCGCTGAAGCAGGACATCGACTCGGTCAACTTCGAGGCCTACGACGAGAAGGTCCGCAAGTCCCTGATCGAGAAGGAGATCAAGCAGTCGCGCAACATGCGCCAGCCCTTCTCGAAGGGCTTCTTCATGGGCGGCGCGATCGTCTCGGCGATGACCGTGACCAAAGGCGCCTTCCCTGGCGGCCATTGGAAGCAGGAGCACGACTCCGAGGTCGAGGTCGACCTCGGCAAGGCCGGGGACATGTACCCCAAAGCCGACAACGAGCTGACCTTCAACAAGCTCGACTCGGTCTTCCTCTCCGGCAACGCCACCCGCGACGACGCCCCGAACCACGTCCGCATCCAATCTCACGTCCCCCGCGAGGTCGCCCAGACGTGGGTCTCGATGTGCCCGGCCCAGGTCTACGAGATCCCCGAGGACCAGCTCGAGAGCGGGGCCGCCGAGGTCGACGTCCACGTCACCGCCTCCAACTGCGTCCAGTGCGGCGCGATCACCGCCAAGGGCGGCCGCCTCACCCTCCCCGAGGGCGGAGACGGCCCGCTGTATCAGGAGACCTGAGCTAGGCGAAGGTGACTTAGGCGGCTTCGGCTTCCTCGGTCTGCAGCAGCGCGGCGCCGTCGAAGATCTGGGCAGCGCTTGCTGCGCCGGGGGTGAAGTCGAGGGTGCTGCGGCGGCGGGGTGCGGCGATCACGGTCCACTCGTCGCAGCCGGCGAAGGCTTCGTCGAGGCGCTGGGCCATGGTGCTGCGGGGGCGATCCTGGTCGAAGATCTGCTTGGACATCGAGTCCGTCCTCCTGTAGGGGGTTGGTGAAGTTTCCCCCTGCCCGTCGGACGAAAAATATGCTCTTTGCGATTGTTTGGGAACGTTTGTTCGGTCGGCGCCTCAGGACGAAGCCGCAAACTCGGCGATCTCTTGGGCCAGCCGCTCCGGCTGATCGAGCGCGACGAAGGTCTTCGCGTCGGGAATCCGCACCAGCTTCGCGTTCCCGGCTTCGCCCATGAGGCGTTCCGCGTAGGAGATCGGGAAGTACTTGTCGCCCGGTGCCCAGGTGAGGAGGATCGGCAGCTGGGAGCTGCGCAGCTTCTCGGCCGCGGCCAGCGTGTAGCGCTTGTTCATCCCGGCGGTGACCTTGGCGGCGTCCCGCAGTACGTCCGAGTCGGTCTTCGCGGGAGCCATCCAGGAGGCGATCAGCTCGTCCGGGATCTTGGTCTTTGCGAAAGGGGCGAACGCACGCCGCGCCAGCGCTTCGATCCGGAACGGCGCCGAGAGCAGGAACATCCCGCCCGGCAGCTTCGCGATCGGTGGCATCGCCTTGAACATCCCCGGCGGGAAGTTCTCGTGGGTGTCGCAGTTGGTCAGCACCAGGCGGCCGATCCGCTCAGGGTGGGAGGTGACCAGGACCTGGGACATGGCGCCGCCGGAATCGTTGCCGACGATCGTCACGTCCTCGAGCTCGAGCTTGGCGAGGAAGTCGGAGATCAAGCGGGCGATGCCGGGAGGGGAGAGGTCGGCGTCGGGGTTCATCGCCGCCTGGTGCGCGGCGATCGGCCAGTCGGGGGCGATGCAGCGAAAGCGGTCGGAGAGCTGGTCGACCACCCCGTCCCAGAGGCGCCCGTCGACCAGGTAGCCGTGGACGAAGACGATCGGCTTGCCCTCGCCCGCCTCGCGGTAGCGGATCGGTCCCTGGGGAAGCTGAAGTTCCTTGCGCTGGTCCGTCACGATGCCCTCCTTCTCGTTGGTGCCTCTAACATACATACAGCATGAACGTTAATCCAGGCCGGCGAACGCAGGCCGAGCGGACCCAGGCCACGCGCGAGGCGCTGATCGCCGCCGCGCGCACGCTCTTCACCGAGCGCGGCTACGAGCACGTCGGCACCGAGGAGATCGTCCGCGCCGCCGGAGTCACCCGCGGTGCCCTCTACCACCAGTTCGGCGACAAGGCGAGTCTGCTGAAGGCGGTCTACGAGCGGATCGAGGCCGAATCGACCGAGCGCGTCGCCCGGGTCGTCCTCGGCTCCGACCTGCACAGCCCGCTCGACGCGATGAGGGCCGGGGTGGAGGCATTCCTCGACGAGTGCGCGAAGCCGGAGCTGAGGCAGGTCGCCCTCCACGACGCCCCGGCTGTCCTCGGCTGGGAGCGTTGGCGTGAGATCGGCGCCGCCAACGGCCTCGGGCTGATCGAAGCGAGCCTGGCGGCGGCGGTCGAGGCGGGGGAGATCCGCCCCCTGCCGCTGAAGCCGCTGGCCCACCTGCTGATGGGGGCCCTCGACGAGGCGGCGATGCTGCTGGCGCGGGACGAGCGGCCGCAGAGCCGGGCCGAGGTGACGGAGGTCCTAATGGTGCTGCTCGACAGCTTCGCCGTCGAGCGTCCCGACTGAGCCCGCCAGGCGGCGCGACTCCTTCTGTGCGTACATCCGCACGTCGGCGAGCTGCATCGCCTCGGCGGGCGAGTCGGCCTCCTCGGGGATCGAGGCGACGCCCCAGGCGGCGCTGAGGTCGAAGCCCCGCCCGCTGGAGGTGAGCGCTTCCGCGGCGCGCACGGCGAGGGCCTCGCGCTCCTTCAGGCCGCGATCGACGAGGCCGCCGTCGACGAGGATCAGGAACTCGTCGCCACCGAGGCGGTAGCCGGTCGCCTCGTCGCGCACCGCCACTCCCAGTCGCCTGCCGAGCAGGCCGAGCATCTTGTCGCCGGCGGGATGGCCGAAGGTGTCGTTGTAGCGCTTGAAGCCGTTGAGGTCGAGGAGGATCACGGTCAGCGGCCTGCTCGGCGCGCGTTCGCGCGCCTCCAGGTCCATCTGCAGGCGGGCCTGGCTGCCGAGGCCGGTCAGCCGGTCGGTCCGCACCTGTTCGAGCAGCTGGTTGTTGTCCCGCAGGCTGAGCGCCAGCCTGCCGATCACCGCCAGCATCGTCGTCGCCCAGAGGAAGGTCGTCAGGGCGCTCTCGTGGCTGTTGGAGTACTGGATGACGACGAGGGCGACCATCGCCACGGCGACGATCCCGGGGACCATCATTTCCCGCCAGCCGTCGAAGCGGGCGTCGGGGAGGATGCGGTCGGCTTCCGGCTGCCAGGCCTCGGCGCCGAGCAGGACCGCCGAGATCAGGTAGATCGGTTCGACCCAGTCGCCCCCGGGCAAGGTCGCTTCGTAGCTCTGCAGGGTGAAGGCGACGTCCGCCACCGCCATCACCGCGAGGCCGGCGAGCAGCAGCGACCAGGTTCGCCCAGGCCGCCAGCGGGTGAGGGCGATGACGCCGACGATCAGCGAGACCAGCAGCACGTCGCCGAAGGGGTAGGCGAGGGTGGTCGCGACTTCGGCGGTCGTGCCGCTGGCACGGTCGGCGACGAACTCGAAGACGAGTGCGGCACCGAGGGCGCCGGTGCCGAGGGCGGCGATCAGGCCGTCCATCCAGAGGCGGCGATCGAGTTCCTCGGCGCGGGCGCGCACCAGCAGGCCGAGACCGAGGATCGCCAGCGGGTAAAAGGCGAGGTAGCCGAGATCGGCGGGCGAGGGATACGGGGCGTCGGCGTTGCCTTCGATGTAGAGCGTCCACCAGATCTCGCCGGCTCCCCAGGCCAGGATCGAGGCGCCGATCGCCAGCCAGGCGCCCCGCTCGGGACCGCCCCGCAGCGCCCGCGTCAGGCAGGCGAGGCCGGCGCCGACGACGACCGAGTCGTAGACGACGCCGTTGATCGCGGTGTCGAAGCCGGAGCCGCCGATTCCCAGCCAGTCGTAGGCGACGACCAGCGCCGCACCGCCGAAAAGGATGGCTGCCAATGCCTTGCGCACATAGTCGTATCGGCACGGCTTGCACGGTTCTCTAGACTTGGTGGAGATGAAGTCAGCAATTCACCCCAATTACACGCTTGCCAACGTGCATTGCTCGTGCGGCAACCAGTTCTACACGCGCTCCACGAAAGAGGATCTGCACGTAGAGCTCTGCTCCGAGTGCCACCCCTTTTACACGGGCAAGCAGAAGCTGGTCGACACCGGTGGCCGCGTCGAGCGCTTCCAGCGCCGCGCCGCCAAGCACAGGGCTGGGAAGTAGCGCGTGAGCCCGCCGTCGGGCTCGGCACTGGCATCCCACGAAAACTCCTCCGGCAACGGAGGAGATCCCGTGCGCATGCCCGATGGGGCGCTGGTCGCCAAGCGCGACGCACCCGTCGGCGGCCAGGCCGTGCTCGAGGGCGTGATGATGCGCGGCGTCTCGGTCTGGGCCGTCGCTGTCCGCACCCCCGAGGGGCAGATCGAAGTCGAGTCCGAGTCGCTCGTCCCCTGGGCGCAGCGGCACCGGCTCTGGCGCCTGCCCGTGATACGCGGCGTCGTCGCCCTCGGCGAGTCGCTGAAGATCGGCTTCAAAGCCCTGGCAATCTCCGCCAACGCGCAGCTAGAGGAGGACGAGGAGGGCGAGAAAGAGGAAATCGGCGGCTGGATCTGGGGCGTGACGATCCTGATCTCGATGCTGCTCGCGGTCGGCCTCTTCTTCGTCGTCCCGGTCGGCCTCACCAGCCTGATCAAGGACCAGCTCGGCTCGCCGCTGCTCTTCTGGCTGGTCGAGGGCATCCTCCGCACCGGCATCTTCATCGGCTACATCCTCGCGATCAGCAAAATGCCGGACCTGCGGCGCGTCTTCGAGTACCACGGCGCCGAGCATAAGACGATCTCCTGTTACGAGGCCGAAGACGAGCTCGTCCCCGCGCGGGCGAAGCTCTACTCGCGCCTGCACCCGCGCTGCGGGACGAGCTTCCTGCTGATCGTGATGGTGCTGGCGATCTTCGTCTTCGCCCCGATCGGGCTCCCCGCCTGGTACTGGCTGGTCCTTTCGCGGATCCTCGGCATCCCGCTGATCGCCGGCCTCTCCTACGAGGTGATCAAGTGGGCGGGGAAGAACCGGCGCAAACGCTGGGTGCGGGCGGTGATGTGGCCGGGGCTGATGCTGCAGAACCTGACTACTCGTGAGCCTGACGAAGAGCAGCTGGCGGTTGCGATCGCTTCTCTGAATTCTGTGCTGGCGCGAGAGACGCCAGAGGAGGCGGCCAAAAAGCCGCATATTGAGATCGTCGCTTAGTTGGCGGGGAGGGGCGAGGGGTGTCCTCTCCGGACACATCTCGCCAATGGCTCGATGTTGAGTGTCCTGAGAGGACACCCTCGCCCCTCCATCAGGGGGCGCTCCGTAGCTATGTTTGACCCGTGATCGAGTCGCTGGTTCAACAGATAGAGGGGCGGT
>DATAMR010000033.1:0-34517 GCA_036260485.1 Solirubrobacterales bacterium | reverse complement strand
GTTCGTCCTTGGTTACCCGTACGGGGCACCAAGGACGAACGCCGATTTGAAACGAGGTCCGCCACGGTCTGAGCTGCAAGCGGCGCCAGGAGGATTCCGTTGCGGTAGTGGCCGGTTGCGAGGACGAGGCCATCGATCGCGCCGGGGCCTACCAGGGGGAGGTTGTCGGGAGTGCCGGGGCGGAGGCCGGCGGTGGCGCCGACCCACTCCATCTCGGCGACGTCGGGGAGCAGGCGGTAGGCCTCGCGCAGCAGCTCGTGGACTCCGCCCGCGGTGACGGCGGTGTCGAAGCCCATCTCTTCGACGGTGGCGCCGACGACGAGGCGGCCGTCGGGGCGCGGCACCAGGTAGACGCGCTCGGAGGCGAGGATGTGGCGGGCCGGCGGCTCGCCGTTGCGGCTGCGCAGCTCGACCGCCTGGCCTTTGACCGGCCGCACCGCGGGGCGGGCCTCCTCCGGCAGCCAGGCCATCGCCCCCGACCAGGCACCACCGGCGAGGACGACGGCCTCGGCGGCGATCTCCTCATCGAGAGGTCGATTCGACACCGTATGGGTGTCGTAATGACCTTTCGCGGTTCGCAGGCCCGCGAGGCGCTCGCCGTCGAACACGCCGTCGACGACCTCGGTCCCGGTGCGGACCTCGACTCCCTCCGCGACGCACGCCGCGAGCAGGACCTCGGTCAGCGCCCGCGGGTCGATCGCCGCCTCGCCGGCCGCCAGGACGCCGCCGTGGAACGAGGGCGTCAGACCCGGCTCCAGGTCGCGGCAGCGGCGCGGCGGCAGCCACTCGGCCTCGAGCTCCAGCGAGCGCTGCAGGTCGTGGACGCGCCGCAGCTGCGCCGCCTCGTCGCGGTCGAGGGCGACGTGCAGGGCGCCGAGCCGTTCGTAGCCGGTGCTCGCTCCCGTCGCCGCCTCCAGCTCGGCGACGAACTCGGGGTACAGCCGCGCCGCCGCCAGGGTCAGCTCCAGCAGCTCGGGCTCGCCGAAGGTCAGCTCCCCGACCGGCGCCAGCATCCCGGCCGCGACCCGCGTCGCCCCGCCGCCGGGCGCGCCGCGCTCGAGCACCGCCACCCGCGCGCCGGCCTGCGCCAGGCGCCAGGCGCAGCTGAGGCCGATCACCCCACCGCCTACGACGACAACATCGAAACCGCGCTTCTCGCTCAAAGCCTTTTGCCTCCGCCGGCATTACCCGGATCAGGTCCATACGGTCGGTGGCCTCGATGCCACCCTCTCAGCCCTCGCGGGCTCCCGTGCTCCCCCGATGCTACCCCTCCACCGCGCCCAACCAAGGGCTCCAGCCATAATCGAGATCATGAGCTTGTCTCTCCCCGAGGGCGACGGCCCGCTGCGCCGCGAGCGGCTGCGGACGGCCCGCCTCTACTTCGTCTGCGAGGCGCGGCCGCAAAGCGACCTCGAAGCGCTGCTGCGTGCCGCGCTGACCGGCGGCGCCGACATCGTCCAGCTGCGCGAGAAGGAGCTGGGACGGGCCGAGATCGAGCGCGCCGCCGAGACGTTCCGCCGCGTCGCCGACACCTTCAGCGCACTGTTCATCGTCAACGACGATCCCGACCTCGCCCGGACCTGCGACGCCGACGGCGTCCACGTCGGCCAGGACGACGTCAGCGCCGAGCAGGCGCGGGAGCTGCTGGGGCCGGACGCGATCGTCGGCCTCTCGACCCACTCCGAGGAGCAGATCGCCGCCAGCGCCGGGCGCCCCGTCGACTACATCAGCGTCGGCCCGATCTGGGAGACGCCGACGAAAGCGGGCCGTCCGGGCGTCGGCCTCGAGCTGATCGAGCACGCCGCCGGGAACGCGCCGCATCCCTTCTTCGCGATCGGCGGCATCGACGCCGGCAACGCCGAGCAGGTGGTCTCGGCCGGGGCCGAGCGGCTCTGCGCGGTGCGGGCGATCCGCGACGCCGCCGACCCCTCAGCCGCGGCGAGCGAACTGCGCCAGGCGTTCGCCGCCGGCGAGAGGGGCGTGGCACCCGGTGGCTGAGGTGTGCGGTGTCTGACGAGAAGGTCAAGCGCAAGCAGCGCGGCAGCGATCGGATGGCCGCCGGCTACGCGAAGGCCGAGCAGCGCAACCAGGAAGCGCGGGAAGCGCTCGAGCCGCTGGACGAAGGGGAGCGGCCGACCGTCGTCACCGTCGGCGCGATCGTCGCCGCCCTGATCGCGATCTCGGTCGTGATCGGCTACGCCAGCGGGGTCGAGGTCAACGGCGAACAACCGAGACTCGCCCAGGTCGTCGCCCCGACGGTGATCATGGGAATGATGGCCTGGGGGATGTGGCACGCCCGCTACTGGGCGGTCCTCGGCTTCCAGCTGATCCTCGTAGTCGTCCTCTTCAGCGCCTTTTTCGGCCTCGTCGTCGGCGCCTCCAGCGTCGGCCAGATCCTCGGCACCCTCCTCCTGCTCGCCGTCGCCGGCACCTTCTTCTTCTTCATGGTCAAGGCGATGGCCCGGATCCAGATGCCGACCCGGGGGCCGGGCGAGTGAGCCACCGCACCCTGCCCGCAACCCGCCTTCTATAGGCTCAGCACGCATGGCCGATTCCTTCGACCAGATCGTCATCGGCGGGGGCCCGGGCGGGTACGTCGCCGCCATTCGCGCCGCCCAGCTTGGCCAGAAAACGGCCGTCGTCGAGCGCGACAAAGCCGGCGGCCGCTGCCTCAATTACGCCTGCATCCCGGCGAAGACGGTCCTGCGCACGGCGGAGATCTTCCACGAGGCCCAGGCGAGCGCCGAGCTCGGCGTCGTCGCCAACGACGTCCAGCTCGACTGGGAGGCGCTGCAGAAGCGCCGCGCCGACGTCTCCGCCCAGCTGACCGGCGGCGTCGAAGGGCTGTGGAAGAAAAACAAGATCGAGTTCATCGAGGGCGACGCCTCGCTGACCGCCGAGGGCAACGTCAAGGTCGGCGACGAGGTCTACGAGGCCAAGGCGGTGACGCTCGCCACCGGCTCGGTGGCGCTGCCGATCCCGGGTGTCGAGTTCGGCGGCCGCGTGGTCGAAACCTGGGGCGCCTGGTCGCTGCCCGAGCGGCCGAACCGGATCGCGGTCGTCGGTGCCGGCGCCTCCGGCGCCGAGCTGGCCTCCGCCTACGCTCGCTTCGGCACCGAGGTGCTGTTGATCGAGATGCTCGACCAGATCCTCCCCGCCGAGGACAAGGACATGGCGAAGGTCGTCGAACGGGTCTTCAAGCGCCAGGGGATCGAGATCTCGACCGGGGCGCCGGTGGAGAACGTCGAGGCCGGCGAGTCCTCGGTCAAGTTCACCTACGGCGACAAGAGCGCCGAGGTCGATTACCTCTGCATCGCCGGCGGCCGGGGTCCCGACACCGAGGGGCTGGGGCTGGAGGCGGCCGGGGTCGAGCTGGCCGACGGCGGCCGCAAACTCGAGGTCGACGAGTACCAGCGAACGACGAACCCGAAGGTCTTCGCGATCGGCGACCTGGTCAACAAGAAGGCGCTCGCCCACAAGGCTTCCGAGGAGGGCGTCGTCGCGGTCGAGACCGCGACCGGCGTCGAGACCCACGCGATCGACCAGGAGCTGATGGTCGGCGCCACCTTCTGCCAGCCGCAGGTCGCCAGCGTCGGCCTCACCGAGGCGCAGGCCAAGGAGGCCGGCCATGAGGTCAAGGTCGGCAAGCAGAAAATCGCCGGCGAGGGCGCGGGCGTCGTCTACGACGACAAGGACGGCCTCGTCAAGCTCGTCGTCGACGCCAAGTACGGCGAGGTGCTCGGCGCGCACATCGTCGGCAACCGCGCCTGCGACATGATCGCCGAGCTGGTTGCGACGATGGCGCTCGAGGGCGGCTACCAGGAGCTCTCGCGGATCGTCCACCCGCACCCGACGGCGTCGGAGGCGATCTTGGATGCGGCGCGAGCAGTCGACGGCTGGCCGATCCACGCTTAGCGCGTGAGCACCCGCGCCACCTTCTACTTCGACCTCGGGTCCCCCTACGCGTATCTCTCCGCCGAGCGGATCAGTGGGCTGTTCGCCGAGGCGGAACTGGAGCAGCCGGAGTGGCAGCCGGTCCTGCTCGGCGGGTTGTTCCATCGCTTCGACCGCGGCTCCTGGTCGCAGACGCCGGCGCGGGCCGAGGGGATCGCCGAGGTCGAGCGCCGCGCCGCCGCCTACGGGTTGCCGCCGATCGCCTGGCCGAAGCCGTGGCCCGGCAACGGTCTGGTGGCGATGCGGGCCGCGACCTTCGCCAAGCAGACCGGCCGCACCATCGCCTTCTCCCTCGCCGCCTTCCGTCAGGCCTTCGCCGCCGGCCGCGACCTCACCGACGCCGACAACGTGACGATCGCCGGCGCCGCCTGCGAGATGCACCCGCGGGCGCTGCTGAAAGCGGTCGAAACCAGGGTCGTCAAAGACGCCCTGCGGGAGGCGACCGACCGCGCCGGCGACCTCGGCGTCGAAGGCGTCCCGGCGGTCGTCGTCGACGGCGAGGTCTTCTGGGGCGACGACCGGCTGAAGGAGGCGGTGGAAGCGGCAGCACGGCGCGCATAGTTCGAACGCCACCGCCGAACTGCATCAGATTTTCTACCTGCCAGAGGGAAAATCTGATGCAGTTCGGCAAGGGGGATGGTTCTCTAAGGTGAAGGGCGATGGCTGATCTGCCCGATGCCGCCACTTGTTATGAGCTGCTTGCGCGGATGGCGTTGATCCGCCGCTTCGAGGAGGAGGCGGGGCGGCAGTACCAGCGGGCGCGGGCGGGCGGCTTTCTGCACTTGGCGATCGGCGAGGAGGCGACGATCGTCGGCACCACCTCGGTGATGCGCGACGAAGACTTCCTGATCGGCACCTACCGGACCCACGGCCACGCGATCGCCCGCGGCACCGAGCCGAAACGGGTGATGGCCGAGCTCTTCGGCAAGGTCGACGGGACCAGCGGCGGCCGCGGCGGCAGCATGCACATCTTCGATGCCGAGAAACGGTTCATGGGCGGCTACGGGATCGTCGGCGGCAACCTGCCGATCGCCGCCGGCATCGGCCTCGCCTCCCAGTACAAGGGCGAAGACGCGGTCACCGTCTGCATGTTCGGCGACGGCGCCTCCAACACCGGCAACTTCGGCGAGACGATGAACCTGGCGGCGCTGTGGAAGCTGCCGCTCTTCTTCCTGGTCGAGAACAACCTCTACGGGATGGGGACCGCGGTCGAGCGCCACTCGGCCCAGACCGACCTCTCGAAGAAGGCCGAGGGCTACGGGATCTCCGGCGCGCAGGTCGACGGGATGGACGTCGCCGCGGTGCGCGAGGGAGTCGCCGAGGGAATCCGCCAGGCGCGCGAGGAGCAGCGCCCGACCCTGCTGGAAGCGTCCACCTACCGCTACCGCGGCCATTCCGCCGCCGACCCCGAGGTCTACCGCGAGCGCGAGGAGGTCGAGGAGTGGCAGGAGAAAGACCCGATCGAGAGCTTCGCCCGGCGCTGCGTCGAGGCCGGGGTGCTGGGCGAGCGCGAGGTGGCGCAGGCACGGGAGACGGCCGAGGAGACGGTCAAGGCCGCAGTCGAGTTCGCCGAAGCCTCGCCCGAGCCGGCGCTCGACACGATGTACGAAAACCTCTACGCGCAGACCGAGCCGGGCGGCTGGTACTCGGTGGACGAGCGCAGTCCCGAGCCGCACCGTGGCGAGGACGAGGCGGAGATGCCGGCGGCGGCGCGGGAGCTGGCCGAGGCCGGGGCCGCCTACGCCGGGCGGGACGAGGGGCCGCGCCCCAACCCGGCGACGCACGGCGACGCGCAGGAGGGAGTCGAGCCCCGCGTCTCGGCCGAGCGCGAGGTCGGCGACGAGCCCGAGGACGGCGAGGCGAACGGCGAGGCGGCGATCAACGACGAGGACGCCGACTGATGGCGCAGCTGCGGATGCGGGAGGCCCTGCGCGACGCGATGGCCGAGGAGATGCGCGCCGACGAGGCGGTCTTCGTGATGGGCGAGGACGTCGGCGTCTTCCAGGGCGCCTTCAAGGTGACCGACGGGCTGCTCGACGAGTTCGGCGAGCGCCGCGTCCGCGACACGCCGATCTCCGAGAACACGATCGTCGGCACCGGCGTCGGCGCGGCGATGAACGGGCTGCGGCCGATCGTCGAGCTGATGACGGTCAACTTCAGCCTCCTGGCGCTGGACCAGATCATCAACCACGCCGCCGCGATCCCCTACATGTTCAACGGCCAGGCGAAGGTGCCGATGGTGATCCGGATGCCGGGCGGCGGCGGCCACCAGCTCGGCCCCACCCACTCCCACAGCTTCGAGGCGCTCTACCTGCAGGTGCCGGGACTGCTCGTCGCCTGCCCCTCGACCCCGGCTGACGGCAAGGCGCTGCTGAAGGCGGCGATCCGCGACGACAACCCGGTCGTCTTCATCGAGCACGAGAGCCTCTACGGCGTCCGCGGCGAGGTCCCCGAGGGGGGCGAGGACGGGGCCGAGCCGCTGCGCTTCGGCGAAGCGGCGGTGCGGCGCGAGGGCTCCGACGTGACGATCGTCGGTGTGCTGAAGATGGCCCAGGTCGCCGAGAGCGCGGCGAGCCAGCTGGCCCACGAGCACGGCGTCGAGGCCGAGGTGATCGACCCGCGCACGCTGCGCCCGCTCGACCTCGACACGATCCTCGCCTCGGTCCGCAAGACCAACCGCGCGGTAATCGTCGAGGAGGGCTGGCCCCACGGTGGCGTCGGCGCCAACCTCTCGACCCTGATCACCGAGCAGGCCTTCGACTACCTCGACGCCCCCGTCCAGCGCGTAACCGGCGCCGACGTCCACATGCCGTACTCCAAACGCCTCGAGCAGGCGGCGATCCCGCACGAGGAGCATGTCGTGAAGGCGGCGCTGGCGACGCTAGAGGGCGCAATTTCCGGCTAAACCGAAGCCGCTCTTTAAGAACTACTTTGTAGTCAGCAAACCTTTGGAAGGGTGGGCTCATGTTCGCCCACATCGCCGGGATGCCGCTGGAGGAGACCGCACTCAGTCTGCTTCCGATCGCGCTGGCGACGCTCGGCTTCTGGAGGGCGCGATGAGCCCGGCCCTCACCCCGGCGCCGGCGAGCGCGCCGCGGCGGCTCCGCCACCGGCGCAGCGCCCGGCGCCTGACGGCCGGCCAGCTAGCGGACTTCCGCCGGTCGATCGAGGCAGCGCAGGCGATCGACGACGATCGCGGCTACCAGGCGATCGCCGGCATCCACGGACTGCCGCTGCCGGTCTACTGCGTGCACCACCGCGAGCTCTTTCTGCCCTGGCACCGCGCCTACCTCTACATGCTCGAGAAGGCGCTGCAGGAACGGGTCCCGGGCGTGACGCTGCCGTGGTGGGACTGGGCCGCGAACCATGCTGAAGGCGTGCCCGGGATCTACGCGCGGCGCCGGGTCGACGGTCGCAAGAACCCGCTCTACGACTCCCCGATCCAGCCGGGCGGGCGCGAACAGCCGAGCCAGAGACGGACGACCCGCGCACCCGGCGCGCCGGGACAGCTGCCGAGCACCGAAGAGCTCGACGCGGTCCTCGCGAATCCCGACTTCCTCACCTTCCAGACCCAGCTGGAGAGCCTTCACGACGGCGTCCACGTCTGGACCGGCGGGACGATGGAAAGCATCTACACGGCCGCCTACGACCCCATCTTCTGGGCCCACCACTGCATGATCGACCGGGTCTGGTACCTCTGGCAGCTGCGGCACCCCGGGGCCACCCTCCCCGCCTCGCTCCTCGATCGCGCGCTGGCCCCATTCCCGCTGACCGTCCGCGACACCCTCGACGTCACCCAGCTCGGCTACGACTACGCCGCGTCCACCGCCGCCGCGGGAGGGCCGGGCCGTGGCTGAGCGCTTTGCCAGCGACCCGATCGAGCTTCCCCCGGCGAGCCTGCCCTTCGCACGCGCCGATCTCGTCTTCTATGGGATCGACCATTTCTGCCCGTCCTACGAAGCGCGCGTCTTCTTCGACCCCCGCGGGGTCACCCACGGAGCCGACTCGACCCACCGCGCCTACGTCGGTTCCTTCTTCATCTTCGGCCACAACGGCTGCTTCGGCAGCGTCGGGCACTGCGACGTCCCGGCGGAGTGCGACCCGTTCGACCTGCGCCCGGCCCATCAGCTGGAGCCGGCGCTGCGGGTGCTAACGGTCACCGACGCGGTGCGCGGCCTGCTCGAGCGCGAGCTGGAGGCGGCCAAGGTAACGGTCACCGCCCACACCGCGGGACGGGGCTCCGACGACGTGCTGGCCTTCGACACCGTGCGGCTGGCGACCTACGCCTGATGAGCGACGCGGAGACGCTGCAGCGCCTGCAGGGCGTCAAGCACATCGTCGTGCTGATGATGGAGAACCGCTCCTTCGACCAGATGCTGGGCTTCCTCGGCAAGGAGGGTGGAGTCGAGGGGGTTCGAGGCCTCAGCGGCGACGAGGTCAACTTCGACGAAAACGGCAACCCGTACCCGTCCTTCGAATGGGGTGAGGAGGAGACGAGCTTCCATCCCCCGCAGGACCACAGCGGCAAGATCCTCGATCCCTGCCACGGGCCCGGCTGCGTCGCCGAACAGTTGGAGACGTTCCACGAGCAGACGCCAGGCGGCTACGTGAAGAACTTCCTCCGCCGCAAGAACAAGGAGGGGAACCGGATCGAGATTCCGGTCGAGTACCGCGGGCTGCCGATGGGCCACTACGGCAAGAAGCATCTGCCGGTCTACGACCTCCTCGGCCGCGAGTACGCGGTCTGCGACGCCTGGCACTCCTCGATTCCCGGCGACACCTGGCCGAACCGGCTCTACTCGATCACCGGACAGGAGGGCGATCCGATCAGCCGGCGGCCGGGGCTCTGGCAGAGGATCACGCGGCGGCTGCGCGGGCTGCCGGTCCTGGGCCAGCTCGCGAACGCGCCGATCTACGACCTGCCGGCCTTCACCAGGCAGCTGCGGGAAAGCCAGTGGCGCTGGTACTCGCACGACCCGGCGACCCTGCGCGGGGCCGACGGCGCCTACCGCAAGTTCGACGCCCCCCATCGCGAAAACTTCACCTACTTCGACCGCAAGCGGGTCAGCCTCTTCACCGAAGCGCTGGAGGGGGCGATCGTCGACCTCCACGACAGCTTCCTGGACGACGCCGCCAAAGGCGAGCTGCGCGACGTCTCCTGGATCGACCCCAACTTCGTCGACCTCAAGATCCTCGACCCCAACTCCAACGACGACCACCCGCCCTCAGACGTGCGGGCCGGCCAGGCGCTCGTCCTCGAGACCTACGAGGCGCTGGTCAAGAGCCCGAACTGGGAGGACACGATCCTCGTCGTCACCTACGACGAGCACGGCGGCTTCTACGACCACGTGCTGCCGCCGCCCGTCCCCGCCGGCGATCCCGGCAAGTACGAGACCCTCGGGGTACGGGTGCCGGCGCTGGTGATCGGACCGCGGGTAAAGCAGGGCGCCTGCCACGAGGTCTTCGAGCACACCTCGCTGATCGCGACGATCCTGCGGCGCTTCGCCGCCAACCCGGAGGAAGCGATCGCGAGGATGCCGCGCCGTGTCCACGGGGCGCCGCACCTCGGTGCCCTGCTCGAGGACCGGCCGCGCCCCGAGGCGCTCGACCGCGAGCGGCTGCAGGGGCAGATCGACGAGGTCCGCGAGCGGCTCGTCAATTGGCGGGTCGAGGCGCGGCAACGGCGTCGGGCGCGGCCCGGCGGGCCCTCGCCGGAGACCGACGGCGGCGCCGGCCAGAAGCAGCATCTGCTCGACTGGCAGGAAGAGTTCCTCGGCTTCGCGCTGAGGATGCGGCAGGAAGGGTTGCCGCCCGGCCAGCCCTAGGCGGCCTGGCTCAGCAGGTCTTGTTCGCCCCGGTTGCCGCGTTCCAAGCGCGGCCGACTGAGAAGTCGGCGGCGACGCGGAAGATGCCGGGACGGCTGGCGCGGGCGACGGTCCAGTCGCCGCGGCGCAGGATGCAGCCGGCGCCGCGGGCGATCGACCAGTAGGGGGTGAAGCTGACGCGGACGAGGAACGCGCCCGGCTGCTTGACGTCGAGGGCGAAGCCCTGGCGGCCGAACCATTTGACCTCGGCCGCGGCGGCGCCGAGCGGGGCGACCAGCGGCTTCGGGTCGCGGACCGCGTAGATCCGCCAGTGCTCGCTGGCGGAGCGCAGCTTCAGGTAGTAGGGGTCGGCGAGGATCAGCCGGCGCTCGGCCTGGGAGGAGTAGTCGAGCGGCGCGTCGGGCAGGGCCACGTAGGAGATCGCGTTGGCGCGCAGCCACTGGCCGTAGGTCGCCGCGGTCAGGGCCTTGTCGTCGTAGAAGATGTCCTCGCGGGTGGTGTCGAGCTGCCGCAGCCAGCCGCGGGCGAGCTCGAACTTCGGCGCCATGTAGGCGGCCTCCCAGTGGTTCGCCGTCGGCGGGACCTCGATCCGCTTCCCGTCGGCTTCGTGCTCGCGCAGCCAGCTGGTCACCGGGTGGAAGTAGGCCGAGGCGGTCGAGGGGTCGCCGACCGAGCGGGCGATCTGGGTGACGCTCGCGGTCAGCTGCCAGTAGAGGCTGCCGGCGATCGCCAGGACCAGGAGCGGGGCGAAGACCCAGGTCGGGACGGTCGGCCGCGGCCGCCGTGAGAGCAGGACCGCGGCGAGGACGGGGCCGCCGAAGAGGGCGCCGAGCCGGACCGCGTTGCCACCCATCGCGTTCGGCGCCAGCCAGATCAGGGTCGCGGCGAGCATGTAGCCGACCAGCACCCGGCGCAGCTGCCGCTCCTCCTCCCGGACCCCCTGGGTGAGGACGAGCGCGCCGGCGCACCAGAGCGGGATCGCGACGTAGGAGGAGAAGACGAAGGGGAAGTGGCCGGCTTCGGGGAAGGCGAGGTTCGGGACCACCACCAGCGCCAGGGAGATCGTCCCGGCGGCGAGGGCGAGGCGGCTGAGGCGGCGGCCCGGTTCGATCGCGCCGGCGAGGACGACTCCGGCGAGGAAGGCACCGGCGACCGGGCTCGCCAACGGGCAGGCCGCGGCGGCGAGGAGCGCCAGCGCTCCCTTCTCCAGCTGCAGGCATCGCAGCGCGGCCAGCCCGAAGGCGACGCCGAGGGCGAAGGTCAGCTGCCCGTCGGCGAGGAGGGTGACGACGCCGGCCGCGAACCAGAGCGTCGCCCAGCGCGCCTCCTCGCCCCAGCGGTCGCGGACGAGGCGGTCGAAGAGGTAGGAGGAGGCGACGACGGAACCCATCCCGACCACCTTCGGTCCCAGCAGCGCAGCCAGCGGCGGGAAGAGGACGCTGTAGGTGAGGGTGTAGTGGCCGCCGTACCAGCTGCCGTTCCAGATCGCGAGGCCGGCGCGCTGGAAGAGCTCGGTGCGGAAAACCTGCGCGGCGAGATCCCCGACGGGCGGGCTCCACAGCAGCATCAGCAGCGCCAGCGCCGAGGAGAGCGCAACCGCCGGAAGCCAATCGGGTCGAAGTGGCTTGGACTGGACCATGGTCGGCGGCTCCAAGGATAAGGCCGCTGCCTGCAACGATTCGTGAATGAGCCGTGAGATCCTCGTCACACGCCGCGGAATCGTCGCCTACGAGGAGGCGCGCGAGCTGCAGCGGCGGCTGGCGGAGCGGCGCCAGCGGGGGGAGATCGGCGACGTCCTGCTGCTGCTCGAGCACCCTCCCGTCTATACGCGCGGGCGGCGCTCGCAGCCGGCGGAACTGCCGATGGGAGCCTCCTGGTATGAGGCGCAGGGGATCGAAGTCCGCGACACCGACCGCGGCGGCCTCGTCACCTACCACGGACCCGGACAGCTGGTCGCCTACCCGATCGTCGACCTGCGCGGCTACGGCGACGACGTCCACGAGTACGTGCGCGGGCTGGAGCGGACGATGATCGCCGCGCTCGGCGAGGCGGGCGTGCGGGCGGGCACGATCGAGGGACTGACCGGCGTCTGGGTCGGCACCCGCAAGATCGGCTCGATCGGCCTCCACGTCAGCCGCGGCGTCACCACCCACGGCCTGGCAATCAACGTCAACAACGACCTGCAGCCGTTCGAGTGGGTCGTGCCGTGCGGGATCGAGGGCGTCTCGATGACCTCGGTCGCGCGCGAGCTCGGGGCCGAGCAGGACCTACGCGCCTTCGCCGGGGTGCTGGTCGACGCCTATGCCAAGGTCTTCGACAGAGAGCCGGTTGTCGACGACAGCGTCGCCGCGTAGGCTGCCGCGACCATGCGCCTCGTCCGTCCGCTTCTCATCCTCGCTGCCGTGCTCGCCGCCGTCCTGCTGCCGGCGGGCTCCGCGCTGGCGCTGTCCTACCCGGTGACGAGCACCGCCGACAGCGAAGCGAAAGGCACCCTGCGGGCGTCGATCAAAGAAGCGAACGCCAACACCGGAGCGGACTCGATCCCTATCGAAGTGACGGGGACGATCAACCTGGAGAGTCCGCTGCAGATCATCTTCGACCCCGTCTCGATCGTCGGGCCAGGCGCCGGTCTGCTGGAGGTCCACCGCGCCGACTCCACCGCGTTCCCGGTCTTCGCCATTTCCGCCACCGGCTCCTCAGCCGTGAGCGGGCTCACCGTCAGCAACGGCAAGGCCATCGGTGCCGGTTCCTTCGCCGTAGGCGGCGGAATCAGAAACTCGGAAGGCACCCTCACCCTGACCGGACTCGTCGTGAAGGACAGCGAAGCGGCGGTGGAAACCGGCACCAACGTCTTCGTCGAAGGCGGCGGCATCTTCAGCGAAGGGCCGCTGATCCTGCGCGAAACGATCGTTACCGGCAACGCCGTCCGGGCAAGCGAAGGCTCGGCGTCGACCGCAGCCTTCGGTGGCGGTATCGCGGCGCTGAGCAACTTGACCGTCGAGGCCAGCACGATCAGCGGCAACGTCGCCGAAGCCGACGGTGACGGCACGGCGACCACGGCACAGGGGGGCGGGGTGCTGGCGGGCAGCGCGGCGACCGTCAGCCGCAGCACGATCAGCGGCAACGCGGTCGTCGCGAAGGGAGCGGCTGCTCAGGTCCGCGCCCAGGGCGGCGGGATCCAGACCTACGAAGCGACGCTGGCCACCTCCACGCTCGCCCGTAACTCGGCGACCTCCGCCGGCTTGGCACTGGGCGCCAACCTCTATTCCGCCCTGAGCACCACGGTCCGCGCCACGCTCGTCGCCGAACCGCTCGACACGGCGGACAGCTGCGGTGGCGGCGCGCCCGGGAGCGAAGAGTTCGTGTCTGGCGGCTTCAACCTCGACGAAGACGGAAGCTGCGGTTTCGGCGAGGCGACGGACCTCATCGACGTGATCGCCGGGCTCGAACCGCTGGCAAACAACGGAGGCCCGACCCCGACGCACGCGCTGCGGGCAGGCAGCGCCGCGATCGACCGCGGCAACGCCTTCGAGTCGAGCGTCGACCAGCGCGGTCTCCCCCGCCCCGGCGATTTCCCGGGAATCTCCAACACCGAAGGCGGCGACGGCTCCGACATCGGCGCCTTCGAGCTGCAGCTGCCGGCGGCGACGAGCGGCGGCGGAGCGGTGCTCGTCTCCGAGCAGCCGGCGGATCGCCGGGCGCCCAACACGCGGATCGTCAAGGGGCCGGCCCGCGACGGCTACGAGACGAAGGCCAAGTTCCGCTTCGCCTCGACCGAGGCGCAGTCGTCCTTCCAGTGCAAGCTCGACAAGGGGCGCTGGAAGGGGTGCCGCAACCCCGCCAAGCGGACCGTCAAGCCCGGCAAGCACCTCTTCAAAGTGCGGGCGATCGACCGCTTCGGCAACGTCGATCCGACGCCGGCGCGTTTCGGTTGGCGGGTAAAGCCGCTCAGCTAACGTAGGCGTCGGTGTCCAGCGCCCAACGCATCCACGTCACCCGCTCGCGGGCCAAGCCGGGCGGGACCGCGGCCGAGGCCGAGGGCACCGTCCCCTTCCGCCGTGCCCGCAAGCCGCCGTGGCTGAAGGTGCCGGCGCCGGGCGGGCCGAACTATCGGCGGCTGAAGGAGAAGATCGGCTCCGACAACCTCCACACCGTCTGCGAGGAGGCCAACTGCCCGAACGTCGGCGAGTGCTGGGAGCGCGGCACGGCCACGTTCATGATCTTGGGCGACGTCTGCACCCGCCGCTGCGGCTTCTGCAACGTGCAGACGGGGAAGCCGACCTGGAACGACCCGCTGGAGCCGCTGCGCGTCGCCAACCAGGTGAAGGCGATGGGGCTGCGCCATGCGGTCGTCACCTCGGTCGACCGCGACGACCTGCCCGACTACGGGGCGAGCGCCTTCGTCGGCGTGATCCGCTCGATCCGGATGCTGGCGCCGGGCTGCAAGGTCGAGATCCTGACGCCGGACTTCCGCGGCCAGGAGATGCCGCTGGCGAAGGTCGTCCACGAGCGGCCCGACGTCTTCAACCACAACGTCGAGACGGTGCCGCGGCTCTACCCGCTGGCCCGGCGCGGCTCGGAGTTCCTGCGCTCGGCGCGGGTGCTGCGGATGGCGAAGGAGATGGGCGGCGACGAGGTCGTCACCAAGTCCGGGCTGATGGTCGGCCTCGGCGAGACCTTTGAGGAGATGGTCGAGACCTTCGGCCTCCTGCGCGAGCACGAGGTCGAGGTCCTCACCGTCGGCCAGTACCTGCGACCGACCGAGAACCACCTGCCGGTCGTCCGCTACTGGCACCCCGACGAGTTCGCGGCGCTCGAGCAGGCCGCCTACGACCTCGGCTTCGAGTCCGTCGCCGCCGGGCCGCTGGTGCGCTCGAGCTACCACGCCGACCAGAACCTCCCCGAGGGCAAGCGGGCGGAGAGCCTGCTGGCGTAGCCCTTCCGAGATTTGGGGGCCTATAGGGAACCAAATCTCGGAGTCGTTCCGAGCTTTTCCTCGCTATGGCGAGGACGATCGCGAAGTGGGCTACCGGTGCGGGCCGAATTCGACGTCGCGGCCGGGGCCGCCGTAGATGACGTCGGCCTTGGTGAAGGCGCGGACCAGGCCACCTACAATCCGGGCCGAGGGGCCATAGCTCAGCTGGAAGAGCGCCTGCTTTGCAAGCAGGAGGTCGCCGGTTCGAGCCCGGCTGGCTCCATCGCCTCGCGCCGCCACCTGCCGCCGCTTTGAGGCAAGAATCTTGATTGATCAAAGCACCCTTGCTAGGCTCGTTACTCAAGGAGAGTTGTACTAAAAGTACCCAACGAGCAGGGGCAGAGACGGACCGCCATGGGAGACCATGCAGGTGACCGCGTCGTCGCCGATCACGGCTACGACGCGAAGGAGTTGCTGGGGGAATGCGGGGCTCTGCTGGCCGCGCACGGCGCACTGGGCCGCTGCGTCGCCATGCACCCGCGGGGCACCGAAGCTCCAAGCGGGGATCTCCGGCTTCGCTTCAAGCATCGGGAGTGGCTCGAGAGCGCACCCGGGCTGGGTCTGGTCGCCTCCTTCCTGTCCCACCCCGCGGTCGTCGCGGCGGAGGCGCGCCGCTCGGACCTCTTCGTAACCTTCGAGACCGGGACGCTGCACGGTCTGGAGGAGCGCATTGCCGCTGGCGAGGAGGCCGGGATGGGGACCGCCGACCTCCTCGAGGGACGTCGTTACGACGTCAGCCTCGTCGGACCGAACGCCAACAAGGCCCTCCACCTCGGGCACCTCCGCAACATCGCCCTCGGACAGGCGCTCGCCTGCTCGCTCGAAACGGCCGGGGCCACGGTGCGCCGCCGAAGCCTCGTCGCTGACATCGGACGGCGGATGTGCGAAGCGATGGCGGGTTACCTGGAAGGGCACCGCGGCGAGACCCCGGATTCGAGCGGGCTCCCCGGAGATCGCTTCGTCGAGGTCTGCTCACGCACCTTCCGGGAGAACCACGGCGCTGCTCCCGTCGAATCCACTCCAGGTCCGAACCCCCAGGAGGAGAGACCTGAGGAGGACACAGCCTCGACGCTGATGGAGGGGTGGCTGCGGGGCGGTGAGCTCGAGGGGCAGCTCAGCGGGCAGATGCGGCAGTGGGTCCTCGGCGGGCACGAGCGCACCCTGAGCCGGCTCGGCCTCGTGATCGACGTCTACGACTTCGAGTCCGACGAGGTCCCCAGGGCTCGGAGCCTGATCGAGCATGGTTTGCGGCTTGGCCTGTTCGAGCGGGAGGCGACGGGAGGGGTCGTCTACCGGAGCGACCGACCCGAGTACGCGACGATGGTGCTGCTGAACGATCGGGGTGCTCCCACCGAGTGCGCCCGGGTTCTCGCCGTCTGCCATCGGATGATCGCGGAGCTCGATCCGGAGGTCTCCTTTCTGGAAGTTCTCGGCGACGAGTGGCGGCCCGCGCAGACGGTGGTGGCAGACCTCCTTCTCCAGCTGCTGCCCGATCCCGCGCAAAAGGATTACGAGTGGCTCTACTACGGGCTCGTCACCTCCGAGGGCAGGAAGATCGGCTCGAGCAACGGGGACGTCGTCTGGATCGATGACTTCGTCGACGACCTGATCACGAGCCCTGCCGCTGCGTCCTTGGAGCAAATCGGCGAGGGATGCCTCACCCGCTCGGAGATAGCCGACGTTCTGGCTCGAGCCAGCTTCCTCTGTGCGCCGATGGCACAGCCGCTCCCGTTCGCCGCCGAGCAGTTGCTCGAGGCGCAGGCTGGGCCTGCGTGGACGATCGCCGAGGCCTGGAGCAGGGCCTGCGCAGTGGATCCGGGAGAGCGGTCTCCCAGCCCACCCCGCGCCGGCATCCTGCAATCGCTGGAGTTCCGCCCGATGCTGCTGCGGAGCATCGGGCGCCGCGATCCCACCGTGCTCGCCGGCTACCTGCTGCGGCTGTCCGAAGGCTTCCTGTCCGCTCCGGACCCAGGGCCCGCCGCCCGACCGGCTCTGGAGCGGGTTCTCCACAGTCTCGGCTTCACGGTCTCGCAGCAGGGGACGGGCGGCGCCGAAGACGTGTCGCAGTCCTCGGGACAACCGATTCCAGTCGGGACCTGAGAGCGATGAACAAGACTTCTCCACATCTTGCGCCCGTAGCTCAAACGGCACAAGAATCCCAACAAGGCGTAGTGAAGGTCTCGGCGTCTGTCTGCCGTAAAGGGACGGACCATCGGCCTCTGGTCGACGGTGCAGTGGTGCACTCGAGTGGGTCAAAAGCTCATGGCACCACACGGCCGCGCGAGAGCGAGCTGCGCCAGCGGAAGGGTTCGAAGAGCGACGGCCTTCTAAGCCGTAGGTTGCGGGTTCGAATCCCGTCGGGCGTGCTCTTGAACGATGTCCCGCTCCAGCCGCAGGGCAGGAGAGCGGGAGCAGGAAGGCAGCCGTGCTCGAAATCGGGCTGACTGCCGACGAGGCGATCGAGATCCGGCGGCTCTGCCGCTCGCTGGCCCGAACGTACGGGTCGACCGACGAAGGATCCTTGCTGCGGGACCTCGGCCGGTTCTCGGAGGAGGTTCCGTCCCGGGTGGTCGAGGAGATCGGCTCCTACATGGAAAGCCCGGAGGCCGACTTCGCCCTGGTCAGCCATCACATGGTCAGCGACCGCGACCTAGGCAACACCCCGATCAGCCAAAAGGACCCGATCGCGACGAAGACATCGCTCGAGTACGAGATGGTCGTGATGCTCTACGGGAGCATTCTCGGGACCGTCTTCGGCTGGGCGACCCAGCAGGCAGGGCACATCGTCAACGACATCATCCCGATCGACACCTTCGCCGATCAGCAGGTGGGCGCCAGCAGCAAAGTCGAGCTCGCCTGGCACACCGAGGACGCATACCACCCGGGGCGGGCCGACTTCATCTGCCTCTTCTGCCTGCGCAACCCTACGAGCGCGCCGACCACCGTCGCCTCCATCCTCGACGTGAAGTCACACCGGGCGCTGCCTGAGGTGCTGTTCGAGCCCTGCGTGCGAATCGCCGCCGACGACGCGCAGGCGGCAGGCGCCGAAGAGGCCGGGATCGACGACTGGACCGAGGCGGCGGTGGAGCCGGTGCCGATCCTGAGCGAGAACGGATCGGGACTGCAGATGTGCGTGGACCCGGCCTACATGTCGGTCGCCAGTGACGAGGAGGGAGTGCGGGACGCGGTCACAGGTTTCTGCCAGGCGATCGACGAACACCTCACAGAAGTGGTGCTGAGGCCTGGTGACCTGTTGATCGTCAACAACCACCGGGCGGTGCACGGCCGCCGGCCCTTCAAACCGACCTACAACGGCCGCGACCGCTGGCTGAAGAGGGTCAACGTCGCCCGTGACTTCGACGTCCGCGGTCCCTACTGCGCGGACCGCGACCGGCGCCTGCTGGCGTAGAGACATGGCGTGGTGGCCGTCGAGATACGGCCCCGAGGACACGCGGGGATCCGGCAACGAGATCACCCCCGAGCGCCTGCTCGCGGCGCTGAGGATCCCACGCGAAGGTGAAGTCATCGAGCTGGCCCCGCCTCTCGATGCCGCCTCGCCGCGCTTGGAGGGGCGGGTCTGGGAACAGTCGATCATCGCCGACGGCGCCAGCGAGAGACACGTCGAGGATTCCGAGAACGGCGACACCTATCTCGAAGAACAGCTGATCGGCGGTTTTCACAACGGCTGCCACATAGACGCGCTGGGCCACAGCGGGATCGGCGGGAGGTTCTACAACGGCCGCACCCTGGAGGAGGTCTTTCGGCCGGAGGGCCTGCAGACGCTTGGCATCGAGCAGGCCCGACCCTGGGTCACCCGTGGAGTCTGCCTCGACCTCGCAGGGCTGGCGGGCGTCTCGAGCCTCGCGGGCGGGCACGCGATCCAGGCCGGGCATCTCGAAGAGGCCTGCCGGCGGCAGGAGGTGGAGGTTCGGCCAGGCGACACCATCCTCCTCCACACCGGCTGGGGTCGTCATTACCGGGAGGATCCCCCGCGCTACCTGGAGAGCGAGCCCGGAGCCGGGTGGGATGCCGCGCGCTGGCTGACCGACCGTCGCGCCTCGCTCGTAGGAGCCGACAACTGGGGGTTCGAGGTCGTCCCTCCCGAGGATGGACGACGCGGCCAGGACTTTCCCGTACACCAGCACCTGCTCGCCGAAACCGGCACCTTCATCCTCGAGAACGCCGACACCGGCGCTCTCGTCGAACGCGGCAGGAGTGAGTTCCTCTTCATCGCAGCGCCGGCGAAGGTCGCGGGCGCTACCGCCGGTCTGGTCAATCCTCTGGCGGTGGTCTGAACCGCCAGGCGAGCCGGCTGCTCAGTCGTCGAAGTCGAAGTCCTTCGGGGGCTTCTGCTCGAACCAGAGCTCGTCGTCCTCGGGGGCGTCCTCGAGGAAGTCGGGGGTGTCCTCGAGCACGTCCTCGTGGCCGGTGTCGGGGTCGAAGTTGGGGCGCTGCTCGGGCTCGGCGGCCGCCGCGGGCTGCTGGTGCTCCTCGGAGATCGGCTCCTCGACCGCGGGCGCCTCGGCCACCGGCTCCTCGTCGAGCTCGTCGGCCAGCGGCGCCTCGAGCGCCTGGTCGAGCTCGTCGGAGAGGCGCTGGTCGCTCCAGAAGTCCTCGTCCTCTTCCTCCTCGTCGGCGATTTCGTCCGCCGGCGCCTCGGCGCGCGAGGCGTGGATCCCGGTCGGCGGTTCGACCGGCGCCAGCTTCGGCTCCGCCGCCTCGGCCTCGACGAGCTCCTCGTCAGATGGGCTCGCCGCCTCCGCGGGGGGCGCATCGTCGGCCCCCAGCTCGGACTGGACGTCGAAGAATTCGGTCGGCTGCTCGGCGATCGCGTGGCGCTCCTCGGTCGAGTGGCCGGCGTCGGGCGGCTCGACGATCGCCTCGTGTTCGGCCGCGGGCGGCTCCTCCTCGGCGGGCCGGGCGGCCTGCACCGGGTCCTCGGCGGGGACCGGCGGCGCCCCCTCGGTTGCGGCCTCCGGGGGTGGCGGCTCCTGCAGGTCGGCGATGTTGATCCGGCGCCCGCCGGCATCGTCGCCCGCCTCGGCCGCCTCGGCTCCGGGCGTCGCCATGAACTCGGTCGGCGCCTCGGCGAGGGGATCGGGCTCCTCCGGCCGCCCGGGAGGGCCGAACGCCTCGTCCTCGAGCCGTTTGACCTCGGCCTCATCCGCGCCGTGGGCGCGCTTCAGTTCCAGGTGCTCTCGGATTGCGTCGTCGAGGATGCTCATGCTCGCCATCTCCGCGGAGGAGGCTGTCAAAGACTATGCGGTTATCCTGTCGCTTGCGCGGAACTGGGATCAACTTCCCACCCGCAAGCCCGGGGCTATAGCTCAGCTGGCAGAGCGCCTGGATCGCACCCAGGAGGTCGGCGGTTCGAATCCGCCTAGCTCCATCGGAGGAATGACCTGCGCGTGGGATTGTGTGATGGGGCGCGTCACAATTAACCGGCCTTGATTTCCCGCCCGAACTCAGGCACTTGTGCCTGAGTTTCGCGGATTACCGCCCATATACGTCGATTACGGGGCTATTCCCGCTTGGAACCCGGCGACAGCGGAGCTAGAGGCGGTGCTTAAGCTTCAAGGCCATGAGCATCGAATGCGAGTACGAGATCATCCTGCAGCCGGAGCCCGAAGGCGGCTTCAGCGTCTTCGTGCCCGAGCTACCCAGCGTCGCCACCCAGGGCGAGACCATTGGGGAAGCGACCGAGATCGCCAAGGAAGCCATCGAGGCCTACCTCGAGGTGATGCACGAAGACGGCCTCCCGATCCCGACCGTCCACCGCAGCAGCGTCGTTGTCCACGCGGCGTGAGCCCCAAGCTTCCGGCGGTCAGTGGCAAGCAAGTCATCGCCGCCTTCCTGTTGTCAAGCGAATCAAGGTAGCCATCGCATCGTGTCGCTCCTTATCGCGCTTGTCGCTCTAGCGGTGAACGTCTCCGGCCTGGCGCGGCGGCCAAGAATCGTCGCTGAGTGAGGTTGGGGTCAGGAGTCCCCTCCATACGAGGGTCTTTCGATCATCGTTACCGCCCGTCGCAGGACCGTCGAGGTGGACGAGATCGGTGTCGTCATTCTTCCCAAGCGGATCTGGCGCCGGCGCCTGCCTGAGTGGCTCAACGTCGATGAGCCATTCCGCATCACAACCCCGGCACGAGGCGGATTTCCAGTTCTCCTTGAAGACGGACAGACCGTTAGGGGATTTGGGGAGTTGGAAAGTATGGGCGAACAGATCGGGGACAGAAAGGGCCATGTTTATGCCTATGTCATGGCCAGTGGGTCGGTCTACGTGACTTCCACGACCTCAAAGCTGCGCCGACTGTTGCGGAAGGCGAGCGATCTCTTAGACCGCATCAGATCTGCCCTAAAGAGGCGAGAGCCTCCTATGCCACAGCCTTAGATAGCTCGTCCTCAGAAAATGGGTACTGCTTTTTCGTCAAAGCGCGGTACTCCTGACGGGCTCGCTTGACCTGTGCCCGGCTCAGCGGCGCTATGTGGATGACCAGCAGCTCGCGCAGGAGGTTGGTGAAGTCTTTTCCAGATTGCATCTTCTCCTTGTCTGCCGTCCACACGATGTTGAACGGAGCCTTATCGAGGCGCCAATCCAACTTGCCCAGCCGGGTTAGGGCCTCTTTCCACGTAGCCCGGTCCTGATCGATAACGGTCCGCGCCGCAGCGACGACAGCTTTTTGGATGGCTGGACGCATGAGCGGATGGCCTTTGCCGGCATCCGCTTTCGGCACACGCAGCTCTTGGGCTCCAACTTTCAGGTACCTATTGTGCGTATCACCGCAAGAATTTCGAAGCTCGCGCAGGCGCTCCGAGAGCTTCTCATAGGCGTCGTCGAGAGCCTCATCGCTCGGACGGACCGACTGATCGGACATCTCTTTGTTCAATTCGAAGCCGAGGCTCTTGACCAGGTCATAAAGCACCGTGATCGTGGTCCATGCGTGTTTGTCGGTTTTCGCGATGTTGCTCGCTGCGAGTTTGAAGTCTCCCTCGCTTCCTTTTGACGAGAAGATCCTGACCACGCCTTCCTCAGAGAGAAACGGATCTTCTTCAAGCAACCTACGAGTCGTGAGTGCATAGCCATCGTCGACATCCAGGGCGATGTTCTCCGCCTGGGTCGTTTGTTTTGCGTTGCGGTTGATATTGGTGAAAAGTCGCCTGGTGCGCTCACGGCCATTGTCGGTGTCAAGATGGGGAACGATCAAGACCGAAATCTCGTCGCTACCAAGAGACGGATCACGTTTGAGCGCATCCTTGATGGCCTTCAGCCGATGCTGGCCATCCAAGGCGAAGAACGACTGGCTTCCATCGAAGGTGAGCAACCCAAATGCCTGGTCGATGCCTTGAACCACACCTTCGGGATCCTCCATCTTCAAGCGGGTGAACTCGGGGTCTCCGCCCCACGCGGCTACCACCATTGCGCCAAGAAACCTGCTGTCCGTCGTCAGTAGATACTTCTCGATGTCCGCGGTGCGCGGCGCGAGGCCGCGCTGTATCAAGTTGTTTAGATCACGATTTCCCGAGCCCAGCTCATAGGCGAAATAGATTTTTGCGACCTCGGCATACTTCATAACGCACATGTAGTACTTCCAATCGCCGACATGTGCCTCAAATGCGGGTATTAGGGTTCGATTGGACATCTAGTCAAAAAGCCTTTCTAGTCTCCGCGGTATAGAGGACAGCGCGGTTTTGAATAATCGCCGGGGGGTTCAAGAACTCCTGCAAGCTGCGCTCGAGGGCCATCAGTGCGTCCGTATCCTCTACGACCATAAACCAGTAGTCCAATGGCTCTAGAGAAAGATAACGCTCCAACTTCTCTTTTCTCGTCTTACCTTCCGTGCGAGAAAAGAGCTCCTTCGGAGATCCTTGTTTGAGGATGCGAGCGTAATCCCCTTTGAAGCGAGCGCAAAGATCGCCTTGGCCACCCCCGCCACCAGCCTGCCCTATGTACACAACATAGTTGGTAACAAAATATGCATTGGTCTCCGACGCGCTGCAGACCTTGATCGGATCGGCGAACTTCAGACGGAGCGGTGGGCACCAGACGAACATGTAAAGGCCGGGCTTCTTAGGGATCTCCCTAGCGGCATCTGGATGAGCGCGCATGCACTCCCACGATCCCAGACCTTCCATCATCTCTGACAAGTGTCGCTGGCGCTCCAAATTGCCTACGTGAATCAGGGGGAGTCGGATGTCGATCGCAGGTGAGACTCCATCCGTTGCCCTCAGGGCCATCAGCTGCTCGAAAGTGGTAGTCACCTGGTTAGCTCATTTTAAATGCGTCAGGTGTGCGAAGGCTAGGTGGAACTACGTCCTAGACGTGGCACATCGTGCAGGCCATCGCGTCGTCCTCCTCGTCGAGGACGCCGCCGAGTACGTCGGCGAGGGGACGGTTCGGGCGGGCTTTTTTCTCCCGTGACATCGCCTCCTCGTGCTGCGCGACGATGTCGTCGCGGCGGGCGATCAGCTCGCGCAGGCTCTCGCCTTGCGACCAGGTGAACTGTTTGCCGCTGGCTTGGGCCTCGAACTTGACCTTGTCCTCGTATTCGATCGCGCGCTGGAAGAGGTCGGGGTGTTCGTCGGCCAGCTTCACCCACTCGTACTTGCGCTGGAAGAAGCAGAAGAAGCAGCCGGAGCGGGTGCGCCACTCGTAATATTTCGGGAGCCCGACTCCGGCTTCGTCGAGGATCCCGAGGATGTCTTCTTTGACGAGGCCGTCCTCTTTGAAGGGGAAGCGGGCGGAGACGCCCGGTTTGCGCGAGATGTAGCCCTCGCGGTCCTCGTCGGCACGGATGCCGATGTAGGTGCAGACGGCGTCGTCGCCGATCCAGGCCTCGAACGGCTTGATCTTCAGGTTCTTGGTGCACCACCGCATCTGCGGCGAGGGCAGGGCGCCGCCGAAGACCCAGAGCCAGTGGTCGAAGTCGCGATCGGCGTTTAGCTTGGCGATCGGCTTACCGAGCACGGTTTCCAGTCGCTGCAGGTACTCGTAGGTCTCGGGCAGCTCGCGGCCGGTATCGCAGAAGAAGTACTCCATCTCCGGGACCCGATCGCGCATATAGATGGCAAGCGCGGCGGAGTCCTTCCCTCCAGACAGACCGAGAACGTGTCGCTGTTGCTCGTCGCTCATGCTCGCTTCAGCTTTCGCTCTTCGTTAGGCATGTCCTCAGTTGTAGCCGGTGCCGAGGACAGAAGCCGGTCGGCGAGGACGCCCAGCAGCGCTCGCGAGGCCTCTTCGCCGAGGCGTCCGTCGAGCTCAGCCAGCGCCCCGTCGAGGACATCGCTGACCTTCTCCCGCGTCGACTCGTCGACGCGCACCAGCGCTGCCTGCTCAGTTCCGTCCGGCGCCGTCAGCGTCACCCGCCGCGCATCGAACCCGTCGCCCCTCGCCTCCTTCAGCTCGTGGTAGAGGAGCTCGAGCCGCTGGAACCACTGCGCCCGCTCGGCCAGCAGCGCTTCGAAGAGGCCGAGGTCATGGTCGGTCCAGCTGCCCGGCGGTTTCGAGACCAGACTCATCGCCAGCGCCGCGACCCAGTCCTCGTCGTCGAGATGCTCGTCGCAGGCCATGGTCAGGAAGGAGCGCATCTTCGGCTCGATCACGTGCTTCAGCAGCGGCCGGCTGCGGGTGCGCAATTCCTCACGCAGAGCGGGTCGCGGCCCTGCGTTGCCGAACCCGGTGTGAAGCAGGTCGCCGATCTTCTCGACCAGCCGCGGGTACTCGGAGCCGAGCTCGGCCAAGGCGCCGCGCAACCTCTCGACGTACTCGGTCGCAGCCTTCTCGTCCTGCTTGCGCGGGCTCGACGCGAAAGGCTTGCCACCGCAGGCGGCCGGCAGGGAGCTGAAGAGCAGTTCGTCTGGCTCCCGCGCCTCGAGCAGCGCTTTGCAGACGGCTTGGGCGACCGCCGAGATCTCTTTGGTGTTCTTCGTATAGTCGGGCAGGCTGTTGGCGAAGGCGATCAAGGGGCGGACCACCGCCAGGGTCGTCTCGTTCCGCGTCCGCGTCCGCGCCGCCGCCGGAGCGTCCGGGACGAGCGCGCCGCGCAGCTGCTCGAAGACGCTGGCGCGCACCCCGACCAGCGAGGCGCGCTTGAGCGCGAAGCGCTCCGGCGTCTTCAGGAGGCGTTCGACGTGGGCCGGTTCGACCACCGGCTGGAAGCTCCCGTCCTGGTAGAGGAAGACGTCCTCGGCGCGGTACTGCAGGGCCGCGGAGAGCAGGACCGGAAGGACGCCCACCTTCATCCCGAACGGCGGCCCGGTCAGGTCGCTGTAGAGCGAGTCGACCGGGATCGGTTCTTCGACCGCATCGTCGAGGAGCTTCATCAGATGCTTCCAAACCTTGGCCAGGTCGCTGTTCCGCGGCGGATCGCCGAAGCCCCAGCTCTCGCCCCGCTCCCTGTGCAGTCCCGTGTAGCTGAGCACTGCCTCGTAGATCGCCCGCTCCGGCCCGAAGCCTTCGATTCCGAGGCTCTCCTCGTGCTCGTGGGTGAACATCGCCTCCAGCACCATCCGCCGCGCCTTCGCGCCCTGGCTGGTCAGCTCGCGGCGGTTGATCATCTCGTTGCGGACCACCGGCGTCAGTGGATAACGCTCGTCGCAGATCTCGGAGAGGAGCCGCGAGAACTGGGCCTGGGCGCCCGCCTTGCCTCGCTTGCCCGAGTGGAACCAGTAGACGCCGCGCCGCCCGGGCGCAAAAGCCTCGTCGACCCGGTCGCTCAAGCGCGCCTGCAGCGCGGCAACACGGTGCCGCATCTCCCGCCGCGCGACGGCGTCGCGCTCGAGCTCGGGCGCCCCGCTGAGGACCGAGCCAGCGGCGGCGAACTCCAGCGCCGCTTCTCTCACCTCGGCACCGAACGGAGACCAGACGACGACCAGAGGCAGCCCGTCAGTCGTCTCGGACGGCAGCTTTGCCGGCGCCTTCGACTCTGCCAGCACGTAGAGGACCACGCCGTCGGCGTCTTCGGAGCTGGCTTTGATCTCCTTGGGAAGCTGCCGCTCGTAACGGCACTCGAAGTAGCGCAGGACGTGGTGTTGCTGGCTGTGGCGCCGGGCAACCGCGGCGCGCAAGGGCCGCGCTTCGGCCAGGGTCGCCAGCGTTTGCTCCTCCTCGCCACCGGACACGGTCAGCCGCTCCCAGGCGGCGCGGATATGCCCGGCCGTGTCGAAGTCCGACCCCTCCCAGACCCGGTACTCGCCGGCGAAGTCGCGGAAGGTGAGCAAGCTGCGCTCGAGCAGACGGTCGAGCACGCTCCGTACGCCCTCGCGCTTACCGGCATCGCCGTCCGGGCCGACGAGCGCCTCCACCACGGCGCCGGCGCTGGCGACGAGACGCTCCGGGCCGCTGAGAACGTTGAGGATCCCGATCGTCTTCAAGGCCCGCAGTTCCATCTCCTCGAGCCCCTGGGCCTCTTCGATCCGTCCCGCCACCTCCCGCGCCCGCTCCCCCTCGGGGCCGGTCAAGACGGCGGCGGCGCCGTCGCTGAAGAAGTAGTCGTAGAGGTCGTCGAGCCGGACGAAGGGAATCGAGCCGGCTGCGATCTCCTCGCGCGCGAGCAGCGCCGGCAGCGCATGCGGGGCCTCGCTGGTCAGGTAGGCGACGAGGGAGCGATCGTGCTGGCCGAGCTGCGCGGCCAGGGTCGGCAGGGCGACGGCGACGGCCGGGTGCAGCGGGTACACGTCGGCGGCGGCGGGGCCGAAGCTGGCGAGCGTCTTGCTCCCGGTGGCCTCGGCGAGTTCCTCGGCCGCGGCAGCGGAGCTCGTCGCCATCGCCTTCTGCAAGCTCTTCGAGCCGCTGAAGGCCAGCGCGTCGCTGAGCAGCGCGATCGAGTGGGCCGTGTTGGCGACGAAGGGAACGTCCTCGAAACGGCCGTGGACCTTGCGCCACTCCCGCCGCCGGGTGTCGCCGGCGCTGCCTAGGTAGTCCTCGAAGCCGAGGTGGGCAAGCGTCAGCAGCGCTCCGCCGAAGCTATCCCGCGAGGAGACGCGCTCCGCCAGCTGCTGCAGCAGGTAGAGGTCGCTGCCGGCGTGCTCCGCCGCGTACTCGAGGTTCTTCCCGAGCTCGTCCACCACCACCAGCACCGGTGCGGTCTCGATCAGCTCCTCGAAGACCTCGAGGACGAAATCCTGGTCGTGTTCATCGGCCTCGACTGCCTTGCGCAGCTTCTCGACCAGGGCCCGCTTGCTCCCCTTGCCCCAGAAGGCTTCGGCGCCGTGGCACAGAGCCCGCACCAGCGCCGCCGCCACCGGCTCCTGGTGGGCGGTCACCATCGCCGCGATGGCGCCGTGATCGGAGATGCCGAGGCTGCGGCGCTCGCGCACGAAGGTGTCGGCCAGCTGCGGGTCGGCCGCGCGCAGAATCTTGATCGCGGCGCGGTGGGCCGGCTCTCCCTTCGCGCCTAAGAGCGCGCTCAGCAGCAGCGCGAAGGACGACTTGCCCGAGCCGTAGGGACCGGTGATCGAGAAGGCGCGGGAACGCGGTTCCTCTTGCAGCGAGATCGCGATCCTGCGTAAGGCGTCGAGGACGTGTTCGCCGACGGCGTACCCCCGCAGCACCTCGGGATCGCCGCGGTCCTCGTCGAGGCTGACCGAGCGCACGCTCCGGTGGCCGACCTCGATCACCTCTCGCAACAGCGTCATTTGCGCTCTGCCTTGCCCAGGCGCTGGGCGTAGTAAGTGCCGAGAATCGACTGCTGGACTCCATCCAGGACGTTCTCGAAGTCGAAGGCATCCGGCAGTACGAGCTGGCGGTTGCCGGCGGCGTGGGTCAGTTCGATGATCGTGCTCTGCTGCTCGGCGAAGCGTGCGAGCGCGTCGCCGAGCGCGGTCTCGGTCAGGGCGAAGGCTCGGCCGGGCGAGCCTTCGTTGCGGGCGAGGCCGCCGACCCCGAGCACCTTCGCGCCGCTCTCGACCACGTGGGCGTAGTCGAGGCAGGCGTAGACGACGATCTCGTCAGGAAGGTTCTGCTTGGGGCCGCTGTTGACATTCCAAGCGCGCGCGTCGCCGGGCATCGGCCGGATCAGCCCCAGCTCGGCGAACGGCGAGTCGACCGAGTCCTCGAGCAGGTCGCGGCCTTTGCTGGCGCTGCCGTACATCCGCAGCAGGCAGCGAACGTCCTTGTCGAGCGAGTTGTCAACCACCTCGGTCCAGCCTTGCTCGTCGCGGAATCGGCGCAACTCCTCCAGCAGAGCTTCGTCGCTGAACTCAGGCGAGTAGGGGCTGTTGAAGATCGCCCACCAGGCCGGGGCTCGGCACGGAGATCGGAGGAGATGCCAGTGCAGGAGCCAGAGGGAGCCGGGGTCCTCGAGATACGGATCCCAACCGTCGTCGGCCAGGAGCTGTTCCCCGAACTCGCTCGGGACGAGGTTCATGAGGCGGGAGTTCTCCTCGTCGCGCTGCTCTTCGAGGATCTTGTAAGCGAGGCACCAGTAGCGAATCGCGCGAACCATGTTTTTGCCGACGCCGAGGCGGGTGGTCGCGTCCTTGCGATTGAAGACGCCGCTGTCATTCGCGGCGGCGTCGAAGCCCTTCTTCAGCCACCCGTAGCGAGGGTGGAAGGTCTCGTGGCGCGCAAAGGCAGGCTGCAGCTCGCTCTTGGCTGGGGCGGCGACACTCATCGCACGCCGACCCCCTGCGGCACGGAGGTGGCCTCGCGGATGCGATCGACCGCGGCAGCAAGAAGGTCGGCGGCGCGATCGACTTCCGGGGCCGCCGTCGGCCGGCCGACCCCGATCCGCACCGACTGCTCCGCCGCCTCCCCGTCGAGCCCGATCGCGGTCAGCACGTGGGACGGAGTCGGAGTCGCCGCCGAGCAGGCGCTGCCGGCGGAGATCGCCAGCCCGGGACAGTTGGCGATCAACGCTTCCGCGTCGACGCCGGCAAAGCGCAGGTTCAGGTTGCCGGGAAGCCGATCGCCCTGCGGCCCGTTCAGCTCGACTCCGTCCACCTCTTCGCGAACCTTCTCCAGAAGTCGGATAGCCAAGGCTCGCAGCCGCTTGGCCTCTTCCTCCCGGCTCGCCATCGCCAGCTCGGCAGCTGCACCGAGGCCGACGATGCCGGGCACGTTGAGGGTGCCGCTACGCAGGCCGCGCTCGTGCCCCCCACCCTCGATCTGCGAAGCCATCAGCGGTTGCAGCTCCGTGCGGACGTAGAGGGCGCCGACTCCCTTCGGGCCGTACAGCTTGTGCCCGCTGAGCGAAAGCAGGTCGATGCCATCGCGGCCAACGTCGAGGTCGACCCTCCCCACGGCTTGGGCCGCATCGGTGTGGAAATAGGCCCCCTTCTCGTGAGCGATCCGCGCGATCTCGGCCAATGGCGGCAGCGTCCCGATCTCATTGTTGGCGGCGGCGACCGAGACGAGGAGGGTCCGCTCGTCCACCTCCTCCCGCAGCTCCGAGAGCGACGGTTGCCCCTCAGCGTCCACGTTCAGCTCTACAACCTCATATCCGTCTCGCCGCAGCGAGCGAGCCGACTCCATGACGGCAGGATGCTCAGTGGCAAGCACGACCAGGCGGTCGCGTTCCGACCCTTTCGTCAGCCCTTTCAGCGCGAGGCTGTCGGCCTCGGTCGCCCCAGAGCAGAAGACGATCTCCCGACGGTCGGCCCCGATCGCCGCCGCCACCTGCTCCCGCGCCGACTCCACCGCGGCCGCAGCGGCCCGCCCCGCAGCGTGCTGAACGCTCGCCGCGTTCCCGAACCGCTCACCGAAGTACGGCAGCATCGCCTCCAGCACCCGCGGATCGACGGGAGTGGTCGCTTGATAGTCGAGGTAGATGAGATCCGTCGAGTCCATCCGGTCCGACCGATTCTTGCTGTCGTCCCAGACGTGTGCCCGTCGCCACCCTCGTAACGCTTCTCCGCCCTGCGGCCAATAAGGGGTATGGAGACTGAATTGGCTTTACATCAACCACCTAACTCGCTCAGTCGTCACCTGGCCTTGGTCAAGGTTCGGGATGGGGGCGTGGGGCCTGAGCAGGTTCGGCTCATTGGTCGGGATGCTGAGATCTTCGAGGCCTTTTATCGCCAGTTTGTGGAGGCGATTCAGGGGTTTGTGGCTCGGCGGGTCGGCGATCGGGAGCGGGCGGCTGACCTTACGGCGGAGATCTTTCTGGCCGCTATTGGGGCGGCTCATCGGTACCGGCCGGAGCGAGGGAGCCCGAAGGCCTGGCTGTATGGCATCGCCCAGAACGTCGTCGCCATCGACCGGCGGCGGGCGGGAAGGGAGCAGGCTCGGGAAGAGCGGCTTCGCGGCAGCGCCCTGCTGGACGAGGGCGATGCGGCTGAGATCGACGCCCGGATCGACGCCGCCTCAGTGCAGCGGGATCTCTACGAGGCGATGGAGCGGCTCTCCGAGCCGGAGCGGGCCGTTCTCGAGCTCGTCGCCGTCGACGAACTGAGCCTCGCCGAGGCCGCTGCCGCCGCGGGCGTGCGACCCGTCACCGCACGGGTTCGCCTGCACCGCGCCCGGCGCAAGTTGCGGGCCGAGCTGGAAGCCGCAGCAACCAGATCAAACGTCAACGAGGGAGAACCGTCATGAAAGAGAACCGAGACCATCACAGCCACTTCGAGGAGAAGCTGCTGGACGAGCTGAAGACCGTCGTCGCCCAGCGCGCGGCCGAACAGGAGCTCGCGACCGAGGCCCCGACGCCCTCCCCTGGCTGGCGGCGCGGCCCGCGACTCGCCTTCGGCGCCGCCGCCGTCTGCGCCGCCGCGGCGGCGGTGCTCGTCTTCAACTCAGGAGGAGGCCACACGCAAAAGGCGTTCGCGGTCGAACAGCAGGCCAGCGGCGGAGTGGCGATCAGCGTCTACAGCGCCGAAGACTCCACCGGCCTGGAAGGGGCGCTCACCGACGCCGGGATCCGCTCGCAGGTGACCTGGCTGCCCGCCGGGATGACTTGCCGCGAACCGCGTTTCACCCCGTCGAGCGCGAAGACCTCGGGCGGTGGAACGATCGGCGGGGCGACCCTCGCAGGACCGGGGCAGGCGATGACCATCAGCGTCATGAGCCCCGCACAGTGGGACGAGCTCTGGGGCGAGCGCACCAGCGGCGAAATCTCCAGCGACGACTACTACGCGGCGACTGGGAACGTCAGCCTCGACCCCGCCGCTCTCCGGCCCGACCAGACCGTGGTCATCTCCGGATCGCGCGGCCCCTACGAAGGGGACCCGGAAGGCGGCTTCGAAGCCCAGCTCGCGATCGCCGAAGGGCCGGTCGAGCCGTGCGACCCGGTCGAGGTGCCCGCCGGCAGGAGCCTCGAAGAAATGAACCGCGTAATCGAGTCCGAAGCGGCAGGCAAGTAGGCCGCATGCCGTCAAGTTAGGTAGCGGCTCACCACCGTCAACTCGATGAAGAGTCAGAGGTGTCGAGTCACCGGGCCCCTCGCTGCGTCACTGAAGCGAGGGGCCCGGCGCCCGTTGGGGCACCTCGATATGGGTTCTCGGGCGCCTAGGAGGGATTGGCGAAACTCGCAGGGCCAGTAGCCAAGCGGGTTCGCGGGGTTGGTGATTTCACGGATACCTCGCTTCCGGCGGAGTTCCCCCGCCGGGTCTACGTCGTCAGCTTCCTCGTCTGGGTCGTAACCGATCTCCGGCGGCGTATGGCCATGCTCGGCCACGTACGCCCAGAGCCGCGAACTCTCATCGAGCCGCCTCATCTTCTTTTCGAGGGCCTTGCGTTCTTGGCAATGCGTGCGAGGTGCTCGGTGGCGGCTTTAGAAGCATCCATGACTCAAGGCTACGCTTTGCAGACGACCCCTTTGGGGCGGCTACTCGGCTGCTTGAAAGGCCCAGCGAGCCGCAACTTCGCCGTCCACGGTGCACTCCCATACGTAAGTGCCAGGGGGGTGGGCGAGGCCGTTGAACCTGAATGCCAAAGGCACGGTGAGGGTCTCACCGGGTTTGATCCCGGGCGGACGACCAATCTCGAACTCGCCTCCGGCGACAACAGGCCCATCCCCAAAGGAGACCGCCTGGCCATCCGAATCAACAAGTCGGATCTCCAGTTGGAAGACGTGATTCGTGAGGTCGTAGGGGACGTGCGCGATGACACCGAGACCTTGAGGGGCAGGCGTATTGGCGGCGATCCGCGTCCAACCGCCGCCCAGCATCCAAAGCTTTCCGTCTGCGGACTGGACAGCGTCGCAGAGGACCATCGTCACTTGGATGGAAGGAGCCACTTAGTTGAAGGTGAGTTCGGGTTCGACAGCGGTCGAGAGATCTTCCTCATCAGACCAAGGGTTCAGGCTTCCTGATGGCTCCTCGGCAAGAGACTTCGACTCTTCCCCCAGGGTGCCAGCGAGGAAGTGTTCCAGCGTGCTTGGCATGGGGACCCACTCGATAAGCGTCACGTCGTCGCCAAACTCTTCCCGAATGACCTGACGGGCCAACTCCTTGGCCTCGTCCAAGGAATCGCCGCCAGCGAAGAGGCTGGGGACCTGTTCTGATTCGGCCCACCACGAACCCTCCTCGTGGCTGTAGGTCAGATGCACCGTTTTTGATTTGTTAGAGGCAGTCATGGGCTTCCTCCTCGGTCAATCCGATCTTAGAGACGAGCAGTTGTTTGATCGCTCGGGGCGGCACGGTGGCACGATCATGCCACGCGAAGTTGATGGGCGGACGGCCGTCTGACTCCAGCTTGCGATGCGATCCGGTCTGCGAAACCACTTGATAGTTGAGCGGATTTCGCTTGAGGATGCGCAGCAGTTGCTTCGCCTTGAGCGACGGGAAGTCTCCCACACGGCCCGGAGAGTATCGATCAGACAGGCGCTTTCGCGCGGTCTGTCGCTTCCGGGGCATATGGAACTCCTGTTTTAGGTAGAGAAATAGAGAAGTTTTGGCTCTAGAGAGCCATTTTCTGTCCGATCGGACCTATAGCCTGAGCGGGCAAGACTCAAGAAGAAGCCCCCCGCGACGTTGGAGCGTCCGAGGGGCAGACCAAACGAGGTGTAGCTCGCTTGGCAGCATCGAACGGGACGACCCGGCTACCCGCTCAGGACGATGATCGGGCTGGCGCTGGCGAAGTCGATCTACGCGCTGCCGACGTGGACCAAAGTCGTCGCCCTGGTGGCGGAGCACTGGAAGCTTCAGCGCGTCCTCGGCTGCGAGGGAGACCCGCCGTCGAAGTGGGCTGCATATCGCTTCGCCGCGAAGCTGCGGGAGAACGGCGAGGCGGTCGAGCGCTGCATCGACTCCGTGGTCGAAGGGCTGAAAGCGAAGATGCCGACCTACGGCCGCGACCTCGCCATCGACGCCTCAGACATGCCCGCCTACGCGAACGGCCAGCGGTTCGTCTCTAAGGACAGCGAGGTCGAACGCAACTGGCACACCGATCATGGGGACACCGCTCAGCGGTCAGCACCCGACGCGGCGGCGGCTTTTTCGGCTACCGCCTTCACGCTGCTGTCTGCACCGCGACCGACCTTCCCTTCGCATGGACGGTCGAGGCGAGCGAAACCCGCTTCGCCGCTGACCTGATCGACACGGCGCAGCGGCGCGGGCTGATGGCGGCGACCGCCGCGATGGACAAGGGCTACGACCAACGGCCGGTCTACGAGCAGTGCGCCGAGCGCGACTGCCTGCCGCTGATTCCGTTGCGGCAGACGCCGGGGGTGAAGCGCGGCGACCATCTGCCGCCGAAGTGCCAGCACGGGACTTGGACCCTCGCGGGCGCTGACCGCCAACGCGGCGCGACCAAGTGGCGGTGCCCGAGCGGCGAATGCGCCCCGGCTTCAACTTGGATCAAGGCCGACCGCTTGCACCCGCTGATCCCGCGAGAGACCAAGCGGTTCAAGGCGGGCTACCGCAAGCGGGCGGCAGTCGAGCGCGAGTTCGGCCGACTTAAGACCTCGTGGGATTGAAGCCCCTGCGGGTCCGTGGCCTTGATCGCGTCCGACTGCACGCCGACCTGACGGTCTTGACGAAGCTCGCCTGCGCCCTGTCGCGGGCGAGGGCCGGTTAGCCGATCCCGTAGAGCAGGTCGCGGACCTGCACGTCGATCACTCGGGCCAGCAAGACGATGTGGTCGAGACGCGGGAGGCGATGCCCCTGCTCGAGCCGGGACAGCATGTTTCGACCCATGTAGACCTCAGCCGCGAGCCGGTCCTGCATGAATCCAGCCTCCCGCCGCAGCACCGTGAGGTTGCGGCCGAACTGCTTTGCCGCCTCCATCTACGCCGCCCCCAAGAGCAACTCATAGGCCCGCAGGGCGGTTCTGGTCGGCAGCACCGCGCCTGAGCAGCGGAACAGCAGCCCGCCCTTGACGAGTTCCCTCACCGCCCGTTCGATGCCGTCGCGCTGGGTGAAGTCCTCAGCGCCGCCCAGTTCTCGGATCAGGTCGGAGAGCCGCAGCGTCTGGGGGAACGTATCCACGAGATGAACAAGAATGGCCCGTTCGTCTCGTAGGTCTTCGGCAGCGTTCGTTGCTGCCTTATCTTGGTCGTGCATGGGAGCTAGAACCTCCTGTGCCATGCCCCGGGCGGTTACCGCCGCGCCGGGGCGCTTTTGATTCGGACTCGCCGAACCTAGGAGTGGCTACCCATGCAGTTCAAGACTTTCGCCAATCGTTTCGCCAAGGTCTCCTAGAACCCCAGCCCCGAGAACCAGGCGACGGTCCGCCGATGGCCTTTGCCGCCCTTGCCCTTGCCCTTCTTCCCGCAGCTGGCAGCCAGCACCGGCCGGGAGTTCAGGGTCCTCCCGTTCTGGGCGCTGAAGCGGACGTCGGCGCGGTGGACCGAGGCGCAGAGGTCTTCTGAGTTCTCCAGGAGGCCCTTCTTGCC